>PKYA01000024.1 GCA_003133545.1 Acidimicrobiaceae bacterium | reverse complement strand
CACGTTTCGGAACGAGGAGTAGTACTCATGGGCCCCTCGATGTTGCTGCATCTATTACAACACTCAGGGCACAGTGGCTGTTAGCTCAATTTGGGCATGAAGTCCTTCCCTCTCGGAGGAGATCGGCCGCTTCCCATGGCATCCCCCACACTTGTCCAAGATCCTCCCGTTACCTCGACACCCGAGAGAGGACGTCACTCCGGAACTCTTTGGCCCCGCAAGGAGACGGGATGCTCCACGCGCCCAGAGACAACCTTCGAGTTGCTGACTGGTTCTACCGCTCTTCCACCGCGAGCTTCATCTGGCTGGTCGTGCGCGTATGGCTCGGTTACGAGCGGGCCAACGCCGGCTACCAGAAGATCTGGGGAAGCGAAGGTCAGCGTTACGGGTGGTAGTACACCCAAAAATTGTGACTTTTTTGCACTTGCGGCGACCGCCGAGAAATGCATATAACCCCGCCAGGGGGACCAGCGAGAGCTTGCTTACCAATGCACCCAGTTTGCCAATTGTGTCATGTCAGTGGACATGTCCATTGTTGCGAGTTTCTGTCGCCCGTGCAGCACTCGACAGGTCAATAGGGTCCAAGATCCCGTGGCCGAAATCGCCGTCCACTCTCGGTTGAGTGCGATCGTCAACGACCTTCGTGGCCGTGAGGTAATCCCACGGCGCCGTTCGAGGATGACGGAGCAGGTCGTCGGGAGGTGACGCCCCAAACACAAAACAGATACCGATGACGGTGCAGATCGCGATCGTCGGCACGATCAACACGCAACAGATGCTGCTGCGGGCAAGGGATCTGGCCAAGCGAATCGGTCGTTCATCCGACCTTCGGACGACGCGCAACCCTAGGAGTCGATAACTCGGCGTTCGGCCGTTGCGCCACTCGACGACACACCAGACCAGCCAGCCGACCCCGAGCGTGACAACGATGAGCAGAGGCGCGCATGCGAGAGCCTCTACGCGCTTGCCCAGACTCGCGGCGGGCAGGCGTCCGGCCATCGAAGACAATGTTAGTCCCGGCCCTTGAAGGGTCCAGAGGTGCCGCCCGGGCGCACCCTCTCTCGCACAACGCCAGACCTGAGCCCGGAACGAGTCCGGGGGCCGTCAGATTATGTGACGGCAGCTCCTGACACCGCTCAGAAGCCCACGATCGTTCACGCGGGACTCGGGGCGGGCAATCGCCACGGCACGCTCATTCGCCTTGGCAGCGGATCGATGGCGCCGTAGCCGAGAGTCCCGATTGGACCGTTACGGAGAGGGAAGGGCATGGAGCGTTTCCATCGTGACCGTGGAGTAGATACGTTCCCGGCGGCAACATGGCGGAGAAGTGGCCGTCGTAGGCGTGCACCGCCGCCAATGCGGGACCATGCGCATTGAGTCGAGTGAACGAAACGGGGCCGGTCACCGGGACCTGCTGCAACGCTTCGAGGTACATGCTGCCTTCCAGAATCCCCGGGGCGGCGCGGGCCTGGGACGTGGCGACTGACAACGTGCGGAGAATGGCCAAGGATTGCGGGCCGGTGGCGGCAATGACCACGTTCCTGTCGGGGACTACCCAGTTGACTGCACCAACGCTCGAGGAGACCTTGACCTGGATGCCATGAATCACCAGCTCGAGTTGGTGCGTGCCGCCGACGGACGCCGACGGCGCGGGCTGCATCGTGACGAGATTGGTGCCCCGGGATACCTCGGGGCAGAACGCATCCACCGAGGGGGCGCCGATCAACAACGTTCCGGCACCCCCGTGGGGACAATTCTCGAAATAGGCCGTCGTCCACGACGGCGGCACCGAGAGCTGAAGCCCATAGGCGGACTCGGTCACCCAGCCCTTCGGAGTCGACCGTGCGGCAACGATCGCCCCCCCGGCCGCGATCGTCGAGGCTTGTGCAGCCATGGGAAGCAGCAATGCCGAAGTTGCCGCCAACCCTACGAGTCGCCGGCGCCAGGAGATGGACAGGACGCGGCCGGCAGCGCGGCGAGAGACCATTGTCGAGATCCGTTCCCTATGTTCCCTGTAGCTCACTTGCGTTCCTCTTCGCTTCCAATCGGGCTCCTCCTACAAGAAGACGCCCGGGGGACCCGAATGGTTCGCCAGGACCTCTCGGTGAATCGCGGTACCGTCCGGCCGACCATCACCGGAAGGCCTGGTCACAGGCATTCCTCGGTGCCCGCGATGCCCTCGTCTTCGGGCCACGATGGAAACCGTCTTGCACTGCGGGGCGATAGCGTTCCACTATTCGCACACGATGAAAACGAGAAGGCGGCCCCAAATGCGCGTCAAAGACAATAAGGACTTCGCGGCGTTCATGCTGAGGGCGTCCATCGGGCCCATGTTGATTGCCCACGGGACCAACAAGGTGTTCGGATCGGGGGGACTCGAAGGCACCACGGGTTGGTTCGAGTCATTGGGGCTCCGGCCCGCGGCGGTCCACGCTCGGATGGCGGCCGCCACGGAGATCGGTGCCGGCACACTTATCACGCTGGGAGCCGGCAACCCCCTTCCGAGTGCCGCGGTTGTTGGGTTGATGGCGACGGCCGCGGCAACGGATCATCGCGGGAAAGGGTTCTTCGTCTTCAAGGGCGGCTGGGAGTACACGGCAATCGTCGCCGCCGCAGCAATAGCCCTGGCCGGATTGGGACACGGTCGTTGGTCGGTCGACCGCGTGCTGGGCCGCAAAAACCGATCCGGCCCTGCCATGGCGCTGGGAGCAGCAGCGTTCGGATTGGCCTCGGCCGCGGCTCTGCTGGCGGCGACCTACCGTCCTGACGAGAAGGGTGCGGAACCCGAGGATCAGGACTCATCGACGGAAGACCCGGAGGACTGAACCAGCAACGTGTCCGGGACTCGGTATCCCGGACGCGTTTGGCGTGTCGTCCTGCAACCCTCGCCGCGTTCGCGTCTGTCGAGGCCTGCGGACCGGGCTCGGCAGCTCCTGACCGGTCGCCTCGCGTCGACGTGGGCGCTCGTGAACGCATCTCGTGGAAGCACCGCTGTCCCAACAGGTTCAATTTGGTGTCTACGGTAGATACCGACGGAGAGCGGCGAAAGGAAGCCGATATGAAACCCCGCGTTCACGTGATCACCCTTGCGGTCGCCGATCTCGATCGAGCTCTTGACTTCTATCGCCACGGCCTCGGACTCGAGTCGTCTGGCATCGTCGGCACTGAATTCATCGGGGACGACGAGAATGCCGCGGGGGCAATCGCGATGTTCCAACTTCATGGCGGCCTCATCTTGACGGTTTACCCTCGGACTGAACTCGCCAAGGACGCGAACGTACCGCTCGCGCCGCCCACCTCAGGCGCCTTCAGCCTTGGCCATGCAGTGGGAAGCAAGCAAGAGGTGGATTCCGTGCTCGCAGAGGCTAAGGCGGCGGGCGCCACCCTGACCGGGCCGGCGCGCGCCCGGCCGTGGGGCATCTACTCGGGCTACTTCAGAGACCCCGATGGTCACCTCTGGGAAGTCATGTGGAATCCAGAACTCGAAGGCATTTAGACGCCAAGCCACGTCGTGCGCACTGTCCTCCCAGCGAGCGGGCTCGGCACATCACGCGGGCACCCGGGTAGCCTGCTCCCATGACCACCACTACAGAACGGTTGGAGCGGGCCCGTCTCAAGATTGACAGCGCGCTGGAGGTAGTGCGCAGTGACGAGGGGGCATCACCTGTGCTGCTTGCGGTGGTGAGCGAGTTCGCGAGCAAAGCCCAGAAAGCTGTCGGGCTCAACGACCAGCGCACGGCGGTGATAGAGCTCGAGCAAGCGGGCGACAGCGCCAAGGCAGCAGCGGAGGCGGATCCCGGAGCATCCGCCGCGACCCGTGATGCGGTTCTCGACGCCCACATGTCGATCTGCATAGCGAAGGGCAAGCTCGAAGCCTGAGAGGCCGCTCCGGTGCCCAGCGGAACGAGCACGCGCCTTGCCGTGCGGGGCGATGCACGAGGCAACATATGCGGGGCGCCCGTTTCGGCGCCGCTACCGCCGGGTAAGGCTTGTTGCGTTCAGGAGGTGGTGTAAATGCTCCGAGCATGTTCTTAATTGCATTGTTGATCACAACTATCGCAATCGTGCTTGGGCTTGTCCTATCTGTTCGCCCGCAGCCGATCGGGCAGCCGGGCTGGGATCTGAACACTGCCGACGACCTTCCTCAGAGGCCCATCCTCTTGAGCATCACACGTCATCTTCCCTAGCGGGTCATCGACCACGGCACTGCTCAAGGCCCGGGACACGTCTCTTCTGAAGTATCCGAGGGGTAGACGACGCCCGTCGTCGGGTACATCCGTTCCCGCAAGGCGCGCAGCGTGATCGTTTTCGGTATGGGCAAGACTCTCCCCGGGAGCATGATTTGACCCGGGGTCACTCCATCCTCGCTCGTGACAAGCGTGGCGATCTCCGTAGTCGGATCGTACGAGAACAACGCCGATCCGCATGTTCCACCGCGGAAGTACGAGGTGAACACGATGTAGCTCTGGCCTGCCACCATGTCGAAGGTGTCGAATACCGCACCGAGGTCCCCGTCCTCATCGCGGGGAGGATAGATGAGGGTGTGAGGATTACCTTGCAGGACTCTGTCGATCACGAACTTGTCGTACGGTGAACCGGCCTCCATCGTCACCATGGCCACCTCGTTCGCCGACGAAGCAAGCACCGTGATGGCGTCGTCGTCAGACGGCAACGTGCAGCCGGGCGGGCAGGCGCCCGCGATGGGTGGGAGGACCTTTGGGGTGGGGATCGGCGGGGCTGGCGTCCTCAATTNNCGGCGAGGTTCAACGAGATCGACTGTGGGATCCACGTCGCCGCCGGATCGAGCCGGGTGGCCACCTGGGTCGCGGCGTCATAGCTGAACAGGCCGGTCACACCGTCGAGGACGACGTAGTGCCCTGTCGTCCCATCGACGCCGAGCAACAGCAGGTAGGTGTGGCCGACCGCAAGCGGGACCTGCCCGCTCACTACTTCGCCAGGTTGCCCGCCGTACTCGAATACCACAATCTGGTGAGTCGGATTTCCCCGAAGGACCGTGCGCACCTCCATCGTCACCAATGAGCTGGGATGAGAACCGCTGGAGGAACGGTCTGGTGCCACCGATCGCGCGGTGGCCACCACGGCAACCTTCGTCGCCGCCAGAAGTTCGGGGATCGAGGTATAGATGGTGGCGTACTTCACCGAGATGTGCTTGTCCCGTACCGCCGCGGCCCCGACCCGGTCGACACATCCGGTGCCGGCAATGCCAAAGCCCAGGATCATGGCGACCAACAGGACCACCAGAACATGCACCCTTCGCGCCATCAGCACTCCCATGGGTTCGCTTGGTGGCATCCTCGCGCATGTCCGCCGACGTCACCGAAACAGGGCGCAGCCATGGCCGGCAAGAACCAGCAGCCTCTACAGGTGGTCCCCCTATCTGCCAAGCTGTGCTCCGCACCAAGCGAGAAGGACCGGTGAGGACCTATGAGCGACCTACCGACCACGATGCCTGCGGCTGTATATCGAGGCCAAGGCGAGATCGTCCTCGAAGATCGATCCGTGCCCACGCTCGGCCCTGATCAGATCTTGGTCGAGGTAGNNGATCGTCGCCGTGGGCGCCGACGTGCGCGAGTGGGCTATCGGCGATGCCGTGGTGGGTGGCCCCTCCCCTCGCTGCCGGCATTGTCGAAGGTGCCTGGAGGGTAAGCCGTCGCAGTGCCAGAACCGAAAGGGCTCGGTGATGGACGCCTCCGAAGGCGCCTTTGCCCGCTACATCCGGGCCAACGCAGCAGCGGTGCGGCGCGTGCCACCGGGGCTATCCCTGCGCGAGGCCGCGTTGGCAGAGCCTCTGGCCGTGGCGCTCCATGGCATCACGCGCTCGGGCGTGACCAAAGGCGACACCGTCATGGTGTTCGGAGCCGGACCGATCGGGGCCCTGACCCTCGCCGCCCTCAAGGCCAAGGGGGTCGGTCCCATCACCGTGATCGAGCCTGGCCTAAAGAGGCGTCAGCTGGCGCATGACCTCGGCGCCGACGAAGTCCTCGACCCCTCCGCGCTCGAGCACTTCGAGATCCTGGATGCCGAACGACTCGCGGCGCGTGCCTGCGATGTCGTTCTCGAATGCTCGGGGCACGGCGCAGCCATTGAGGCCGGGTTCGATCAGGTGGCCCGGGGCGGGACGCTGGTCCTGGTTGGTTCGGGAATCGATCAACCGACCCTCAATCCCTTGCGGATGATCCTGAACGAGGTCACGGTCTGTGGTTCGTTCCTCTACGATGCCGACGGCATCGATGATGCTCTCGCCCTGCTGGCGTCAGGAAGCCTGCCCACCGAACTGCTGATTGAGCCTGCGGACGTTCCCCTCGGTCAGCTCATGGACGCGTTGCGCGACCTGTCGAGCGGCCCTCTCGCCGGAAAGGCCATGGTGGCACCCGGCACATGAATCGGGGCAGGTTCTCGTGCCTCATCTAGTACCGGAAGTACTGAATCTCCACCATCATGGGCAACAGGTAGCCGATGTAACAGTTGACCAGATCCACGCCGCTGGATTCTGCGAGGTCCGGCCGCAGCGATGCGTCGGCCGAGTAGCGGGTCACCTTCTTGTCGATGATCCGGACGCGATCGTCTTTCTTTTGGAACATCTTCGCCAAACGAAGCAACTCGTCGAGCTCACCTTCGTCGAAGACCTCGATCCCGAAGTGGTCGAGCGGAGGAGCAACCATGCCTTCGCTCTCGTTCATCACGAAGAGAAACAGCTTGGGATCTGACATGAGCATGACGAGCGGATTGCCTGATTCGCCCTCCGGTGAATAGGGCGTCCACCCGAACACCTCTCCATAGAAGCGGTGGATATCGGACCGCGCGCTTTCGTCGAGCGCAGCATCGGACATGCTCATTGCGACGTGGTTGATCCGAACCTCCATCACGTGATCACCTTCCCTCCCTAGTGGTTTCTGCTTTGAGCCAGAGGTGGAGCTTGCCATTCTCCGAGTACGCCGGAGAGGAGCCGTCCGGCGCGCAGAGAGGTCAGGTCCTCGAGGTATGGTCCGACCACCTGCATGCCGACCGGGAGGCCTGAGCGGGTACGACCGGCCGGCACGACCGTCGACGGCAAATAGGCCACCCCTACCAATCCTGTCCACGCCGTGCAGTCCATGTGCGAACGTGACGTGCCGTTTATACGCGTTGTCCGCTGCATGAAAGGGGTGGAGATGTCATGCGCGATGGGCGCCATGGGCATCACCGGGCAGAGGAGGACGTCATAGTTCGAGAACCAGTCTGACCAGGCCGCCCGGATGTGGGCCTGCTCCATCTTCATCTCGAGCCATTGGCGATGGCCGATGGGGACGAAATCCGACGTCTCCGGGTCAATGGACAGCGCCGCCGCCGCTCCGGTCAGTCCGAGAAACAGCCCGAAATTCTGCGCCATGTCGAGAGGGGGGCGATGGTCGGTCACCGTGACCCCGGCGGCGGCGAACGCGCGCACGGCACTTTCGAGGACGTCGCCGACCTCGGAATCCACTGACGCCGCGGGGTCGTCCAACCAGGTGCCGATGCGCAGATTCGCGAGTTCGGTGCAACGAGGGGCCGGTAACCGCAATGTCCATGCGACGGAGTCGTCGGCGCCAGGTCCACAGAGGACGCCCATCAGGAGCTCGAGGTCCTCCACGCTCCGGGCCAGGGGGCCGAAGACGTTGATGTCGGCATCGATGGTGCCCCCACCGACGTGGTCGAGATAGCCGCGTTGGGGCACCACGCCGAAACTGGGCTTGTGGCCGAATACGCCGCAGAAGCTCGACGGTATCCGAATGGACCCGCCGATGTCGGTGCCCAACTCGAAGGTGGTCATCCCGGTGGCGGTCGCCGCGGCTGCGCCGCCTGACGACCCGCCGGGGGTGCGGGTCAGATCCCATGGATTGTTGGTGGTGCCGAACAATTCGTTGTGGGTCTGGAAGTCAGCCGACCACGTTGGGGCGTTCGTCTTGCCGAACAAGATGCCGCCGGACGCGGACAGTCGCGCCACCGCCGGTGCATCCACCGAGGGCACGTGCCAGGCCAGTTCGGGCGCCCCACCCGTGGAGCGAATCCCCGCAGTCTCAATGGCGTCCTTCACGGTGAACGGGAGCCCGTGCAAGGGACCAAGCCATTCTCCGTGCGCAGCGGCCTCGTCGGCGCTGGCGGCGCGCTCCTTGGCGCGCTCGAGGTCCATGGTCACGACGGCATTCACCTCCGGGTTCAGCTCTTCGGTCCTTTCGACGACCTCGTCCAGGAGCTCCCGGCTGGACAGGGACCGGTCACGGAGCGCCGCCTGGAGCCGGCAGGCTGACCAAAGGGTGGGGTCGTCGGACACGGCGTTCGCTCCTCTTCGTCAGGACCGGTCGCAGCATAGAGAATCCCGGCGCGTCAGGGCCGATCGACGTCCGCGTGGCGTCCACGGGGCGACTGGCGACTCGGGATCACGGTCGCAGGCCGTCGATCATGGCGTTGACAGCGATAGCCCAGCGACGGTTCATTGACGCACGCGAAGTGCCCAGCCAGCCGGCGGACTCCTGCGTGGCCAAGCCGTGGGCCAAGGCGAGGAGCGCATGGGCGATGTCAGTCGCGTCGCCCGCGACGACGCCGGCGGTGATGCAGCGGCGGACCCGCCCCACGATGAACTCCCGGACACCGCTGCCGGCCGCACGCTCATTGGGCCCGGGATCAAAGTCGGCAAAGGGATGGGCGAACATCAACTCGGCGAGCACCGGGTTCGCGCGCACGAACACCCGCAAGGCCTCGATGACCGCCACGAGGTCAACGCGCGGATCGTCGGTTTGCGCAAGCGCTTCGAGCTGTCGCCACAGCCTGCGAAACCCTTCGAAGAAGATCTGGCGGACGAGCCCAGCCTTGTCACCGAACAGTTCGTACACGGCCGGCGGCGACGTGGCGGCCTCCTGGGCCACCCTTCTGGTCGTGAAAGCGGCCACTCCGTCCCGGCCGAGCATCTCGACGGAGATACGCAGGACGCGTTCTCGCATTTCTGGGGTTCGCTGTTTCGCCCGTGGCATCAGATCCTCTCCGAGCCCCGCACGGCACCGCGGAGATGCCGGGGTGGGCGGACGCTCACGCCGGTGCGAACTCGGCCATGTCCTCCTCGATCGCCTTGCGGATGGCCTGCAGGGCCAGGCTCCTTGCCCGCAGTTTCGTGGCGGCGTGGGCGGCCGTGTCCAGGGCCACCATCTGGGCCGCCAGCCCGGCGATCTCATTGCTGAGCCCGGGGGCCTCGACAGTGCGATCCAAGAAGCCCGCGACGACGGCATCGTCGGGTGAGAAGACCTCCGCGAGGATGGTCGCCCGATTGAATGCGGCCGGCGAGAGTCGCTGCCGGCAAATCTCGATCGCGGCCCTTGGCAGTGTCAGGCCGATCGCCACTTCGTTCGCGGTGATGCGGTAAAGGCCGTCGACCCCCACGCGGTAGTCACCGGACAGGAGAAGGAACGCCCCCATGGCGATGGCGTGCCCGGTACAGCCCATGGCCACCGGCAGGGGAAAGGAAAGGATTCGCTCGGCGAGCTCAAATCCGGACTGCAGCATGGCCAGCGCCTCGGTGCCGCCACCGCGCAGGGTGGGCAGATCGAATCCGGCGGAGAACACACCCTCCCTTCCCCGCACGACGACGGCGCCGGCGCCGTCACTCGTGGCGCGGTCGAGGGCACCGTTGAGCTCGCCCAGCATCCGCGGCGACAGCACGTTTACCTTGCCGTCGTCCATTGTGATGTGGGCGACCGCCTGATCGAGGTCGTAGCGGACCGGCGCTTCCAAGCTCGTCTTGCTCTCCTGGTCGTGGATCGGGGCGATTGACCTGCACGAGCCTTCCGACTCGCGGCCTCATCATATCAAACCATCGTTACGAAACAAGGTTACATTTGTGGAGGACGCCGCAGACTTCCCGAGCGCGGGTCGGGGTGTGGGCCTGCGGGCCGTGGTGCGGCCGCCTCGCGTCCTGGGGCCACGGGGGCGGGATAGGTTCATCGCAATGCACGGGGGTATGCGGGTGCTCGATGCCGATGGCCACGTGCTCGAACCGTGGTCGGCCTGGGCGTCGGTGCCCGATCGTTACCGGCCGTCGGCGACAACAGATGCGCACGGCCTGGATCATGTCGTCGTCGCCAATCAGGAGGTGTTTCTGGCCCGCCTCGGGCAGATGGGTCGGCCCGGGACCGATGTCGGGGAGCCGGTTGGGCCGGTGCCCTTGGAGGAGGCACGCGCCGGCGCCTTCGATCCGGCGGCGAGGCTCGTCGACATGGACAGCGAAGGGATCGACGAAGTCGTCCTCTACCCGACGATCGGCCTCGGCTTTTGGGGTATCGGGGACCCGAAGGCGGCCGTGGCCTTGGCACGGGCGTACAACGACTGGCTGGCGGGATACTGCGCCATCGCCCCGGGACGTCTGCGCGGTGCGGCCATGGTGCCGTTCCAAGACCCCGACGCCGCCGTGAAGGAGCTCCGACGGGCGCGCGAGGAGCTCGGGTTCGTCGCCGCGTTCGTGCGCCCGAACCCGTGCCTCGGCCGCACCATCGTCGACCCGGAAAATGACCGATTCTGGGAGGAGGCCGAAACGCTCGGGGTGACCGTGGCCATTCACGAGGGATTCCAGAATGCCGTCCCGCCGCTGGGCTCGGACCGCACCCCCACGAATGTGCTCGTGCTGCACGCCTGTTCGCACACGCTGGAGCAGATGCTGGCCTGTGCCCAACTCATCGGGCTGGGCATTCTCGAGCGCCACCCTGCCCTCCGGTTCGTGTTCCTCGAAGCGGGTGGAGGCTGGGCGCCGTACTGGCTCGAACGCCTCGATCACCAGGTGCCCTCCTACCACCGCTACGCACCGCCGATGTCGCTCCTGCCCAGCGAGTACTTCGCGCGCCAGTGCTGGGTGAGCTTCGAAGTCGACGATCCCACGCTGCCGGCACTGGTCCCTTTCGTCGGGGAGTCACGCATCGTGTGGGGATCGGACTACCCGCACGCCGATTCGACGTTCCCCGGAGCCACCGCCGAGCTCTTTGAGACCATCGCCGGGCTCGAAGCGAGCACCCAGCGCCGCATCCTGGGGCTGAACGCCGCTGCCCTCTACGGCTTGGACACTGCGTCCGGTACAGCCTGAGGAACCCCCACGCGGAGCACTATCGTGAGGCCGGCGGGCCCCACAGGGTTTGCCCCGTGTGGGCGCAGAAACGGAGGGGACATTGACGACCGACGACCGGGTGGTTATCGATTTCGACCAGCACTCACCCGACTACCGCGAGGCGTACCCCGAGATCAGCCATGAGATCCGGAATCAGTGCCCAGCGGCCTGGAGCGAGCGGTACGGGGGCTATTGGATCATCAGCGGGCGGGATCTGATCGGTGAGATGGCCAAGCACCCTGACCTGCTTTCGAACGATCATGACCCCTTAGGGGTGCGGCAGGGCTATGGCGGCGTCGCCATCCCATCGCCCGTCGGCGGCACCAACCGCGGCGGGTTCCTCGAGATGGATCCACCCGAGCAGCTCGAATACCGGCATGTCCTCAATCCTTTCCTTTCACCGGCCGCGGTGGAGCGCTGGCGTCCTATGGTGCGGGACCTCACCCGCGCCTGCCTGGACGAGGTGATCGAATCGGGTCACATCGACTTCGTTGACGACATGGCCAATGTGGTCCCAGCCGTGCTCACCATGGGTTTGCTGGGACTCCCACTCGTTGATTGGGTCATCTACTGCGAGCCCGCGCACGCCATGGTCTACACGCCACCTCACAGCCCCGAGTTCAGTCGGGTCCTCGAAGGGGCCATTCGCATGGGTGCGCATCTGTCCGAGGCGATGGTCACCGCCCGGACGCGGCCGCGACCGGGCATGATCAGGGCGCTGATCGAGGCCCAGAACAGCGGAGCCGCGTTTTCCGACGATGACATCCAGGGCACGCTCGTCCTGCTCATCGGAGGGGGCTTCGACACGACGACCTCCCTCACCGCGCATGCCCTGGACTGGCTCGACCGCCACCCTGCGCAACGCGGTCCGTTGGCGAGTGACGCGGCCTTGCTCGATACGGCCACCGAGGAATTCGTCCGTTTTGCCACGCCTGCCCAAGGTGGTGGCCGCACCATAACCCGGGACTGCGAGATCGCAGGCCACCAGTTCCGCTCCGGCGAGCGCGTGTGGATGTCCTACGCGCTCGCCAACCACGACCGCGACGCCTTCGACGATCCCGACGAGATCGTGCTGGACCGGTTCCCGAATCGCCATGCCGCGTTCGGGTTGGGCGTGCACCGGTGTATCGGATCCAACCTGGCCCGGATGACCTTCAAGACGATGCTCGGCGAAGTACTCGCGCGCGTCCCCGAGTACAGGTGCCAAGAAGGCGGGGCGGTCCGCTATGAAGACATCGGGACCATCAACGGCTACAAGCACCTACCGGCTGACTTCCCGGCCGGCGAGCGCGAGGGGCCACCCCTCAGTGATGTCATCGCCCAATGGCAGCACACGCTGGACAGCGCCGAGCCGGCGACCTGAAGGAGGAGTGAACGATGCGCGTCAAAGTCGATCCCGACGTCTGCCAGGGCCATACGCTGTGCAACCTCGCGGCGCCCCACGTCTTTTTGTTGCGAGAGGACGATGGCCATGCCTACGTCGCCGCCGCGGAGGTTCCCCCGGACCAGGAGGATCTGGTGCGCAAGGCGGTCGCCACGTGCCCTGAGGGTGCCATCAGCATCGACGAGGCAGGGGAGGCAGGGGCGTGACCGGTTCACATCGCATGGCCGTCAGTGCCAGGGTCAAAGCCAGTCCCTCGGAGGTCTTCCGCATCGTCACCGACCCGAGCAGGCACGTCGAAATCGACGGTTCGGGCATGCTCGAGGCAGCGCCCGGCGCCCGGCGCGTGGTAGCTGTGGGCGATACCTTCGAGATGGCCATGGACCGGGAGCCCCTTGGCGACATCCCGATGGGCAAGTACACGGTGCTCAACACCGTCACGCGGATCGTCCCCGACGCGCTCGTCGAATGGAACATCGGCACGTTGGAGCGTGGCGCGTTCGGTCACGTCTGGGGCTGGGAGATCACACGTACAGACGACGAGGAGACCGAGGTGACCAATTACTGCGATTGGAGCGGCATCTCGGAGGACGCACGTGATCGGTTCCCCGTGATACCGAAGGCGATGGTGGAGAAGTCAGTCACGAACCTGGTGGGGATCGTTGCCCGCGAGGCTCCCACGCCTGGCTGAACCGGTCGCCGATCCGCGCCTCGGGCGGCGCGGCCTTACACGACCAGGCGCGTGACGTCCCAGACGTGGTGGATGGGGTCGTGGATCATGTAGCGCGCGATCGTGGCGACCGTGAAGATGGAACCGTCGCTCCGGCGGCCCGGTCGCTGCCACTGTGCTGCTGTGAGCCCCTCGAGTCGCTGGGCCATCGCCGCGGCGCCGGTGGCGAGGGCGGCCACGACGGAAGCCGGAACCTGATCGTCATAGCGCTCGGCGACGGCCGTGGCGTCCTGGTCCCAGTTGGGGAACAGAGGGTCGTCCTCGGCAAGCATCAGGGCGATCCGATGGTCGAAACGGGCATAGACGTCTCGGACATGGCACGCGTATTCGAGCGATGACCATGCCGACGGGTCGGGGCGGCCGGCCTTGATGACACCACCGTCCAACAGCCGATTCCAGGTGCGGGCATTCTGGCGGACCAAGGCGGCGACCTCATGGGTCGGGCACGCACTGGCATCGAACCCGCAACCCGGGCAGGGCCGAGAGAGGACCCAGGTCCAGTCCTTGTCGTCAGGAGTGATCACCGGACTGCCTCATACCTCTTACGTATCGGTGAACTCGAGCGGGGGGTTCGGGGGCAGATATTCGGTCGGGACCTCGTCGATGCTGGCGAAGGTCTCCACGAGCGCCACGTTGGACACCGCCTCCTCGGCCTCGTAGACCGAGCAAACGCACAACTCGGAGGCCTCGGAGAAGATGTGGCCGATCGCTCCGCCATCGTGGATGAGCCGTTCATAGGACTCCATGGTGATGCGCCCCACCAAGCAGTATGTGCACCCGTCGGGGCTGGAGCCCACCATGCGACAGACCATGGCGTGGTCTCGCCCGTCGTCGATCAGATACACCGTGCGGTAGCCGTCGCCGCGCGCTTCCCTGATCTCAACCTCGGTGCGCCGGAAGATATGGGCGTGCCGCTGGTACTTCATCGCCCAAAGGGCGAAATGGGGTACCGCGCCCCCTGCGTCGTCTTCGGCGAGAGGGGTGGACACCTTGGGCACGAACACCGTAGGCGGGGTACCCAGGGCACCTGGTGCGAACCCGTAGCCCACTCCCGTGTATCCGCCTTCGCTGCCGTCCCCGGCGATGAAGTCCGGATCGCCCTGCGGGTCAACGCCATCAGCGCCTTCGGCCACCTTCAACTCCCCTCATCATCTCGGCGTCCCTCTCTTGGGATCAGAGCATGGCACCGAATCGGCCGCCCAGGCCCCGGGGGACGCATCTGCGCGGGGCGACCGCGGCCACGCCGAAGGAATTACCCTGGAACGATGGGCGAGACCGATGCAATCGCCGAGCGCATACTCAGGACCTTCGGAACCATCACCGTCGTGGGCGCCAGCGCGGACAATGCGAAACCGGCGCACTACGTGCCCGCCCATATGCAACAACACGGGTGGCGAGTGATCCCGGTCAACCCGCACGCCGATGAGATCCTGGGCGAGCGCGTTTACCGCACCGTCGGCGACGTCCCGGTAGAGGTCGGCCTGGTGAACGTGTTCCGGCCTGCGCAGGCGACACCGGAGGTCGCCCGGCAGGCCGTCGCTGCCCACGCGACCGCGCTGTGGCTCCAGCTCGGCATCGCGTCCCCCGAGGCGCGGGCCATTGCCGAGCGCGCCGGCCTGCTCTATGTGGAGGACCGCTGCCTGATCATCGAGCAGCGCCGCCTCGGCCTTCGGGCTCCTGGCGCGCCGCCTCGGGCGCGCTGAGGGCCGGAAGCAAACCGAGATGCGGACGCAGTTGGGGGTCGTCACGGGCGCCTCGCGGGGTTTCGGGCTCGAAGTCGCCCGTGAGCTGGCCGCCAACGGCTGGGACGTCATCACTGTCTCGCGTGGCCCGAGCGCTGCGCTCGATGCGATCTCGTCGATCACCAGCGTGCGGGGTGACGTCACGGACATGGATCTCGATGGCTTGCTCCGGGCAGTCGGCGAGCGGCCTGTTGATCTCCTCGTCAACAATGCGGGGGTCGGCGGCACGGGCCGGCACCTGCACGGGCTGGATCGAGCCGAATTGGACGGCGCCTTCGCCGTGCACGTGTGGGGGCCCGCCCGCATCTCCGGGGCGTTGCTGCCCTCACTCAGGCGCAGTGCGCGCCCGTTGGTGGTCAACGTGTCGTCCCGGCTGGCCTCGCTCAACCGCCAGGCGGCGGGCGAGTACCAGCAGCTCCCGACGAGCTACGCCTACCGCGTCACCAAGGCGGCCCAGAACATGCTCTCCATTTGCATGGCCAACGAGCTCGGCCCCTCTGTGCGCGTCTGGGCCGTGCACCCGGGGCGGCTTCGGACCGCCTTGGCGCCGGCCGACGCAGACGTCGAGCCGGCGGACGCCGCTCGCCGGCTGGTCGCTCTCGTCGGCGAGGACACGAAAACCCCCCTTTCCTACCTCTCTCTCGACGAGGGCCCACTTCCCTGGTGATCCTTCTCTCCTTAATTGGTATGTGGTGATTAATTGGTAGTGGTGAACACGATTTGCGCTTGGCTGGGTACATAATCAAAAGGGCCTGTGCTGATCCCGGATTTGTGGGCCGGGAGGAGGGAGCTAAGCCATGTTCCACCATCACCGCAAGGACGCACCCGTACCGCCCGTCGAGTCGCAGCGGGTGACGTCGGTGCGGCTGCTCCAGGGCCACGAGGAGTTGCAGGCGGCTGTCGAGCGAGCGAGGGAGTTCGAGCGCCGCCGGGCTGACGAATACCAACGACGGGTGGGGACCTACGACCGCTTCCTGCACGTTGAGGAGGGAGCTCCGGCCGTCGTCGTACCCATCGATTCCCGGCCGGCGGCTGCCGAGCCGGAGACGCCGTCCCGCGCCGGTCCGCTGAGCGTTCCCGCCCCCTGAACGACTGGCGACGCGTCGTTCACGCTTGGGTGGGCGGGCCCAGGCTGGCCGTGACCATCCCGGCGACGAGGAGGAGCGTGCCTGCCACCGAGAGGACCACCCACGGCAGCCACCCGCCCGGCGGCACCCATCGGGCGTGGTCGATGAACGACCAGGTGCCCCGGGCGCCGACTGCCGACACGTGGCTGTTCCACAGCCAGCCGACGAAGTCGAGCATGCCAAATCCCGCCATGCAGACGACGGCGAGCAACGACGACCACGGCGTGTCGCGGGCCACCCCGGGCTGGCGAGGTGCGCGCCGATGCCGGCCATGCCGGCCGCCGGCGAGGCGGCGATCGACGAACCAGCCGGCGAGGATCGGCAGGGCGACCGCCACCGGCATCACGTAACGGGCCTGCACACCGAACCCGAAGGGAAGCTGCGCCGCGGCGTCGAGCACGAACGCCACGACAATGGTCACGGCAGCGAAGGCGAGGAGGGAGAGGCGACCGCGCCAGCCGGCCAGTGCCAGGGCGACGACGATGAGTGCGCCATAGGCACTCAGCGCAAGCAGCATGGCCACGTGGGGCATAGGTGAGTCGACCCAACCGAAGTTCCCGACGAATTGATTGACAATCGCCTGAAGCTGGTGCGCGCTCTTCCCGATCTCGTGCCATGCCTGGCTCCACGACGAGTGGGGTGAGTGCCCGATGGCAGACTCCCAAGCCACGGTCGAGACCGCCGCCAGGGCGACACCGCCGAGGGCGACGCGACTGAGGATGCCGGGGCGGTCGCCGAACAGATGGGCGAACGCACGGGGGCCGATCAGCCCCGCCAACAGGGCGATATCCATGACGACCCAGACGAATCCCACCGGGCGGCTCACGGCCAGCAAGGCGCCCGAGGCGAGGAACGCCCACCACACCAGGCGTGAGGGAGTTCGGCTGGCCAATGCGACGGTGACGGCGGCAAAGGCGATCCCGGCGGAGATCTCCACCCCGCTCGGATTGAACGTCGCGGCCAAGAACAACGTCATCGGGGAGAGGGCAGCCAGGAGGCCCACGAGCACCCATCGGCCCCTCGTGACCGCAAAGGCGACCCCGAGCAGGCCGGCGCACAGGAGCAGGCTGACCAGCCGGCCTGCATAGAGGGCGTCGTCGGCATTGGGAGCCAATCGGGCACCGAGACCCAGCAGCGCGACCACGGCGGGCGGGTAGAACGCCACATAGGAGGGGACGCCGACGTCGCCCGCTCCCACTCCGTGCGACAGCGGCGCGTCGACACAGGTGGCGGCCACCCGCGGCCTGAGCCGGGTACAGCCCCAACGCGGGTCCGGCACGTAGCGCGCGGGCAGCAGGAAGTAGCCGAAGCTGATGTGGTTGAAGAGCGCAACGCCACTGAGCGATTGGTGTGACGGCGCCAGAGGTATCGCCCTCCACTGGCCGAATGCGGTGCCCATTGCCTTCGTATAGATCGCCCCCTCGTCCGGGGCCGCCCCTGGCGGGTTGGCGAACGCCCAGGAGAGGCCGAGGAGCGCGCTGCCGGCAACCACGACGGCGACGCAACCGCGGCGCAGGCGCCGGGCCCGACGGGTGCGAACGCTCAGGTTCGGCGCTGCAGGTTCCGTGGCGCCCGGTGCGGCGGTTGCACGATGGCGACCGCCCATCCCGTCAGGGTATCCGCGGTGCGGCGGGTGCGACGTTGCCCCCCGGGTCCGTCACGTGCTGCGCCCGGCATGCACACGAAGTGGGACGGACTCGAGGCAGGAAACCCCGACAGCGCGTACGCTGACATGGTGCGCGCCATCCAGTTCAACATGGGTGATCTCTCCTTTCCCGCAGCGTTGGTCGACCTGCCCGAACCGGACCTCCCCGGCGACGCGTGGGCCCGCGTGGCCGTTGCGACCGGTGGGATCTGTGGCAGCGATCTCCACCTGTTCTCCCACAACACGGGCCCCGCCCCGACGCTGATGTCGATGGGTGGCTTTCCTTTCGTCTTCGGGCACGAGATCGCGGGCCGGGTCATCGAGGCCGGCCCCCGCTGCCCGCACCCGGTGGGCACCCGGGTGGCCCTCGACCCCTGCATCCCCTGCGCCGCCCGGGGAATCGACCCGCCGTGTGCAAATTGCGCCCGGGGATGGACATCGTCGTGCCTCAACCTTGACAGCCGGGTCGTCAGCAACGGCCGCACACTCGGTTTCACCACGGATCTGGGCGGTGGGTGGTGCGAGCAGGTGTTGGGGCACGCCTCCATGCTGCACCCGCTGCCCGATGCGGTCTCGGACCGGGGCGCGAGTCTGCACGAACCGGTTTCGATCGCGTGCCATGGCTTGATGCGCGCCACGCCCCATGACGGCGACCCGGTACTCGTCGTCGGCGCCGGAATCATCGGACTGGCCACGGTGGCCGCACTCAAGGGGCTCTTTCCTGCCTGCCCCGTCACCGTGCTCGCCCGCCACCCGCATCAAGCCGACGCGGCAACGGCATGTGGGGCCGATCACGTCGTACAATCCCAGGCGGGGAGCGCCCACTTCGAGGAGCTGGCGCAGCTGGTGGGGGCCCGGCTGGTGGGTCGTGACGCGGACGTCATGATCATGGGCGGCTTTCCCTACGTCGTCGAGGCCGTCGGCGCCCCGCGGTCCGTCACCGAGGCGTTGCGCGCCGTCGCCCACCGGGGGACAGTCTTGTTGCTGGGCGCGGCGGGCGTCAGCGAGGTTGACCTGACGCCCGTTTGGTACAAGGAGGCCGCCCTGATCGGCTCCATCGACCACACCGTTGATGCGTGCGCCGCTCCCGGCTTGGCCGGAGGACCTGACCGCCACTCGGTTGACAGGGCGCTTGACATCCTGGCGGCGGGGCTTCTGCCCGAGGACGTCGTGGTCACCCACGAGTTCCCGCTGGAGGACTACCGAGAGGCGGTGGAGTCGGCCATCGACCGGGGGAACTCACATGCCATAAAGGTGGTGTTCCGGCCCTAGACCAGAACTCGTCCGGGCCTACTCGTCCGGTTGCGGGGGACTCGTCTGGTTGCGCACGGACTCTTCGAGGTCGCCCTGGGCCGCCAGGTTGGCCCACTTGCTGGGAGGGCCCCGCAGCACATGGGCCACGCCGACAGCGACCAGTGCGCCGGCACACGGGCCGACGAGGTACACCCACCAGGCGTGCCAGTCCCCGCCGACCAATTCGGGCCCGAATGAACGCGCCGGGTTCATCGACGCCCCGGTGAGCGCGGCGGCCCAGAGGCCGCTCAACGCGATGTATCCACCGACGGCGAGTGCCGCGTTCGAGCCGACGTTGCGGGCCCCCGAGGCCGTACCGAGTATCACGCTCACCAGACCCAGGGAGAGGATGCCCTCTACGACGGCGGCCTTCCACAGGGCAAGCCCGCCACCCGGGAGGGTGGCCCCGAGGTGGCCCACGTCCCCGAACAGTCCCCGCAGCACCAGGGCCGCCACGCAAGCGCCCGCGACCTGCGCCACCACGTAGGCGGGCAGCCGGCGCCACGGGAAATTGCCGCGTGCGGAGAACGCCAGCGTCACCGCCGGGTTGAGGTGGGCCCCGCTCACCATGCCCATGAAATAGATGATGGCCATGACGACCAACGCCGGGGCGATGACGCGGGCGTCGAGCGGGACCTGGCCCGGGTACAGGGCGTTGACCACCGGCCCCCCGGCAGCGACCAGCACCAGGAAGAACGTGCCGAAGAACTCGGAGAAGAGGCGCCGTGGCTCGTAGCGCATGTCAAAGGGACGGACGGTCCACGGCGGCTCGTCCTCCCGTGGCCCACGGGTAGCCCAGGGCATGCGGTCGGGTTGCGGCCCGTGAAGGTCAGGTGACATGCGGGTAGCTTGCCAGTTCGCCCACCGGCGGGCCCGTTTCTCCCCGGCCGCGGCCGGGTCTCGGTCCCGAAGTATTCTCCCTGCTGGGACCGGGCTCAGCCAAGATTTATCTTTCTCATACTTTTCCTTGACCTGGCGTACAGTTCGGACCGCTTGAATACCTTCATGGCAGGTTCTCCGGGTGGAGACCCGGGCTGAAGGAGACCCAATGACAGAGGAAACATTCGAGCCCCCGGTCGAAGGAGCCCAGAGCGCACCGGACACACCGCCGATTCCCATGCCGGGCATCCCGGGTGCGGGCATACCGCTCCCACCGGTTGACCCGACCGACCCCCACACATGGCATGACCACGGCACGACACCGAGCACGCCGGCGCAGCCGTGGGCGACCCCGTCGCAGGCACCGCTGCCACCCGCTCCTCCCACCCCTCCGTACGGCAGCTCCTACGGTCCCGGCGCAGCTGCCGGCAGCGCCCCACCGCTGCCACCCGCTCCTCCCACCCCTCCGTACGGCAGCTCCTACGGTCCCGGCGCAGCTGCCGGGAGCCCCCCGTGGGGCGGCCCGCCGGCAGCGCCACCCGGCGGGGCCGCGTTCTCAGGCTGGGGCCCGCCACCCCCTCCCGGGGCGACGCCACAGTCGAATCGCCGGTTGCGACTGGGCGCGGCGCTGGGCGCGGCAGCCGTCATCGCTCTCGGAGCGGGAGTCGGTATCGGCCACCTCGCCTGGACGAGCAATGCGGCACCGACGTCGGCATTGGCCCCGAGCGCAACTCCCCCGTCCGGAGGCACAGGGCCGTCGAGCTCGTCCGGATCGGGCACCTCGGGGTCATCGGGTCCGAGCGACGTCTCGGCCATCGCCGCGAAGGTAGATCCGGGACTGGTGGACATCGACACGACCCTGGGCTACCAGCAAGTAGAGGAGGCCGGAACCGGGATCGTCCTCACCCCGTCGGGCGAGATCCTGACCAACAACCATGTCATCGATGGGGCAACCACGATCAGCGTGACCGACGTGGGCAACGGCAAGACGTACTCGGCCAGCGTGGTGGGCTACAACCGGGTGAAGGACATCGCGGTCCTCCAGCTTCACGGTGCCTCCGGGCTGCAGACGGCGACAATCGGGAACTCCTCCAACGTGTCGGTGGGCGAGGACGTGGTCGGCATCGGTAACGCCGGCGGGACAGGCGGGACTCCGAGTGCGGCAGGCGGAACGGTCACTGCGCTCAACCAATCCATCACCGCCAGCGATGAGAGTGACGGGACGTCGGAGCAGTTGGCCGGTCTCATTCAAACGAACGCCGACATCCAAGCCGGCGATTCCGGAGGATCTCTCGTCGACACTTCCGGTCACGTCGTCGGCATCGACACTGCGGCCTCGGCTGGGTTCTCGTTCCAGTCACAGGGTCAGTCGGGCAACCAGGGCTATGCCATACCGATCAATGAGGCGATCGCAATGGCCAAGCAGATGGAGGCGGGCACATCGTCGTCGACAGCGCACATCGGCGCCACGGCGTTCCTCGGTGTCCTCGTCGCACAGTCTTCGTGCAATTCCTCGGGCGGTGGCTTCGGCGGTTCCGGCGGCAACGGGTTCGGAGGGGGCTCCGGCAGCGGTTCGTCAACGTCCGGGGCCGTTGTGTGCTCGGTGGTCACGAGTTCACCGGCGCAAGAAGCGGGTCTCGCCGAAGGTGACGTCATCACTTCCTTCGACAACCAGAGTGTCAGCTCGCCCAGCGGCCTTACGACGTTGCTCGAGCCGTTCCACCCGGGCGACCGCACGACGATCGGGTGGACCGACTCGTCGGGTCAATCGCACACCGCTTCGGTGCAGCTTTCCTCGGGTCCTCCTCAATAGGGCGTGCCGGGTTGCCTGGCCTGTTCTCCCCCGCAGGCCGGGCAACCCCGTCCGGCGGGCGACGCCCGGCGTGCCCGGTGCCCCGGTAATCTGAGCTCCCGTGATGGCGTGGAGGATGACGCACTGTGCCCGTTGATGCCGACCACGACAAGGTGACGAACTGGGACGTGAATGTTCCGCTGTCCGACGCCGAGCTGACCGCACTCGCACTTGCCGCGGACCCGGACGCGCCGATCAGCGCGGATGCGATCCCCTTCACCTTGCACATGGCCCAGTTCGCCGGCGCGGCCCTGCCAGGGTGGTACATGGCGCCGGCCATGGCGCGCAGTGGACGGCGATGGCGCCTGCCCGTCGTGCTGGCCATCGTCTCGGCCTTCGTGCTCATTGAGGCCTTGGGGTTGTGCAATACGTTCGGTCAGCTGACCTTGGCGTAAGGGCGACCGAGTCCCAAAGAGCTCCTCGCGCCAGACCCGTCCGCGTGAGACGCCTGGTCCGTTTGCGGTGGCTTACGACCGCTGCCTTCGGCCCCCTTGCGGAGGACTAGCGGGAATTAAGGCGTTATGGCTTGCCCGCCGCCACCCAGCTCTTAACCCGGCTATCGGAGATGCGCCGTGCCGTCGCCATGTCCGCCCATGCCCGGAAGCGCAGCTTCTCTTCACCGCTCAGCTGGGAGAAGAGTGTTTTCTCCCCCGCCCCACCGGCGGGCCGGGCCGGTCGGGTCCGGGTCGTGCCACTCCCCTGCCGTGCCTTCGCAATGAACGGCTCAAACGCAGCACGCAAGCGGACGGCATTGTCACTGTTGACGTCGATCTCAAAGGATTTTCCGTCTAAGGCGAAATAGACGGTCTCTTCGGCGTCTCCCCCGTCAATATCATCGGTGAGCCTGACTATTACCGTCTTTGCCATGAATACATATTGTCAGAGCAAGTCGCTTTAAGCGAATCGGCAATCGCAATCATGCAAACCGCTAGCGCCTGCAACGGCAAAGGCTAGCTA
>PKYA01000017.1 GCA_003133545.1 Acidimicrobiaceae bacterium | reverse complement strand
GGGGTTTAATCCCAAGCTAAGGAGAGTTCGGTCTGCAGACGGCACAGTTCGGCCAAATCGAGTTGTCTTTCAGGAATCTTCAACACTTAGCAATCAACTCCCAAGGCCCGTATCGGTGGCGCAAGAACCGCCACAGCATCGAATCCCTCACTGTTGAAGGTGATGAGAAAGCGTACACGCGGGCCAGGGCAACTCCCGATGGATCGTTCGAATCGCATAGATCGCCGATCGGATAGGCCGGCTGGCACGCAAGAGGGCATCCGCCAGGCTTTGCTGATGATTCTGCGGCTGCGTCGGAGCAGATGCCTGTGGAGGGTGTCTTGAAGATGGACTTCCTCCGTTTTGGCGGAGCTTGCCCAGAACCGGGAGTTCGCGAAAGCGTCACATTCCACTCTCGTCAACATTCCACTCTCGTCTAATGTGCGGCTTGGCAAGGATGTAGGGCGGAGGCGATGTGCAACCAGGCGCGGTACGGGCGATCGAATACGAGATCGTGGACAAGGAGCAGGCGGCCCGCATTGGGTTGAGGGACAGATTGCTGGCCGGCGAACTTGAGGCTATGCCCGAGCTAGGGATGATGCGATGCGTCGATCATCATGGAAAGAAGCTCACCCTCGTTGGTCAAGCTAGACACGTTCGGAATCTCGTGGCCAGTGGCAAGGCCAGCGACCCGATTGGAATGACGATTAATGAGCAGTCGTTCCCCTTGGTAGTAAACGGTTGGCTCATTTCCCACTGAGGTCGGTGCGTTGGGCGCTCGCTACGCAAACCCGCTGCGCCAAGTCTCGACGGCGGCTACGAAATCGGCGGGGCTCCTAGCCTCTCGCTCACAAGCTGAGTCCGAGGCTCAGGCTTTTGAGGGACTGCTGATCAAATCGCTCAGGCCCTCAAGCGCTGCCGGCACGATCCGGTAATACGCCCACACGCCACGCTTTTCCCGTGTCACCAGTCCGGCATCCCTGAGTACCTTGAGGTGATGGCTCACCGTCGGTTGGGTGAGCGAGATCGGTTCGGTGAGATCACAGACGCAGGCTTCGCCATGTTCGTGCGCCTGGATCAAGGAGACCAGGCGCAATCGAACGGGGTCGGCTAGTGCCTTGAGGATCCCGGCCAGTTCAATTGCGCTCGTGGCAGACAAAGGCTCCCGGGCAAGGGGGGAGCAGCAGGCCATGACGTCAAGGGCGGCGCCCGGAGGGGCGTCCTCGTCCTGCGCGGAGACGGTTGATGTCGTGGGCTTCGACCGCTCAGTAGTCCGGGTTCGGGTGGCCACAACCAGAGTTTATGCCCGCCCGGGCCGTTCAAGACGTTGACATCCATCTATGTCTCGGCCATACTCAACACATAGACGGATGTGAATGTCTTGCATCTTCGTGAAGGGAGCCCCCATGGCCCGTGTCCAACTTGCCCTCAACGTGTCGAACATCGACGAGGCCGTCGACTTCTACCAGAAGCTCTTCAACACCGAGCCGGCCAAGCGCCGACCCGGCTACGCCAACTTTGCCATCGTCGATCCCCCACTCAAGTTGGTCTTGATCGATAACAGCATCAGGCGCCGGGTAC
Organism: Acidimicrobiaceae bacterium; assembly: GCA_003133545.1. Classification (GTDB taxonomy): domain Bacteria; phylum Actinomycetota; class Acidimicrobiia; order Acidimicrobiales; family RAAP-2; genus Bog-473. The sequence goes on along the minus strand of PKYA01000017.1, from coordinate 4,276 downwards.
CCTGAATCACCTGGGTGTTGAGGTCGAGAGCACCGACGAGGTCGCCGCCGCCACGGCCCGTCTGGCCGCCGAAGATCTAACGACGGCGGTCGAAGACCGGGTGACCTGTTGCTTCGCCGTCCAGGACAAAGTCTGGGTCGACGGTCCCGGCGGCGAGCCCTGGGAGATCTACACGGTGTTGGCCGATGCCGAATCGATGGGCGGACCAAGTTCGACGGAGCCGGGTGAAGCGGCGTGTTGCGCCACTCAGCCCGATCTCGCTGCCGCGGGAACCGCTTCCGGCTGCTGCTGAAACGGACCGGACCTGACTTAACGCGGGGGTGGAGATGAACGAACCGGCACTGTGGCGACGCCTGACGGCCGAAGGGCTGGGGAGCGCGTTCTTGGCCGCCATAGTCGTTGGTTCCGGCATCGCCGCCCAACAGCTGTCGCCCGGCAATATCGGGCTGGAGCTCTTCATCAACGCGGCGGCCACCGCAGCCGGGCTGTACGCCATCATCTTGATGTTCGGTGGGGTCTCCGGAGCGCACTTCAACCCGGTCGTCTCGTTTGTGGACGCCGCCTTCGGCGGTCTGCGCTGGCGCGATGCTGCTGCCTATCTGCCCGCCCAAGTCGCCGGGTGTATCAGCGGAGCTATTGCGGCGAACGTGATGTTCTCCCTACCGGCGGTGAGCTGGTCGACCAAACACCGGGCTACCGGGCCCCACTTCTTCTCCGAGATTGTGGCCACGTTGGGACTGCTCCTGGTCATCTTCGCCCTGGCCCGCACCAAACGGAGCCACTCCACCCCGGCTGCCGTGGGCGCCTACATCGGTGCCGCCTACTTCTTCACCAGCTCCACCAGCTTTGCCAATCCGGCCATCACAGTCGGCCGTATGTTCTCCAACACCTTTGCCGGTATCCAGCCTTCCTCGGCTCCCTTTTACATCCTCGCCCAGGTGGTCGGAGGCGTTGTGGCTGTCCTGGTCATCAAGACCCTCTACCCGGATGTCACCCCCGCCGAGGCGTCCGACATCCTCTTCCCCCACCACGGGGCGAGCGACATCGGCGGGTCAATTCAAGAAACTTCGCCCACATCCAACGGTAACCAACACAGCACTCCACCGTCTTTGGGTGCCCCGAACCTGGAGAGATAATGCGATTGATCGCCATCGGTGGAAGCGACGCCGGCATCAGTGCGGCGCTGCGGGCACGAGAAGTGGACCCCGACGTCGATGTCACGGTGGTGGTGGCCGATGCCTATCCCAACTTCTCGATCTGCGGCATCCCGTACTACGTCTCGGGCGAGGTGACGCATTGGAAGAACCTGGCCCATCGCACCCTGGCTGACCTCGAGGCCACCGGCATGTCACTCCGCCTCGACACCAAGGCATCCCGTATCGATGTGGGCGACCACAAATTGCTGGTGAGGGCGGCTGACGGGGCGGAGGAGATGCTGGCCTATGACGCTCTGGTGGTTGGCACCGGAGCCGTATCCGTCCAGCCTCCGATCGATGGCCTCACCGGGTCGGGGGCACTCGGACCTCGTGACGGTGTGCATCTGCTCCACTCGATGGGCGACACCTTCGCCGTCATGGAAACTCTGGAGGGGACCTCCCCGGCCAGCGCCATTATCGTCGGGGCCGGCTACATCGGCCTCGAGATGGCTGAGGCCTTCGTGGCGCGGGGCCTCTCGGTTACCCAAATCGAGCAACTGCCCGAGGTCCTTCCGACCGTCGACCCCGAGCTGGGCCGCTTGATCCATTCCCAACTCGTCGAGCATGGGGTGGACGTGCTCTGCCGGACGGCGGTGACACGGATCAGCGAGGCGCCAGCACGTTCCACCGGTCGCCTGCAGGTCGACGGGGTGGGACCGGACGGAGAGCTCACCCGATTCGCCGACATTGTCCTCGTGGTCGTCGGCGTGCGGCCGGACACGAGCCTGGCCGTCGACGCCGGTGCCGCCATCGGTGCCAAGGGAGCGCTCGCCGTTGACCGCCACATGCGGACGAACCTCGCCGACGTGTTCGCCGCCGGAGACTGCGTGGCGACCTACCACCGGCTGCTGGGCGAGACCTATCTCCCGCTCGGCACCACCGCCCATAAGCAGGGTCGAGTGGCCGGCGAGAACGCACTCGGCGGCGATCGGGAGTTCGCCGGGAGCCTCGGAACCCAAGTGGTCAAGATCTTCGACACCGTGGCGGCCCGAACCGGTCTGCGTGATCATGAGGCGATTGCAGCCGGATTCGATCCGGTGACGATTGCGCACGAAGCGGACGACCACAAGGCCTACTACCCCGGGAGTCATCGCATCTCGATGCGCTACACCGGTGATCGGCGAACTGGTCGGCTCCTCGGGGTCCAGCTCTTCGGGCACCGCCACGCCGAAGTGGCTAAGCGCATCGACATTGCCGCGGTCGCGCTCTTCCACGAAATGACCATTGACGCCATCAGCGATCTCGATCTCTCGTACACCCCACCGCTTGGAAGCCCATGGGATGCCGTCCAGGCAGGTGCGCAGACGTGGACTCGTGAAACGGCGACATAGAACCGAAGGGCGGGTGAGCCGGTGACCGGCTCGGTGTCTCGCAGTGCTCGTGTCCTCGTCGTCGCCGACAATGAGGACGACCTGGGAGAGCTCGCCACCATCTTGCGGGGTGAGGGCTATGTCGTGATGGCTGAATCGACCGTCTCCATTGGACTCCGGCAACTCCGAGACAATGTCGCCGACATCGTCCTGCTCGACATCGCGTCACCAAAGACCACGTGTTTTGAAGTATGCCGTCAGATTCAAGAGGTCGCCGATGTACCCATCATTCTCATAAGCGCCGAGCATGATGAGGTCAGTGTGGCGGCCACCCTTGAACGCTGTGCGACCGACTACATCATCAAACCGGTACGGGCTCGAGAGCTTCTGGCCCGGCTGCGGGCGGTGCTCCGGCGAACGTCGACGGACAGCTCGTGGAATGCGGGTACGTCTCAGAAGAGAGCGACGAGTGAAGCGATCGTGGTGGGACGAATTGAGATTCATCCAACCTCACGACGAGTCTTCGTCGATGGTGTGTCGGTCGACTTGTCCCGCCGGGACTTCGACCTCCTTGTGCTCCTTGCCTCTCCGCCCGGAAAGCTGCGAACTCGTGAGGAGTTGATCGACCGGGTCTGGACGAATAGCGAACTCGCCGATACTCGTTCACTCGACAAGCACATTCGCCGCCTTCGGACCCGAATCGAACTGAACCCTAAGAAGCCCCGCCACCTGAAGACCATCCATGGCGTCGGCTTTCGTCTGGACAACCCCTAGAGCTGGCGGCCGCCGGTCGGCCGTAGAGGGCGGAGCTACCTCGGATCTGACGGCGAAGGTTGTTTCGGTCTGCCCCTATTCGCCGGGATCGAAATAGAAACCGACGCTCCTCACGGTCAGGAGATGGCGAGGGTGCCTGGGGTCCACCTCGACCTTCTTTCGCAACCGGAGCATGTGGGCGTCCAGCGTCTTGGAGTTCTCCAGGTCGCGACCACCCCAGATCTCGTGCACCAGCTCGGCCCGGGAACGGATATGGCCTGGCCGCAAGACCAAGGACAGCAAAAGGTCGTACTCACGCCGGGGGAAATGGACAGTCTCACCTCGAACAAGAACGCCACGACGAGCCAATTGGAAGACCAGGGGGCCCGCTTCGAGTGGCGTCTCCCTCAGGTCTCCCCCGACGGATGATCTGATCAATGCCGTCCGCACCCGGGCCAGCACGGAATCGACATCCAGTGGTCGAGTCAGGTAGTCATTTGCCCCCATCTCGAGGGCCAGGACGATGCGGGCTTCGTCTCCAGGCGACGCCATGACGACGATGGGAACGGGTGATTGCTCGCGGATGCTTCGGCACATCGAAAGCCCGTCGGCTTCGTCCGTCGAGAGGTCGAGAAGTACCAGGTCCGGATCCCACGACGACAGCGCGCCGAAGACTTCCGATTCTGACCTCGTCGTTTCGACATGAAATCCTTCGGCGCCGATCGCATCCCGAAGCGCGTTGCGCATCGGGCACGGGTCTTCGATCAAAAGGATCCGGGCGCCCTCGAGAGCCCCCCAGGCGCTCCGTGAGGCTTCGAATCCGACATGCATGGCCCCCAATGCGCTCATGGACTAGCCAAATCGCCCATTTATGTAATCCAGAGTCCGCTCATCGCTCGGGTTCTCGAAGAGTGTGGTCGTCGGGGCAGCCTCGATGAGTTGCCCGGCCCTGTCGTCGCCCATGAGAAGGAAGGCGCAATAGTCCGAGACCCGTACCGCCTGCTGCATGTTGTGGGT
>PKYA01000216.1:43808-44423 GCA_003133545.1 Acidimicrobiaceae bacterium | reverse complement strand
GAACTCGTCTCGGATTCGCGCATCGTGTGGATCGGCCCTCGACATATAGGCCACGCAGATCATCGACAAGCTTGCCCAGGCCGAGCCGGCCCCGCTCATACTCGTGGACTCGGTCAAGCATCTGTTTCCACGATTGTCTCTGGTGGTCATCCACAGGTCTCAGCTTGCGAGATGGAACGCTTGGAATCAACCGCAGGGGCCGTACTCCGCCGGCGTTGTTCTGAGGCACCTGCACAGCCGGGCATTCGTTATGGGCGAAGATGAGTGAGCCCGGGGCGCTCGCTCGGTATATCTCCCCGTAGAAGTGACCCGGTCCAGGATGATAGAGAGGACGAATATGACCACACTCGAGAACCGGACGAATACCGCTGTTCTCGTCGTCGATGTGCAGAACGGGGTGGTCAGTGCGAACTACGAGCGCGACATAGTGGTGGCGAATATCGAGCGCATTGTTGAGAAAGCACGACGGGAAAAGATCCCGGTCGTCTGGGTCCAGGACTCCGGCGAGGGGCGAGCCATAGGTAGCGATCCTTGGAAGATTGTCCCCGAACTGACGCCGCTCGACGCGGACCCGCGCGTCGATAAGAAGTACGGCGACTCATTCGAGGACACCAC
>PKYA01000216.1:0-43787 GCA_003133545.1 Acidimicrobiaceae bacterium | reverse complement strand
AACCTGTACTGGACCTACCAGGCTGCCCCGGGACGAACGGCCCAGGTCGTCGAGACCAAGGACGTCAACTTTGGCGCGACATCCTGAACCTTCAACGTCACCTGGGTATCAGTTCGATTCGCGCGCGATCTGCCGCCCGGTTCCATCAGTTCGAAGGCGACGACCCGCAACGTGTTCGGACGAGCTCGCCCGGCGATGAACTCGAATTAGGAATCGACCAGCGGATGGCCCAATGAAAAACGGGTCTCCACCCCTGGATGAAAGGCACCGAAACAGCACACGGATCATATGTGTATTGGGCGTACCGGGGCACCCGCGATGCTCAGAACTTCGAACTACTCCGGTGCCGGCCGCTACCGTTACGCACACGAGCAAGGAGGGAATATGAGCACGACACGAAACGGTGAGGTTGATATTCACTATGAGATGTTCGGCGACACAGGTGCGCCGACCCTTCTCCTAGTCAATGGCCTTGGATCACAGTGCATCAACTATGCGGTGCAACGGTGTCAACTCTTTTGCGATGAAGGTTTCCAGGTTGTCAGATTCGACAATCGCGACGTGGGTCTGTCTAGCAAGCTCGACGGTTTTGACTACTCGCTAGCCGACATGGGCGACGATGCCGTTGCAGTACTCGATGCGATCGGTTGCGAAAAAGCGCATGTCATGGGTTGCTCAATGGGAGGGATGATCGTCCAACGGCTCGCCATCGACCATGGTGATCGCTTGCTCTCCGTGACATCGGTTATGTCTCGCACNNGCCCGACTGGCTGGACGACAACGCGATTCGTGACCGGGCCGCCGCCGCCTACGACCGATGCTTTTGTCCGGCGGGCATCGGCCGCCAGATGAGGGCGGTGATGCAGGACGGGTCCCGTGTCGAACAACTCACCAGAATTGATCTACCCGTTCTCGTGATCCACGGGAGTCGTGACACCCTGATCGACCCCAGCGGAGGGCGGCATACCGCAGCAGTCATCCCCGGCGCGCGATACTTCGAAATCGAGGGCATGGGACACGACTATCCCCCACCCGTTTGGAATGAATGGGTGCGCGTGTGGTCGGAGTTTGTGCTCAGCAGCGTCCCAACCTGACGCCTCCACCAGGTCGAATCGCTCCATACGGCAGCCTGAATCCGCCATCCTCGACCCGGCAATGTAGTGGGGCAGTCTGCCGGCGATCACATCTGCCAACCCCCTCGCTTGGTACGGCACTTCCCGCGAAGAGGGTTCCACGCACTGCACTTATATCGGCCGCCCAGCCGATCGCCGCCAGTCTGACCGCAAGCTCTGCTGGCTCGTAGACATCTTTGACAACCCTGCGGGTGGTCCCGTCCCTCAACTGACGGTCGACCACAAACCACGCTTCGTTTCGCGGCCGTCGACGGCCCCAGGGCTACAGTGACTTCCCTTGCCGGTGGCGCCACATACGATCGAGGTCGGCGGGGCCCGACGCCAGCTGCTGGTGGCGGCGCCGACCGGCGCTCCGACCGCCATGGTCGTGTCTTTGCACGGGAGCACCTCGACGCCCGAGCGCCAGGTCCGCCTGAGCCGTATGGCTCCCCTGGCCGAGCAGGGTGCAGTGGTGGCTTTCCCGCGAGGCTCGATTCCGTCGCGGGCTGGATGGGAGTGGGACCTGCACGGCGACGTCGCGTTCCTCGATGCCGCCGTCGACTACCTCCGTGAGACCTTCGGCGTCACCGCGGTGCCCTCGTGTGTCAGCGGCATGTCCGGCGGGGCGCGCATGGCCAGCCGGTTCGCCTCGTCGGGCCGCAACCCGGTGCGCGTCTTGGGTGCGGTGGCGGGGCTGCGCTTGCCCGCGGTGCAACGGCTCGACCGTCCAGTGCAGGTCGTCGCCTTCCACGGGACGCGCGACAGGATCAACCCCTACGGCGGCGGTCCCACGGCACGCTGGAGCGAGAGCGTGCTCGACGCGGCGTCTGGCTGGGCCCAGGCCAACGGCCATTCCCCCGAACCCGAGCGCACCGAATTCACGCGCTCGCTTACACGGCTCTCCTACGGACCTTTGGATGATCCGGGCGCGGTGACGCTGTGGGTCTGCGAAGGGGCGGGGCACACGTGGCCGGGGACGCGCCTCACTCTCGGGCTCCGGCTATTCCTAGGCAATGTATCCTACGACGTGGACGCCACAGCCGAGATCTGGCGGGCGCTCAGCGGCGCCTGACCGGCGGCTGTCAGCGCACACACCTCACCAGCGACTCCGCCGGGGGCCAGACCGGTCAAGTATGCGCCGAGCCTCGGCATATGCGTGGTTGCCAGGAGCGGCCCCCCTTTGACGTTGTGGTGCCGACGGATCGCTCTGGCGCGGTTGCGAAAGTTCGCATTCCCGTTTCTTCGCCTTTGAATCGGACCGAGCCGCAAACTGGGACAGCCTCACACGTCGCCGAGATTTTGCATCCGCTCGGCCGCGGGAAGACTCCGACTTACGCTGGCCGTGTTCACCTGTGGGGTACAACGCTCGACCCAGACGATCAGTGCTGTGCCGCAGTCCGCGGTGACCAGTATGACCTCATCACAGGCATCTGAAGTGATGTCAATGAGCATGTCATCTCCGCCCCCAGCGGAATGGAGGACCCTCACGCCATCGCCGACGCCGGTCTGAATGCCACTGCGAGCCTTCCCTTCCAAGACAACAACGACGGCTGTGGGGGCAGGCCCGATCCTGCTGCAGTTCTCAGCTCATCGACGAATGCTCTGGCGGCTCTTGGACGGGCCGGCCACACATCTCACCGAGTATGCTGACCGTCGCCTTAGGCGGGTAGGGAGGCGGACGGTGGTCAGCATCTTCATCAGTTATGCCAGAGAGGATCGAGAGATCGTCGAGAATTTGGCTGGGAAACTGACAGCGGCGGGCTATGACCCTTTTTTTGATGCCGACATCACCGGAGGCCAGGCGTGGTGGGATCAGCTTCTCGGGGAGATCGAGCGGTGTGACATCTTTGTCCCCGTACTGAGTGCCCTCTACTTGGACTCAGTGCCCTGTCGAAGGGAGGCCGACTACGCGCTCGCGCTCAGGCGACTCCTAATTCCAGTCGAACTGGGAAATCTCGATCCCGGCAGCTTCCGGACAGAAATCGGGAACGCACAATGGATTCCATTCGGAATCGATCCGGATCGGCAGATTCTCGCTCTCTTCAGAGCCTTCAACCTTGCTCCCGAGGCGCCCCCGCTGCCTGATCCAATGCCACCTCGACCCGACGTCCCCGTTTCCTACGTGGTCGCTGGCATTCTCGCCGCTCTTGATCAGCCGGAGCTGAACACGATCCAGCAAAGGGGAGTGCTCGCTCAGATTGAGGAGTTGGCGAACGAAGACACGCAGAATGCCGTTCAGCTGCTTCGGAGCTTCCTTGCGCGGCCGAACATTTACTTCCAGATTGGTCTTGACGCGAACTCTCTGCTCTCGCGTCTGTCGCCAGACGGTACAGGCAGCACCGAAAAGCAGAGGGAGTATCCGCCGAAAGACACCGTGAAAGTTGCCAAGGACTCCAGCGTGGTTACCAACGACGCCAGTCCGGTTACAAAGGACGGCGCCGGGTGGGTCCAGGTAAAGCGGCTTAACAGCCTGCTGCGGATCTTCGACAGGCCTTGGTACGAGGATTGGCTGTTCTTGTTGACCGCGCTTTCCATTGCCGTCGGCTTGATCGTCAGTATCCCTGTTCAGTTTGTCCACCAGAAACATCCGTTAACTTTGCCCCCATTCGCCATCTCCCTCTTATGGGGCTTTGGTACGGCACTCTTCTTCGCACTCCTAGCATTGATGCGCCTGAGAATGCGGCGGTGGCTCTTTCGCAGGCGAGAGACGCGCCGTAAGAGATAAGGCACCTTGGGGCTCCAACGCTGCCACCACTCGTGCCGTGAGCAAGTGAAGACGACCTGGGTGTCAATGCTGTAGGGGTGCCCCCCGAATGTCGCGTCACGCTGTCAGCAGCATTGCCCCACTCGTGCCGGTAGGTGCCACCTTTTAGGGGTCTGATGAAAGACCTGCGGACAACGCCAGCATTTTGGACCCGGCCACTCAGAATTACTATCGCGGCACGTCACGCGGACATGTGGCTTGAGGGAACGAACCCGGATGCGGGTGTTTCGCCAAAGTGATGTCGGGAGTCACGATGTCGACGATCTCCGAGCAAATCAGATGGCCCACCCCTCAGATGGCCCACCCCAAAATTCCTCACGGGTGCGACGACTGTCCGCGGAGTAAGCGCACGAGGCTACGAGCGACGATCACAGACTGAGGTCAAGAGAGGCGACGAGCTTCTTCGATGCGACCGTGCGAAAGGCGTCTTCGCAGACGATGACGATCTCATCCCAGTCGATCTCGCCGTCGAGACGAAGGCCGATCCATCCGCGTCCCCCGACATACGGTGGCCGGAAGAATCGATCGGGCTCGGTCGTTACCAGTTCGTCCTGTACGCCCGGCGGAGCGGCACACCACAAGTGAGGGAACCTGTGCTCGTGGTGGCCATCGATCCAAAGCATCAAGAACTGACGACCGGCAAAGAAGGCCGGTGCCCCATGACTCATCCTCTCCGTCACGCCCGGCAGACCCGTACAGATCTTTCGAATGCGCACTTCGAGGTGGTTCTCGGTCATCGACCGAATAGTAATGTGCGACTCGCCTCACCGGCGGCTTGAGTATCCTTCAAGGTCCTTGCGATGGTCTCGACGGTGTGCGGAGATGCCGAGGGATGATGACGGCACACCCCTCGCCGCCCGTCCCAAGCGGATGTGGACGAGGCCCTTCGAGTACTGCAGTGACCGATCTCCATAGCCACAGCCCGGCGCCATAGGCTGCCCCTCCAATCGCTCGAGTCGTCGCGGGTCCTGGGAACCTCTTAATGACTCGCTACGAGAAAGAACTCGGAGAACAGGAGCAAGAGAATGAGCAAGACACCCAGGACAACACCTACGAGGTTCCATCCGAGACTCTGGAGAGAACATGCCAGCACTTTCTGTGGATCTCGGAAACTGCGTAGTTGCCCCATCGTTTCAGCACCGACGACGATCAATGCGGCGACATACGTCAGTGCGGCTATGCCAGACAAGGGGGCAACCCACCACAACGTCGGGAACGCGAGCGCTCCTCCGGCAAATGCCACTGCCATGAGGTAGCAAGACACGAGAAACAAGCCGGTGTTCACCAGAATCAACGGAATCGCGAGCAGTGCCTTCAAGGGCGCGGCACGCTCATCACGCACCAGGCCGGGATCGCCTGCGACGAAGCACGACTTGTTCTGGACAAACGGCGGAGAGAAAGCCACCGACGCACAACGCCAGGCGTTCCTCGACCAGCCGGTAGTAGATGCGGTTGCCATCCTTTCGCTCTTCGACGAGCCCAGCTCCCCGGAGAATGCTCAAGTGTCTCGAAATAGAGGGAGCACTGATCTTGAATCGGCCCACAATCTCCCCAGCGGACAGCTCGCCCGGCTTCAAATCCTCAAGGATCTGACGACGAGTCGCATCGGCGAGCGCCTTGAATATCCCTGCTTCTTCTGCCGAACGCTCGGTCACCTTCCAAGATTAGCACATTAGCTAATATGTTATCAAGAGCAGGAAACGCGACCATTCCACCGACACGGGCCGGGTCGGCATTCGATGCTCGTTGAGAAGTATGGTCCGAGTGGGCCATGTCCAAGGCGGATCGGCCGAAGCGTCAACATTGCGTTGGGTACGCAGAGAGGTGGTGCATTGTGGCACTTGGAATCTATTTCGCGCACGAAGGATTCACGCCTGAGAAGTACGGCAGTGCGATCAAGCAGCTTGAGGCAGCCGGTGCGGGCAAGCCAAAGGGGCGCACCTACCACTGCGCTTTGGAAGCGAACGGCAAGATCCAGGTCTTCGATATTTGGGAGTCACAGGAGGACTTTGACGCCTTCGGACCGACTCTTATGCCAATTCTGGCCGAACTCGGCGTCAGCCTTAAGGACCCGATGGTAGCGACTGTGCACAACGTGATTACAGGCTAGGCACTCGGGTGGGTGGTTGATCGACGGCGGGCTTTTCTACACGCCCCGTTGCCGCAGTGGGGCACAAACCAATGGCTCCGGGAGGGGCCATCCCCCGAGCGCTTCTTGCGCGCACCGGCAGCACGCCAGATGCGGGCGTAGTCTGCCCAGCCATGGAACTGCACGAAGCGCTCTACACCACCCGCGCCATGCGCCGGGTCAGGCCTGACCCCGTCCCCTATGAGGTCCAGGCCAGGATCCTCGACGCCGCCGTGCGCGCACCGAGTGGGGGCAACCAGCAGAATTGGCGTTTCCTCCTGCTCGACGACCCCGAGAAGAAAGCCGCCCTCGCCCCGCTGTATCAGCACGCCATGGGCCAGCTCTGGGAGACCGTCTACAAGCCTCAGCTCGAGGCCGCCACCGCCCATCCCGACACCGCCGAGTCCAAGCAGTTCCTGCGCATCCAGCGCTCCGCGCAGTGGCTGGCCGACCACTTCGCGGATGTCCCGCTCTTCCTCTTTCCCTTCGCGCAGTTCGACCCCAGCGGCAGCTCCATCTATCCCGCCGTCTGGAGCGCCATGCTGGCCGCACGCGCCGAGGGCATCGGCAGCTGCATCACAGCCCTGTTGCAGTTCTTCCATCCGAAGGAGACACTCGAGATCCTGGGGGTCCCCGACGATCAGGGCTGGAACCTCGCCGCCACCGTCAGCTTCGGCTATCCCACCGGCACGTGGGGACTCGCGACCCGCCAGCCGGCAGATCACGTCTCCTACCGCAACACATGGGGCAACGCTGTCGGCTTCTCCGTCCCCGAACCACTGTGGCCCGGCTGACCGTCGTCTCCCCCTTCGCCGGCACCGTGGTCAACGTTTCCGTGGCGTCCGGTGACCGGGTCCATGTCGGCCAGCCGCTCCTCATCCTCGAGTCCATGAAAATGGAGCATGTTGTGGCCGCGGTGCGCTCGGGCACCATTGTGCACGTCGCCGTCGTGCCGGGTGACTCCGTCGCGGCGAGCGCGCCGCTGATGGAGATGGAGGAGGGAGCGGTGGACGCGCCCGACGCGGCCGGCGTCGGCGTGGCGCCGCCGGCCACCGTGCGACCGGAGCTGGCCGAGCTCAGGGCACGCGTGGCCAACACCCTCGACACCGGTCGGACCGCCGCCACGACCCGCCGGCACGCGGCCGGGAGGAGGACGGCCCGCGAGAACGTCGACGACCTGTGCGACCCCGGGAGCTTCGAGGAGTACGGGGCATTGGTCATCGCCGCCCAGCGGGCACGGCGCGACCTCGACGATCTCATCCACAACACGCCGGCCGACGGCCTGATCGCCGGAATCGGCCGGGTCAACGGGGACCGCTTCGACGATCGGCAGGCACGGTGCGCCGTGCTCTCCTATGACTACACCGTCCTGGCCGGCACCCAGGGACAGATGAACCACCGCAAGAAGGACCGGCTTTTCGTCCTCATCGAACGGCTGCGACTCCCCGTCGTCCTCTTCGCCGAAGGTGGCGGCGGCCGACCGGGCGATACCGATACGGCAGTCGTCACCGGCCTCGACACCGAGGCCTTCGCGCTCTTCGGCGCCTTGAGCGGCCTGGTCCCCCTGGTCGGGGTGGTCTCCGGGCGCTGTTTCGCCGGGAACGCGGCCCTACTCGGTTGCTGCGACGTCATCATCGCCACCCCCGACGCCAACATCGGCATGGGCGGTCCCGCCATGATCGAAGGCGGCGGGCTGGGTGTCTTCACCCCCGAGGAGATCGGCCCCCTGCGCACGCAGGTGCGCAATGGCGTGGTCGACCTGGTGGCCACGGACGAAGCAGACGCCGTCCGGACGGCCAAGCAGTACCTGTCCTACTTCCAGGGCCCCACCTTGGCGTGGTCCTGCGCCGACCAGGAACTCCTGCGCGCCTGCATCCCCGAGGACCGCCGGCGTGCCTATGACGTGCACGACGTCATCGAACTCGTGGCCGACACCGGATCGATCCTCGAGCTGCGAGGGGAGTTCTCCCCCGGCATGGTGACGGCGCTGGTTCGTATCGAGGGGCGGCCCCTCGGGGTCCTGGCCAACAATCCCTTGCACCTGGCAGGCGCCATCGACGCCCATTGTGCCGACAAGGCGGCCCGGCTCATGCAGCTGTGCGAAGCCTTCGGTCTCCCATTGCTCTTCCTATGTGACACCCCCGGCTTCATGGTCGGGCCGGCGGCCGAGGAAACCGCGCTCGTGCGGCACGTGAGCCGGATGTTCGTCACTGGTGCGAGCCTCACGGTGCCCTTCTGCACCGTGATCCTGCGCAAGGGTTACGGGCTGGGCGCGCAGGCCATGGCCGGCGGAAGCTTCCGCCGGCCACTCTTCACGGTCGCGTGGCCTACAGGGGAGCTGGGCGGCATGGGACTCGAGGGGGCGGTGCAGCTCGGCTTCCGTCGCGAGCTCGATGCCATCACCGATCCGGTCGCCCGAGAGGCCGCCTTCGCGTCCATGGTGGCGCGCGCCTACGAGCACGGCAAGGCCCTCAACGTCGCCGCCCACTTCGAGATCGACGACGTCATCGACCCGGCCCATACCCGCGCCCGCATCACCCATGCGCTGCGTTCCGCCCCCGAGCCGCCCCCGCGGGAGGGAAAGCGGCGGCCCTTCGTGGACACGTGGTGAGCAGCGCCGATTCGGGCCCCGCGGCCGAGGAAGCGGTGCGGGCTCTCGTGGCATCCATGACGACCGACGAGAAGGCGTCGCTGACCGCGGGTGCCGGACTCTGGTACCTGCCGGCGCTGCCACGTCTCGGCATCCCCGCGCTCAAGGTCTCGGACGGCCCGTCCGGCGTGCGGGGTGACAGCCTCATGGGGCGCCGCTCCCTGTCGCTGCCATGCGGCATGACCATCGGCTCCACCTGGGACCCTGAGCTGGTCGGCCGCCTCGGCGCGGTCCTGGCCGCCGAGGCGGCCTCCAAAGGGGTGCATGTGCTGCTGGGCCCGACCGTCTGCATCGTCCGCACGCCGCTGGCCGGGCGCACGTTCGAATCCTTCTCCGAAGACCCGCTGCTCAGCGCCCGACTGGCGGTGGCGTACGTGGCCGGCGTACAGGGGGGTGGAGTGGCGTGCTGCATCAAGCACTTCGCCTGCAACGACCAGGAGCACGAGCGGATGACGATCAGCGCCGAGGTCGACGAGCGCACGCTACGCGAGATCCACCTCCCCGCTTTCGAGGCGGCCGTGCGCGAGGCCGGCGTGTGGGCGGTCATGACGGCGTACAACCGTGTGAACGGCACCTACTGCAGCGAGCATCCCGATCTGATCGCGACCTTGCGCGACGAGTGGGGCTTCGACGGGCTCGTGATGTCCGACTGGTTCGGCACCCACAGCACCGCCCCAGCGGCCACAGCTGGGCTCGACCTCGAGATGCCGGGGCCGCCGGCCTGGTTCGGGGCCGCCCTCGCCGAGGCGGTCCACTCCGGAGCGGTGCCCGCCGCGCTGCTCGATGAGAAGGCGGGCCATGTCGTGCGCCTCATGGCACGGGTGGGCATCGTGGCCGGCGATCCGTCGGCCGGGCGGCCCGAGAAGGAAGAGGACGACCCGGCCCGGCGCCAGGTGGCCCGTCGCGTGGTGACCGAGGGCACGGTCTTGCTCCACAACGTCGGTATCTTGCCGCTCGATGCCACGGGCATCGGCCGCATCGCCCTGATCGGCCCCAATGCCGGATGGCTCGCGTCCGGGGGTGGGAGCTCCGAAGTGACGCCGCTCCAGCATCGCCGTCTCCTCGATGCGCTGGCCGAACGGGTGCCGGGCGCCACGGTGGTCCACGAGGTCGGCTGCCGCATCGATCGGGAACTGCCCACCCTCGACATGGCCCTGGTCAGCACGCCCGGCGGCGGCTCGGGGCTCACGGTGGACTACTTCGACAACCCCGAACTCCGCGGGAGCCCCGCGGGGAACGAGACGACCTACCAGGGACGGCTCACCTGGGTGGGTGCACTCGGACCGGATCTCCCCGCGGGCGCATCTTCCGTGCGGATAAGCGGTCGCTTCACTCCCGATGTCGGCGGCCCGTGGCGTTGGGGCCTGGAGAGCGCTGGCAAATCGATTCTGCGCATCGACGGAGTACCCGCTGTAGACAACTCAGAGCCGGCACGCGGGCAGAGCTTCTATGGTGCGGGGAGCCGCCTGGTCGAACAGGAGCTCGAGCTCCAGGCCGGTCGGGCCTACGAGCTGGTCGTTGAATTGTGGCCCCGCACGGCTTCGTCGCCGGTCCTCGGTGTACGCATCGCGGCCGACCGGCCGCGGCAACCCGACGAGCTGGCGCGGGCGGTAGCGGCCGCCGAGGCCGCCGACGTGGCCGTCGTCGTCGTAGGCACCAATCGCTCCTGGGAATCCGAGGGCTTCGACCGCGCCGATCTCTTGCTACCCGGCCTTCAAGATGAGCTGGTCGAGGCGGTCATCGCGTCCAACCCACGCACGGTTGTCGTGGTCAACGCCGGATCGCCGCTCCACCTGCCCTGGGCCGCGCGCGCCGGCGCCGTCATGATGGTGTGGTACCCGGGCGAGGAAGGTGCCGATGCGGTCGCCGACATGCTGGTAGGTCTGGCCGAGCCGGCCGGCCGCCTCCCCGTCACCTTTCCCCACCGCATAGAGGACACCCCCGCCTATGGCCACTACCCCGGTCGCGCGGGCGAGGTCGCCTACGGCGAAGGCGTGTTCGTGGGCTACCGCCACTACGAATCCGCCGGCGTGGCACCGGCGTTCCCATTCGGCCATGGCCTCTCCTACGCCACGTTCGCCTACGGCGAATCTCAGGTGGTCCAGTCGCCAGGGCGTATCGCACTTTCCGTCGACGTCACCAACACGGGGGCGCGGACCGGCACCGAGGTCGTCCAGGTCTATGTGCGGCCACACGCGCCCCGGGTCCCGCGCCCGGACCGGGAATTGGCTGCCTTCGCCAAGGTGACCCTGGACGCCGGCGAGAGCCGTGCGGTCGCCTTCGAGCTCCATGACGCTGCCTTCTCCTACTGGGACACCGCTTCCCACGGATGGGTGTGCGATGCGGGGCACTACACGCTCTTGATCGGTTCGTCGTCCCGCGACATACGCCGCCAAGTGGAGGTGGCGCGCCCATAGGGACGGAGGCGCGGCGTGGCGGGGTCAGGGCGCCGTCGCCATCTCGCTGAAACGGGCGGCGGCCGGAGCGAGCGGCCCGGGGCGGGAGACGAGGGCAATGGCGCGGGTGATGGCGGGTGCCGGCCGGACCATGACCGCGCCCTGCTCGACCGCCGTGCGCGCCGCCGATTCGGGCACCAGTGCAGCCCCGGCCCCGGCGATCACCAGGGGAAGGATGGCGTCGCGTTGCGCCGTCACCACGGCCACGGTGGGAGTGCGCTGCACGGCGGCGAAGCCCTCCTGGAGCAGCCGGAAGGTGGAGGTTCCCGGCGGCGCCACCACGAACGGCGTGCGCTCGAGCGACGAGAGATCCACCGTCGCTCCTCGGCCCTGGTCGGTCCCCGGAGGCAAGATGAGGACCAGGGACTGGCGCCCCAACGAACGCGACTGCAGCGCGTCGGGGATGTCGTGTGCGTCGGTCACCCCGAGCTCGCACGCACCGGACGTCACCAGTTCGAAGAGTTCTCCGGTGTCCTCGGGCGCGGCCAGTTCGACCCGGATACCCGGATGATGGCGGCGAAACGCTCCCACGAGGGGCGCCATCGGATCCGCCGCCAGCGTCGGCAGGCTGGCCAAGGTCAGGCTGCCCGCGGCCAGCCCGGCCACGGCCGCCACGGCCGCCTGCCCCGTCTCCAGGTCGCGTAGGACCTGGCGAGCCGGTTCCAAGAGAGCCTCGCCGGCGGGGGTCAGGCGCACCCGCCGCCCGATGCGGGTGAAGAGGTCCACACCCAGTTCCGCCTCGAGCTCCCGCACGGCCTGTGAAAGGGCCGGCTGGGACACGTAGACCGCCTGCGCCGCGGCGGTGAAACCTCCGTGGTCCACGACGGCCACGAAATGGCGCAGTCTGTGTGAATCCATAAGGATAGCTTATCGACTTTATAAGAACTCGGTATTTTACTTGTCATTGGGCGGCATGCAGGATGGTGCGCGTGAGTGTGGACAGCGCCGAGCCGACCGCATGGAGTTGGCACCGTCTCTTCGTGGAGCCCCGGCGTCCCCGATCGATCCGGGAGCGCCCGAACGCCTACTGGTTCGCCGTTGCCGCGGTGTGCGTGGGGGCACTCATGGGCCAGCTCGACGCCAGCATCGTGACGGTGGCCCTGCCCACACTCCAGAAGTCGTTCCACTCGAGCGTCGGCTCGGTGACCTGGGTAGGGCTGAGCTACCTGCTCGTCCTGGTGGCCGGCGTGACCGCGGTGGGCCGGTTTGCCGACATGTGGGGACGCAAGCTCCTCTATGTCTATGGCTTCGTGCTCTTCGTAGTCGCCTCGGCGCTGTGCGGGTTCGCCCCCGATCTGCCGGCGCTCTGCGCGTTCCGGGCGCTCCAGGCCGTCGGGGCCGCCATGCTGCAGGCCAACAGCCTGGCCATCATCGTGCTGGTCGTGCCCGGCCGTGCCCTCGGGCGGGCCATCGGCCTGCAGGGTGCGGCGCAAGCCATCGGGCTGGCGTTGGGTCCCTCGGTGGGGGGTCTGCTCCTGGCTGCCGGTGGGTGGCGGCTGATCTTCTTCGTCAACGTCCCCCTGGGCGCCTGTGGGGCCATCGCCGCCCTCGCCCTGGTGCCCCGCAGTCAGAACCTCCAACCCAAGGTCGCCTTCGACTGGACCGGCCTCTCCCTCTTCTTCCCCGCCGTGGTGGCCCTGCTCAGCGCCATCTCCTTCGGCGCCACCGAGGGCTGGTCGTCGCCGCTGATCGTCGGCCTTCTCGTCGCCGCATTTGTGCTCGGTGTGTGCTTCGTGCGCCATGAGATGGTCGACCATGAGCCCATGCTCGACCTCTCGCTCTTCTCCCACGCACGCTTCTCGGCAGGCATCATCAGCGGCATGGGCTCGTACCTGGTCATGTTCGGGGTACTCCTGCTCATTCCTTTCTATCTGGACCGGGGTCTCGGGTTCGGCGCGGCGCGGGCCGGGCTGGAACTCGCCATCGTGCCGGTGCTGTTCGGGATCGTCGCCCCCCTGGCCGGCAAGATGGCCGATCGGACCGGCGTCCGGCTACTCACCACCGGCGGCATGGCGCTCGTCGCCGCCGCGCTCGTCGCGCTCGGCCTGCTGCGTCCGGGCACGCCCGGGTTGCTTCTCTTCCTCGCCGTGATCGGGGTTGGTCTCGGCCTGTTCACGTCACCGAACAACGCGAGCATCATGGGGGCGGCTCCCCCGTCGCAAGCAGGGATGGCCTCGGGTGTGCTGAACATGACGCGTGGCATGGGCACCGCACTGGGGCTCGCGCTCACCGGCTTGCTCTTCACCGTCAACGGCGGGACAGCCGGCGTGCCGGCCGGCGCCGATCACGCGTTCACGGTCACCGCTCTCGTGCTGGCCGTCATTGCCGCCGCCTCCGGAGCGGTCGCAGCCACGCGCCGCTCGGGCGCCCTCGGCGACACCGCGCGGGCCGCCGTGGAGTGAGCGGGACCGGCTCCCCTAACGCCTCGGCGTGCGGCCGGAGCGGACGGGACGGCCGAAGGCGCGCCCGAGCCTCCGCAGTTGTCGCGCCACGCCGGGCACGAGGCGGTGGCGCAATGATGCGCTCCGACGACCGGCAAAGTACCGGCGCACCTCCTCGCCGCGGGGAGCGGTCGTCGAACCGAGCACGGTCCGGCTGAGCTGTGCTCCGGCACTTTGGCGCAAGTGCTCGGTCGCCGTCCTTCCACCAAGCCTCTCGTCACGTGTTGCGCTCATGGGGCACCGTGCCTGCTCGCTCTGCACTGACTCCAACGGGGCCAGATCTCCCGAGCCCAGGGAATCGAATGAACATGGCAGCCAGCTGAGAACCGCCTGGCGGGCCGGTGCGAATGTCCAGACCAGCCAGGCACCGCCCTGGGCCCGTTCAGCCGGTTTGGGCCTGGTTCGCCTCGGCTTCGTAGGCCCGGCACGGCTCGCCTCGGAGCGAACCGCAGACCGGCAACGACACGGTCGCGTCGACGCCATGGACCTTGTTCACCACCAGCGCTGAGGCCATGACCCCGCCGAAGTGGACCGACGCCCCCTGCCCGTGGTCGAGGGTGGCGAACGCCCACGTGGGACGGTCGCCGCCGGGGGCTGACAGCACGATGCGCAGCTCTGTCCCGGCCCGGAACGTGTGGACGATCGGGTCGACCGGGATCTTCACGAGTGTGTACGCGGTCGGCGAGAGCGAGCGGCTCTGCCCGGCCAGGTAAGTCGGATCGGTGAACAGTGCCGTGGAATCGCTGCGATCAACCTGGTTCGAGCTGCGCAAGAAGCCGGACGTCACGTACTCCTCGTCGCCAGCCGAAGGGCGCACCTCGGTCACGGTCACCTGGAAGTCTTCGACCGGTGCCGCCGACTTCACCCAGAGATCGACGGTGGCCGGCCCCACGATGGTGGTCGCCTTGACGAACGGCGCCGTCTGGAAGGCCACACCGTCCGCGGCGGGGACCGGCGTCCAGTCCCAGTCCGGTTGAGCCGCCCAAGCGTTACCCGACGGCGGCAGGCTGGTTGCGGGTCGCACGCTCGGATCGAGAGTCAGCCCGGCACTCCCCGAACTCGTGGGGGGGCGCCCCGTCAACACCCCGCCGGCAGAGAAGTAGTACGTCTTGACCGTGCCCGCCGGTGGCCACTGGGCGAAGCCGGCGGTGTAGGTCGACTGCGGGTCACCGGCCCCGGCGGCTCCTGCGCCGTTGTCGAAGAGAACCTCGACCCGCGGTGTCTGTTGCCCGAACTCGGCCCGCGCCATGGCCAGTGAGGTGGCATTCGTGAACCGCACGGCCGGAAGTGGCGCCTGCGCCGACGTTCCCGAGGCGAAACTGGTGAACCGATCAAGAATCAGCCCCTCCAGGGCGTTCGGGGCCGTCGGGACCGTGTCGGCCACGTAGAGGTCGAGGAACTCGAGCCAACGGCTGATGATCTGGGGATCCGTGGAGTCGATGTGGTCACCGTTGACGAGGTTGGCGAAGACCGGAGTACTCGAGGGCAATGCGGAAAGCAGGGCCGGCCATTGGGGACCGGTCTGCTCGTCCTGCATCGCCCCGGAGATGAAGACGGGGACGGTGATCCGCTTCGCCCACTGGCTCATGGAGCGGCGGTCGAACAGGGAGGGCTCGCGGCCCGGCCCGGTGCCGGGGGCCACGAGCTGCGGCCCTACCAACGTTGACAGGCTCTCCGACTGGCCGTGGAGCGCCTGATTCGACAAGCACGTGGAAGTGGACCCCCCGCCGGCGGCCAACTCGGCGTCGATCTCGTAGTAGACCCACGGCTGCCCGACACCTGCCACTGGAGTCGCGGCGAGCGGTACCAGCCGCCCGCCCTGCAGGGCAGCGGCCGCCATGGCGTCGTCTTCCCGCGCCCCCACCCAACTGGCGGCGAACCCATCGTTGAAGATGCCGCCGGGATATCCCGTCGAGAACAGGTCGTCGGTCGGGCTCATGGGGGCTATGGCGGCCAGGCCCGGCGGGTCAGTGCCCGCCGACGGGAGCTGGGACAAACCCGAGTAGCTGATGCCCACCATGCCCACCTTGTGATGGGCCACCCAGTCCTGATGGGCCACGATCTCTATGGCGTCATAGGCGTCGTAGTCGGAGGGGTAGCCGAAGAGGTCGTAGGCACCCCCCGAGCAACCGGTCCCTCGCATCTGCAGGCTCACCGTGGCGAACCCGGCCACCCGCGCCAACACGGCTCCGACGTCCGTCGCCGAGTCGGGGAGCAGATTCGCATCGCCGCAATTCGTGCACGTGGTTCCGGTCGCCTCGGCCAGCAGGGTGGGGATGGGATCGGTGGGACCAGCGGTGTCATAGCCCGAGTATTCGATGACGGTCGGGCATGGAGCGGCGGCGCTGCACGTGCCACCGTAGGGATACCGCACCGTGGCAGCCAACTGGATGCCGTCACGCATGGTGATGTAGTTGAGCCCCGAATGCATGGGCTGGTCGGTGTAGAGATCCGAATCGACCGCCGGGTTCGCACCAGGGGCCAACACCGAGAACGTCGGGGTCTTTTGCCCGGTGGTCGTGTCGTCCCAGGAGTAGCCCGCGCCCGGCGCGAGATCGCGGATGATCAACGAGCCGAGGTCGTCGGCGGTGCCGGGATTGGCCGCGTTCGACACCCGCACTCCCTGGCGTAGCAACGTGACGGAGTCACCGGGCCCGGCGCCAGTCAGCCAGGCTTCGTCGACGGAGCCGTTGCCGTTCAGTGCCTGAGCCGCCGCGGGGGTGGCACCCGCAGCTGCGGTGAGCGGCATGAGAGCGGGGCCAAAGGTGAGGCACCCGAAAGCGGCGATGGCCACGCTGGCCACTCCGCGCCGCACAACCCCGGGCCGATGGTGGTCCTTGTCCATGGCGCTCCCCCCCTTGCCCTGGCCCGCCGCGCGCCGGTGACATACCGGCGCGCTTCGCCACAAACTAGTCCTGTACCATCGGGGCAAGGCCAATGCCCGGACCGTGCCGGGTGGTATGAGCACGAAATTGGGGTGGTCTGCGGCGTCTATCCTCCCCGAATGAGCGTGACGCTACGCGCCGCAACGCGTGCCGATGTCGAGGCGGTCCTGCATCTGTGGGCCGAGGACGCCGCCGAAGCCACCCACACGGACAACGCCCACTGCCTCGAGCGGCTGCTCTCCCGCGACCCCGAGGCATTGATCGTCGCCGAGGATCCCGATGACAACCGTGGCCGACTCGTCGGCACGGTGGTCGCGGCATGGGACGGCTGGCGGGGCTCCGTCTACCGGCTCGTGGTGGCACGCACGCACCGGAGGATGGGACTGGGGGGCGCACTGGTCGCGGCGGCCGAGCTCCGGTTGGCGCAGGCAGGGGCGGAACGACTGCAGGCGATCGTCGTCGCGACCGGTCCTGGCGCCGTGCGCTTCTGGACGGCCACCGGATGGGAGCGCCAGTCCGAGCGCCTCCGCTTCGTGCGCGGCTGATCGGTTCGAGTCCCGCGCGCTATTTCCCTTCGCCGCGGCGAACCCACTCGTCGGCCAGCATGGCGTAGACGAAGGCGTCGGTCCATTCGCCCTTTACATATTCGTTCTCATGAAAGTGGGCTTCGCGTCGCATCCCGATCCGCTGCATGACCCGCGCGGATGCCACGTTCCGTGCATCACACTGCCCCTCCATGCGATGGAGCCCGAGCAGCTCGAAACCCATGCGCAGCAATTCGGCCGCGCCTTCCGTGGCCAGACCGTGGCCCGCGAACTCCGGCGCGATGATGTACCCGATCTCGCCCCGGCGGTGGGCATCGCTCCGGTGGAAGAACGTCAGCGCACCCACGAACTGCCCGGTGGCGCGCAGTTCCGCCGCCAATTCGAGGATGTCCCCTTCCGCCTCGAGCACCGGGGGGCGAAGCCTTCGCTCGAGCGCGTCGCGTAACCCCGCACGCTGCAGCGGCTCGCCGTAGAGATAGCGCACCACCTCCGGGTTCCCGTACAGGCTCAAGATCGATGGCGCGTCATCCTTGCGGAAGCGGCGGAGCGCCAGGCGCGCCGTTGTGATGGGCAGATCGGCATCGGTGACTCGTCGCGCCATCCGCAAAGACTAGGAGGGGCACCACGCGGGCTTCCCGGCGCCCGGGCGACGGCTCACGGGCCAGGAAAGACGCGCCCGAAAGACTGGGCCAACTCCACGTCTCCCTCGAACGCGAGACCCTCGGTGGGACGGCCGAGGAGGAGCGAAAGGATGTCCCGTC
The DNA here is from genome assembly GCA_003133545.1 of Acidimicrobiaceae bacterium. Classification (GTDB taxonomy): domain Bacteria; phylum Actinomycetota; class Acidimicrobiia; order Acidimicrobiales; family RAAP-2; genus Bog-473. The sequence goes on along the minus strand of PKYA01000216.1, from coordinate 26,045 downwards.
TCGTCCCTCGTATGCGCGACCGGGCGCCGGTCCCTTCGTCACGGGGACGCGCCTCCACCCGCGAACCGTGGACGGAGACGAGATAGGTCGGGCCGCCCTCGGGGGCGAGCAGCCACTCACCCTCCACCGCCTCGTCGACGGGGCGGTGATTGGCGCGCCGCACGTTGAGCCAGTCCAGCCGGAAGGGCAGGGCGGCGGCAATGAACGTCTCGCTCCATTCGTCGAGGCCCAGACCAAGGTCCGTTCCGTGCACCTCGACCTCGGTCAGGCGCAGGAGGGGCAGGCTCCCCAGCGGCAGCGGCCCGAGGTCGACGTTGCCGGGCGGCTCGGCAATGGCGCCGTTCCACTCCCATGCGCGCATCTTGGACCAATCCTGGTGCAGGAGACGGCTCGCGCTGCCCAGGGTCGCCACCACCTGCTCCGGTCGCTCGCCGTGACGTGGCACGAGCGTGGCCGGACGCTGCCGCACGCGCCCCTCGGGGTAATACGAGGCCGGACGACCGGCCCGGGCGTCACGGGTCATCGCCGCCAGCGCTTCGGCTCCGTAGCGAAGGTGGCATGTGATGGTGAGCCGGCTCCACCCATCCAACCGGCTGGGGGCGGCCAACTCGGCTGGGCTGAGCTGGGAGAGGGCGGTGACGATCTCGCCGGCTCTCTCGGACGCGGCAGTGACGAGGGCATCCTCTCGCGATGGCGCAGGCACGCCGCAAGTCTTCACCACGGGTGCGCGCCGCCGCAGGCGCAGCCCGGGAGCTCAGAATGTGATGCCCGATGTCCACCGATCTGCCACGGAGCGATCGCCGAACACCTCGAGCTCATCCGCGGGCATCCGATTGAGGCACCACAGATAGAGCGACGACGCCGGGCCACGCAGGGCGACATCGCCCTTGCCGTGCGCCTGCTCGGACGAGACCTTGCCGTCGGGGCCCAGCTGCACCATCCATTCGCCCTCGCCATCAGTGCGATGGAGATGGACAGACTCTCCATCCCATTCGCCCGCCTGCCGCTCCATGAAGCGCGGCAACATCACGGTCAGAAATTCATCGATCCCGTCGCTGGCGAGCCCGGCCTCGAGAGATGTCGGCTCGCCGACCGCGTTCTCGGCGTCCCAGGCATGTACCGCCGTCTCGAGGGCCTGTCGCCGGAACCAGAACCGCCGCGACCGGGGCAGGCCGAAGGTCCAGCAATTCGCATCAGGATCCGCCGTACTGAGGGCCATCTGGAGCTCCTGCCCCTGCTCCTCGGCCCATTCGATCAACCCGGAACCACGTGCGCCTTCGGGCGGCGACGGGAAGGTCGCCCGGGCGCCCGTGGTGACGGTCGCGGCCGCCCATCCCCACACGCCACCCACATGGGTCGTCAGATCGGTCAGGGTCCAGTTCGGGCAGTGCGCAACCGGGGCGTCGATATCGGTGCGTGCCGCGGCCAGAAATGCCGCCGACCGGTTCCGGACAGCTTCGATGTAGTCAGCGGTTTCCATGGGTACGAAGGATACCGCCGCCTGCAGCGGGCGCTTCGTTCACGGATTTGCCGGGCCCGTACGGGGGGGCCTCACGCTCTGGCGGCGCGCTCCGTTGCCGAGCAGCGCAGCGTCCGCTCAATGTCCCATGCATGGTGCAGCGCGTCGTGCACGTTGGCCAGCACGACGGCGCGCAGCGTCAGCTTCCCGCGCTCGGGATGGATCAGGACCGTTCCGCTCTGATCGGACTGTGCGACCGCCTCGCCCCATTCGACCACGGCGCGGCCGAGTGACCACAGCGCCGCCGGCAGGGCTATCTCCTCGTAGTTCCTGGCTCGGGCCAGCGCGCTCTCGTCATACGCACCGACCAGCGGCGGCGCACCCGAGGCAACGCCTCGCAGGCGCTCGGTCCAGATGGTCAGGTTGTCCCCGATGTGGCTGACGTACGCGCCCACGGACCATTCGAGCACCGGCAGGCGTTCCCTCCCGGTGGCTCCGGCCAGCAGAGCCCCCACGCGCGAAGGGACCGCGGACATCAGGGCGACGGCGGAGTCGAGTGAAGCGCCCCAGGAGAAGCCGCACTCGCGACAGGGGTCCCCGTAGGTCGAGATCCCCGACGTGCTCACGCGCCAATTCTGCCATTGCTGCTGCGTCCGGCCGTTGCCGGGCGAGACGGACACTCGCCCTCCCGGAACAGGAAGGTGCCAAGGGCCGCCGGCCTGCGGAGGAACTCACCTGTACCGCCGGGCGGGAGCCATGGCGGAAGGGCCACCGTGCTACACCTGTCCGCCGCCGCCTTCCTTGCCCGTCACGCCGGCCTGGTCGAAGGTGGACATCTCGATGAGCACGCGGGCCGCCGCCTGCACAAGCGGGAGGGCGAGGCAGGCTCCGGTACCCTCCCCGAGCCGCAGGTCGAGGTGCAAGAGCGGCCGCAGGCCCACGAAGTCCAGGGCGACGCCCGAGCCGGGCTCAGCCGAGCGGTGGCCCGCCACGCAGTAGTCGGCGGCCGCCGGGCAGAACGCGGATGCCGTGACCAGAGCGGCGACGGCGATCACCCCGTCGACGATCACGGGGACCCGGGCCGCCGCAGCGCCGACGATGAAACCGGCCAGCGCGGCTATCTCCAGGCCCCCGAGCGAAGCCAGCGCTCCGAGCGCGTCCCCGGCCCCGACATCGCGGGCGGTGCGGCGGAGCGCCGCTTCGACGGCGGCGACCTTGTGCCCGAGCATGGCGTCGTCGATGCCTGTGCCCCTTCCCACCACGTCCAGAGCCCGTTGATCGGCGAAATAGGCGATGAGTGCCGCCGACGGGGTGGTGTTGCCGATACCCATGTCCCCGGTGATCAGGCACCGGGCGCCTGAGGTCACCAGCTCGCGCGCCACCTCGGCGCCGACGTCGAGCGCCGCCTCGGCCTCTTCCCGGCTCATGGCCGCGTGCGCGGCGATGTTGGCGGTACCGTCGCGGACCTTTCGGCGCAAGAGGTTGGGGGCGGGGTCGAGCTCGCCGTTGACGCCCACGTCCACGACGACCACCTCGGCGCCGACCTGGCGCGCGATGGCGTTGATGGCGGCTCCGCCTGCGCAGAAATTGCCAACCATCTGGCGCGTGACCTCCGACGGCCACGGGGTGACCCCCGCCTCCACCACGCCATGGTCGCCGGCGAAGACCGCCACCGTGGCCGGCTCGGGAATGGGGGGTGGGCTGGTGCCGGCCATACCGGCCAGCCGGACGCCGAGGATCTCGAGCTCGCCCAACGAGCCCGCCGGTTTCGTCAGCCGACCGTGATGGGCGCGGGCTTCGTCCATGGCTGCGGCGTCGAGCCCGGTCACGGCAGCCACCGCATCGTCGAACGGGTGTGTCACGCGCTGCGCCCACCTCTCCTTGTGGACCGCCCAGCTCAGCGGTCTCGGCTTGGCCCACCCGCGCAAGGCGAGTTCGGGAGCCGGATCGAACTCGTCCACGTAGCCCGCGCACAGGTAGGCGATGGGCTCGGCATGCGCCGGGAGGCCGAGGATGGCCGAGAGCACCGCCGGGCGGTAGAAGCTGACCCAGCCCACACCGAGCCCTTCCGCCCGAGCCGTCAACCAGAGGTTCTCTATGGCGAGGCACGTCGAGTAGTGGGCCATCTCGGGTTGGGTGTAGCGGCCGAGGACGTGTGCGCCGCCCCGCTCGAGGGTCGAGGTCACCACGAGATTCAGCGGGGACTCGCGAATGGCTTCGACCTTCAGGTCCTTGAACTTCCTGGCGCGGGCCGGCGGCAGCGAATCGGCGAAGCGCTGCCGCTCCTCCTCGACATGCGCGGCAACCCGGGACCGCACGTCCAGGTCGGTCAGGATCAGGAAGTCCCACGGTTGTGACAGGCCGACGGAGGGCGCTCTGTGCGCGGCCTGCAGCACCCGCTCGAGCACGTCATCGGGAACGGGTGTGGGGAGAAAGCGCCGCCGCACGTCGCGGCGCGCCTCGATGATGTGGCGCAGTGCCGCGCGCGCGTCCGTGCTGAACGGCCCCGAAGCGGGGTCTGCGGGTGGGGATTGGTCGTTCATCGCTTGTGGTGTCATGGTGTGACTGCCTCGAGCGCAGCCGACAGGCGATCAATTCCCTGGCTATCCGGCACCGCGATACGGACATGGTCAACCAGCCCGAACGAGGCACAGTCGCGCACGACGATCCCCTGCCCCAAGAGCTTGTCACGGAACCCGGTCGGCGCGGGGCACAGTACGAAATTGGCATCCGAGGGCAACGGAGACAGGCCGTGGCGCGCCAGGAGCCCGACGAGTTCTCGGCGGAGCTCGCTGATCCCTGCGGCCCATGCGGCCAGGTCGGCGGCCATGAGCAACTCGGGGAGGAGGCCCGCGGCGAGCCCTCCCACCGCCCACGCCGACTGCCTCGTCCGGAGCCGCCCGATGAGGTCCGGGTCGGCGATGACGTACCCCAGCCGGAGCCCGGGACACGCGAACAGCTTGGTCAGCGAGCCGACGGTGGCGCGCACGGCCGCGTCGGCGCGGGTCCAGCGTCCGGTGGCCAGCGGGTAGAACGCCTCGTCCCACACGTCGGCGCGCTCTTCGGGTGCGGCCAGCCGACCGGTCGGATTGTGCGGGTTCGACCTCCAGCGGGGCGCGTCACCCCCACCTCGCGGCAGCAGGGAGAATTCGGGCTCCTCCACCCGCCCGCCGACCAACTGCCCGAGCAGCGCGATCGCCTCCGCTCCCCCGTTGGTCAACAGCAGGCAGGCCGGGTCGACGCCGATCGTCTCGGCCAGGAGACGGCCGGCCCGGGTGGCGTCCGGATAGCGCCGCAGCGCGCCGAGATGGGAGACGGCCAGGCCCGCGACGTCGGGAGCCAGCGGGTTGAGGGAAGCCGAGAGGTCGAGCATGGAGTCGATCGGTAGACCGAGGGCGCCGGCGATCCGCTCCACGTCCCCGCCGTGGGGCCCCGGGGGTGGCAGGGTCATGCCAGCGCCGCCAGCGTCAGCAGCAACGCCACGAGCGCGCCCGTGACGTCGCGGCACAAGAGCGAGGCGGCGGCGATGTCGGCGACCTCGGGGGAGCGTCCACGCCCCAGCTGCGGACGGAGCTCGGTGCGCGTGCCGTACGTGTTGACCCCACCGAGCCGTAGGCCCAGCGCGGCGGCGAATGCTGCCTCGACCACGCCCGCGTTGGGCGACGGATGGGCCGGCGCATCGTGGCGCACCGCCCGCCACACGGCGACCGCGGCGCGGGGCCGCACCGCCGCCACGAGCGCGGCGGTGAGCCGCGCCGGGACGAAGTTGGCGACGTCGTCGAGGCGGGCACTGGCCCAGCCGTAGTCCACGTACCGTTCGCTGCGGTGCCCGACGCACGAATCCAGGGTGTTGACGGCCCGGTAGCCCAGGGCCCCGGGCGCCCCACAGAGCGCCCCCCACAAGGCGGGGGCCACCACCGCGTCCACGGTGTTCTCGGCCAGCGATTCCACCACGGCGCGCGCCACCTCGGTGCGGTCGAGGTGCCGCGCCTCCCTTCCCACCAGAGCAGGGAGCAGCCGGCGTGCGCCCGCAAGGTCGTCGCCCTCCAATGCCTCGGCCACCTGCAGGCCGGCCTCACGCAGGGCCCGCTGTGCAACCGAGATGTAGGTGGCGAGCGCGGTGGAGCGCACCACCGCACCGGCCGCCGTGCCGAGCGCCACGCCCACCGCGGCGTGCAGCACGCCAGCGGCGCGACGGGGCCGGTAGATGGCCTGCTCGACCCGGGTCATGACGGCTCCGAAGGCGCTGACCGGATGGGGACGCAGAGGAGGCTCGCCCCACACCAGGTCGGCCATGACCCCCAGGGCGGCGGCTCCTGCGTGCTTGGAGACGACCGACCTCACCAGCGGGCCGCCGCCACGAGGAGGCCGACGGTCTCGCCGACGATCCCGGCCGCGCCCAGCACGTCGCCTGTGAAACCACCGATCCGCCACCTGGCCCAGGCCACCACCGCGCCGAAGGCGACCAGCGCTGACGCGACGGCGACCGGTCCGGCCGGCACCGCCCAGGCGGCGGCGAGCGCGGCGGCGGCCGCCGCGACCACGCCGAGCGCGACGGCGGGGACGGGCGCCCCCATGAAGGCGCTGGCCAGGCCGCCTTCGCCGCGGGCATAGGGCACCCGGTCCACGACGCCCGCCATGGCCGTGCGCGACGCGCACCACAGTGCCGCCACCAAGAATGGAGCCGGACGGAGGGTGGCGAAGACGGCGAAGCGGCAGAGCAGCGCCACGACGACCGCGCCGATGCCGAAGGCGCCCACGGTCGGCTCCCGCATGACCTCGAGCCGGCGGGCGCGGGTCAGGTGCGGCAGCATCCCGTCGGCGCAGTCGGCCAGACCGTCCAGATGGAGCATGCCCGTCAGCGCGAGATCAGCCACCACGACGATGGCTGCGGCCACGGGCAGGGGCCACGCTTTCGCAGTCACCCACCAAAGACCGCCGAGAACGAACCCGAGCAGGGCCCCCACCAGGGGAAACCAGCGCAGTGCCCTTGGCGTGGGGAGGCGCGCCCCGGGCCACGGGGTGAGGAAGGCCAGCGCGGCGCGCACCTCAGGGCGCCTGGTCCAGGCGCAAGGCACGGCCGGCCACCACGAAGAGGACCTCGTCGGCCACGACGGCCGCGGCCTGGTTCAGAGATCCCAGCGCGTCGCGGAACAGCCGCCCCGCCTCCGATGAGGGATGGACGCCCATCCCGACCTCCTCGGAGACCACGACCGTGTCACCGGCACGCGCCGTGAGGGCGCGACAGAGCGCGGCGGCATCGACCGGCTCGCCGGACCCGTGCGCGGCCACCCAGGGACCGAGCGAGTCGACCAGGACCGATCCCGGCGTGGCCACCAGGAGCTCGGGCAGGTCACGGCCGGCCTCCACCGTGCGCCACTCAGGGGGGCGTCGGTGCCGGTGCCGCGCCACCCGCGCCGCCAGGTCGCCATCGTCGCCGACGTGCAGCGTCGCCACGTAGGTGATGGGGGTGGGCCGATGCGCCATCAACCGCTCCGCATAGATGGACTTGCCCGAGCGAGCTCCTCCCAGGACGAGGGTGATCATGCCGACCCGAACACCCGCACGCTCAGTACTCGATCCCTTTTCTCGCCTTGATCCCCCGTTCGTAGGCGTGCTTGACCGGGCGCATCTCGGTGACCGTGTCCGCCACCTCGATGATCTCGGGTGCGGCATCGCGTCCGGTGATCACCACGTTGGTCTTCGGTGCCCGCTGGAGCAGCGCCGCGACCACGTCCTCGACCGGCACCCAGCCGTAGGTCACGGCGTACGTCAGCTCATCGAGGATGAGCATGTCGTAGTCCCCGGAGGCCAGCTTCCCCTTGGCGACTTCCCACGCGTGGCGTCCCTTGGCCGCGGTCTCGTCGAGATCCGTCGACTCCCACGTGAAGCCGTCACCGAGGACCTGCCATTCGATGCCCAGGTGATCGGCCAGCTTGCGCTCCCCCACCTTCCACTTGCCGCCCTTCACGAACTGGACCACGCCGACTTTCCAGCCACGGGCCCAGGCGCGTCCCATCACCCCGAAGGCCGCCGACGACTTTCCCTTCCCATGGCCGGTGTTGACCAGCACCAGCGAGGGAACCCGGGCCGCGGCGCCCTCGGGCTCTTCGGGTACTGCTTCGCGGGTCTGGTCTCCCTGGGCATCCCCCAGGCCATCGGCGGCGTCTCGCATCTCTTCCTCCGTCTTCGGTTTCGCGGCGCGGTGCACGTCTTCGATCATGTTGTCGTGTCGGGCGACCGGCGGGGCGCGACGACCAGCGCACCGTCGGGGGCGCGCAGCACCTGGACCTGATGGCCGAAGTGCTCGGAGAGGACGGCCTCGTCGAGCACCTCGGCGGGGCTGCCCGCGACAGCCACCTTTCCGCGGGAGAGCAGGATCAGCCGGTCGGAGAATTGCCCGGCCAGGGTGAGGTCGTGCATGGCGCTGAGCACCGTCAGGCCGTGCTCCCGGCGCAGCGCGTCGACGATCTCGAGGGCATCCACCCGCCGGCCCAAGTCGAGCGCGCTGGTGGGCTCGTCGAGGAGGAGCACGGGCGCCTCCTGGGCCAGTGCCCGTCCGAGGACGAGGCGTTGGCATTCGCCCCCCGAAAGGGTGGACAGATTGCGTCCGGCCATGGACGCGAGGTCGAGCCGGTCCAATAGGCGCGCGCACACATCGTGGTCCTTGGCCTTCTCGATCCCGAAGTAGCCGATGTGGGGTGAGCGCCCCAGCAGTATGTAGTCCGCCACGGTCATCTCGGCGGGCAATTCCGGCTTCTGGGGCACGTACGCCACCATGCGGGCCAGGTCGCGACGGCTCATCCGGTCCGTGGGCCGGTTTCCCACCAGGGTGCGCCCCCGGCTGGGCACCAGTTGCACGATGGCGCGGAGCAGTGTCGTCTTGCCCGCCCCGTTGGGCCCGATCAGCCCGACCCATTCGCCGTCCTCCACGTGGCCGCCGACGTCGCGGAGAGCGGCATCGTGCCCGTAGTGCACGGTCACGTCCTCGAAGGTGATCACGTCAGAGCACGCCCGTTCGGCGCGAGCGCAACAAGAAGAGAAAGAACGGTGCCCCCACGAAGGCGGTGACCACGCCGATCGGGATCTCGGCCGGTGCCTGCACCGTGCGGGCAACCACGTCGGCCAGGATCAAGAACGCCGCACCCCCGATCATGGAGACCGGGATCACGACGCGGTAGCTGGCGTTGGACAGCAACCGTACGGTGTGCGGGACGATGATGCCCACGAAACCGATCAGCCCGCTGACCGACACCGCGGCCGCCGTCCCGAGGGTGGCCGCGGCCACCACGATGAGGCGCACGCGCGCCGCATGCACCCCGAGCGCGCCGGCCTCCTCCTCCCCCACCCTGAGCACATCGAGCAGGCGCCGGTGGAGCAACAGCACCACCGCGCTCAGCGCTACGTACGGAAGGATGAGGGTGACGTCGGACCACGACGCGGTCCCGAGGCTCCCCAGGATCCAGCTGTACACGCCTTGGAGGTCCGGTTCGTGCTGCTGCTGCAGATAGGTCTGCACGGCCGTCAGGAGCGCCGCGACGGCCACCCCGGCAAGGACGATCGACGCTGTCGACGCCCGACGTCCCGAGGTGACCCCGACCAGATAGGTCAGGGCGACGGCCGCGACCGCCCCGGCGAAGGCAGCGAAGGGCAGGATCTGGCTGAGGTCCGTCCCCGACCCCTCGACGATGACGATGGTGGCCCCCAAGCCCGCTCCCGCCGCGACCCCCAGCAGGTAGGGGTCGGCCAGAGGGTTGCGGAACACACCCTGGTAGGCCGCCCCACCGCCGGCCAACATGGCGCCCACCATCCCACCTAGTACCACCCGCGGCAGTCGGATCTGCCAGATCACGTCCCAGTCGATCGCAGAGGTGTGCGCGTGGTAATGGAGCAACGGCAGATGGCCCCACAACGCCTCCATGACCGTGGGGAACGAGATGTCGGCCGGACCGACCGAGATACCGAGCACCATGGCGCCGATCAGGGCGGCCACCGCCACCAGCACCGGCCGCCGGGCCGAGACGCGTGGGAGGGTCAGCGGCCGGAGCAGGCCTGACGGGTCGTCCCGGGCCGGGGCGCGCGTGCGGGGAGGCAGGGTGGTGCTCATGGCGTCAGCCGTGACCCTGCTGCCCGAGGGAGTCGGCGACCGTTTTGAGCAGGTCCACGATGCGGGGACCCCAGCGCGATGCGATGTCGTCGTTGAGCCCGACCACGTGCCCGTCGCGCACCGCGCTGAGCTGGGCCCAGCCGGGCCGCGCGGCCACCTTCTTGGCGTTCTGGCCACAGCAGACGGTGTCGGCCAAAAAGATGTAGTCGGGATTGGACTTGATGATGAATTCCGCCGAGAGCTGCGGGTAGCCGCCGCTGGCCGCCGCGCCGGTGGCGGCGTCGGCGATGCTCTTGAGGCCGAGAAGGCCGAGCAACTGTCCGATGAACGTCGAGGATGTCACCGAGTAGTACGTCTGGTCGAGCTCGAAGTAGTAGGTGAGCGGCTTGGCGCGCTTCGGCGCAGCGCGGACTATCCGCCCGATCTGCGCGTTTATTTTCGTCACCTCGGCTTTGGCCTGGGCCACATGGCCCGTGGCCTCGCCGAGCTCGACGAACTGCTGGTACGCCTGGTTGAGCGTGGTCGCCGCCGGGTCCGACAGCACGGGGATACCGAACTTCGCCAGCTGCGCGGTCAACCCCGTCGTATCACCGGCCACCACGACCAGGTCGGGCTTGTAGGCGACGATCGCCTCTACGTTGGGATCGTCTTCGTTGAGCTTGGTCCGCGGTGCGTTCTTCGGGAAGGTCGAGTACGAGTCAACCGCTCTGACCTGACTTCCGGCACCGATCGCATAGAGCATCTCGGTGGCTGTAGGCGACATCGAGACGATCGCCGTGGGACGAGCGGGAACGGTGATCGTCCCGTTCGCCGCCGATATCGTCACCGGAAACGCCGTTGACGTAGAAGTTGCCGCTGCCGCCGTCGGGCTCGGAAAGCTCGTACTGACGGCGGTGATGCCGAATGTCAGCGCGGCGATCACCACCATCATGCGCCGTGTGATGCTTGACATGTTCATCCTCCATTGGGTTGCGGAGGACGAAGTGCGCCCGCTGCGACACCCACTCGAGGTGCCCAACGAACCGCCCTTCCTCCGAGGTTCGGTTTCGTCGGCACAGAACAGGCGTCCGGACTCGTCCCCACGAGGGGGCTTTACCGTTGCGGGACAGTGCCGGGCTCTCACCGGACTTCGCTGATTTCTGCACCACTCCGGGTTCGCCGGAGCGGGCGCGACATTAGCTGATGGCGACAACCCCCGTCGGCCGTGCCTCCGGTGCCCTCGCCGAGGATTCGCCCCGGACGCCGCCGTGGACGCGTCCCGTACGATGCGGGGGTGCAGTCCGGGTCGGGAGGGGAAGAGAGACCGCCGGAGATCTCACTCGAGGAGATCGAGGACGCCGTCATCGACGGGGACAGCCCCATCTCTTCGGGCACCGCCATGGCGGCTCTGCGGCACCGCACCTTTCGCATCGTCTACTTCGGAGCTTTCGCCTCCAACATCGGCACCTGGATGCAGAACGTCGTCCTGGGTGCCTACGCCTACAACATCACGCATTCGAGCACCTTCGTCGGCGTGATCATCTTCGCCCAGCTCGGACCGGCGCTCCTCCTGGCCGCGGTGGGCGGACTCATCGCCGACAAGGTCAATCGCAAGAAGTTCCTCATCCTCCTCTCCATCGAACAGCTCGTGTTCTCGCTGGGCGTCGCGTGGGTGGTCTGGACCCCGTCACCCTCACGCGTCCTCCTGGTTGTCATGGTGTTCCTCGTGGGGGCGGGGAGCGCCATGTACGGTCCCGCCTACGCCGCCGTGCTGCCCGGGCTGGTCGGCCGGGAGGACCTTCCCGGGGCCATCTCGCTGAACTCGGCCCAGATGAACGCGTCGCGGGTGATCGGTCCGGTCATCGGCAGCGTGGCGTACCACTTCGTGGGACCGGCGTGGGTGTTCGCCGGCAACGCCGTCACCTACCTCTTCGTCATCGGCGCCCTCCTGGTGGTGACCCTTCCGGCCGTCGGACAGATGAGTCAGCACGCCAGTCGTTGGCGCGAGCTCACCGCGGGGATCACCACCGCACGCGCCGACCGCGTCGTGGGCCGCTGCCTGGTCACCGTCTTCCTCTTCTCCCTCTTGGCCCTGGCGTTCCTGGGCCAGATGCCGGTGGTGGCGGCGCACAACTTGGGCATCAACCCGCGGTCCACCCACTACGGGATCCTCTACGCATCCTTCGGCATCGGGGCGCTGCTCGGGGCCATCTCCATCGGCACGGTCTTCACCCGCACCTCCAAGCCGATGATCGTGCGCACCTGCTTGCTCGGGTACTCCCTCACGCTGGCCGGGTTCGCGCTCTTGCGCCAGGCGCTGCCGGCCTACTTCATGGTGGCGCTGGTCGGCGCGTTCTACTTCGCCTTCATCACCGCCCTCAACACCACCATGCAAGCGCGCCTGGAGGACGCCGTGCGCGGACGCGTCATGGCCCTGTGGATCATGGGTTTCGGCGGGACGGTCGCGCTGGGCAATCTCCTCGCCGGCCCGGTGGTCTCCTCGGTCGGGATCACGTCGGTCCTGCTCTTCGGGGCGGGAGTCGCCCTCGCCTTGGTGTGGTATGCCGACGTCCGGGCGCCCGCTACTCAGGTCGGCAGTCTCGAGCTGGGGTTGGCCCAGTAGGCCTCCCGTAGCTGCTTCTTGTAGAGCTTGCCGTTCTCCCCCCGCGGCAGGGCGTCGGTGAAATCGACGGACCGGGGGCACTTGTAGTGCGAGAGGTTCTCCCGACAGAACTCCAGGATTTGCCGTTCCAGCTCGGGACCGGCGACCGAGCCCTGTGCCGGCTGCACGACGGCCTTGACCTCCTCCCCCATCTCCGGATCCGGCACGCCGAAGACAGCCACGTCGGAGACGGCCGGATGGAGCACGAGGACGTCCTCGATCTCCTGGGGATAGATGTTGACTCCACCGGAGACGATCATGAAGAGCTTGCGATCGGTGAGATAGAGAAAGCCGTCCGCATCGAGATGCCCGACATCCCACAGCGTGCTCCACCCGCGCTCGTTGAATGTCTGCTCGGTCTTCTCGGGGTCGTTGTTGTACTCGAATTTGTTGTCACGTCCACCGAACCACACCACTCCGTCCTCACCGGTAGGTACAACGTTGCCGTCGTCATCGCAGATGTACACCGCTCCCCACACCGCGGGCCCGACCGATCCGGGATGGGTCAGCCACTGCTCGGCATCGATCCATGTCATGCCCCCGCCCTCGGTACCTGAGTAGTACTCGTGGATGACCGGGCCCCACCACTCGATCATCCGACGCTTGACTTCGGGGGCACACGGGGCCGCGGCGTGAACGACCGACTGCAGGCTGGAGGTGTCGCGGGCCAGGCGCGAGGCATCGTTGAGCTTGAGCATGCGGACGAACATGGTGGGGACGAACTGGCCGTGCGTCACCCGGTGCTCAGCGATGAGGTCGAGGCAGTCCTCGGGTTCGAATCGCTCCATCACCACCACGGTGCCCCCCATGCGCTGTGCCGTCATCGACCACACCAGCGGGGCCGAGTGATAGAGCGGAGCGGGGTTGAGATAGACGTCGCCCTCTTTGAAGCCCATCAGGCCGCCCAGCATGGGAACGAGGACCGTGTCGGTCCCGAAGGGGAGGCCGGACAGCGGCCGGCGTATGCCTTTGGGCCGACCCGTGGTGCCCGAGGAGTAGAGCATGGGCGAACCCTCTGTCTCATCCGCCAAGGGTGTGGTCGGACAGTCCCCTACGAAGTCGTCGTACGACGCATACCCCCTGGGGCGAGAGTCACCCAGGGCGAGGCGGAGCTCGATGCCAGGGGTCAGGTCGGTCAGGGACTCGGCCAACGAGGTCAGCGCCGACGACGCGATCAGCACGCGCGCCCCACAATCGTTGACGATGTAGGCCGCCTCGTCGGCCGCCAGGTGCGTGTTGACAAATGTCAGGTAGAGCCCAGAGCGTTGCAGCCCCCAGGCGACCTCGTGGGTCCGATGGTCGTTGACCAGGAGCACGGCTACGTGGTCACCCGGACGCAGGCCGTGTGCGAAGAGCGCATGGGCCAATTGACAGGAGCGGGCTTCCAGTTCGCCATAGGTCACCGTGCGGCCCGACGAGGTGATCACGGCGGGCCGGCCGGGGTGAATGGCGGCGAAGGTCGACGGCGAGTAGGTGGTAATGAGGGAATCGGGTTCTTCGCCGCTGCTCACGGGAGCGTCGTCACTTCCGCCTGGGGGCCCACTGCCACCGTCGCAGCGCGATGAACACGCCGGCCGCGCCCCAGATGGCCATGACCCCGAGGTCGTTCCAGGCCCAGGGGTTGGAACCAGGAGGCAAATTGAACGAGGCCAACACCGCCGTGATGAGGTGGCGGACTGGGAAGTAGCCCGAAACGGTGGCCAGGGTGGTGCCGGGTTTGATCGGGAAGTAGAGGCCGGAGAACGCCAGCAGGAGGAAGAACACAATGCTGACCATCGGTCCCGACGCGTCCGCATTGGGGACCAGGGTGCTCACCCCGACCCCCAGCGCAGTGAAGCTGAACATCCCCACCACGATCGCCAGGATGAAGGCCACGCCGTGCGGCGGGAGGTGATCGTTGAAGCCGAGCGTCCCCACCGCCAGCAGGATTCCCACCTGCAGCAGGGCGATGATCATGGTGCTGAGGAAGATCGCGCTCAGTAACGACCAGGTGGGGACCGGGCTGAGCCGGAGCCGCTTGAGCAGTCCCATCTCGCGCCGGTTCACCAGGGTCTGGGCCAAGACGGTGAAGCAGGCGGCCATGATCGCGTAGGCGACGAAACCGCCCAGGTAGTACTGAGCCAGCTTGGCGGCGCCGTAGCCCGAGCCGGTCTTGGAGTTCCCGCCAAGGGCTCCGAGCAGGACCAAGAAGATGGTCGAAAAACCCAGTGTGAAGATGGCGCCCAAAGGATTGAGCCAGAAGCTCAGTTGCTCATACCAAACCTGGCGCCCGACCAACCGGGCATCGCTGAGCCCGCGGAACGACCCGGTGGTGGGGGTGGCCGGCGCCGCCGTGCTCATTTGACTGCCGTGCTCATTTGACTGCCTTCTCGCTCGACTCCGTCGCATCCCTCGTCAAGTGCAGGTAGACGTCTTCGAGGGTGACCCGGACCACCGAGAGCCCGGTGAGCGCGAGGTCGTGCTCGAGCGCCCACCCCGTGAGCTCGTGGAGGAGTCGTAGCTCGTCGCGGGTGCGGATTTGGACCAGGCCCTGGTCGAGCGAGTCGGCGGTGACCGGGAGGTCAGAAAGGGTGGCCCCGTCGGGAAGCAGGAACCGGATGGTCACCTCGCTCGAGTCACGGCCTCCGATGGAGGTGGGCGTGCCGGCGGCCACGATCTCCGCATTGTTGAGCACGGCCACCCGGTCGGCCAGGGCCTCCACCTCGTCCATGTAGTGGGTGGTCAGCATCACGGTGGTGCCAAGGGAGGTCAGCTGGCGGATGAGGTCCCACGTGTCCCGACGCCCCGACGGATCGAGCCCGGTGGTCGGCTCGTCCAAAAAGAGAAGCTCGGGATTGCCGATGATGCCCAGGCCGACATCGAGGCGGCGTTGCTGGCCACCCGAGAGGGTCTTGACCCGCTCGTCCGCTTTCTCCTTGAGCCCGATCAGCTCGATCACCTCGGCCACCGGCCGCGGCGAGGGGTAGTAGCCGGCGTTGCGACTCAGCACCTGGCGCACCGAGTAGTACGGCTCGACGGCCAGCTCTTGAAGGACGACGCCAATGCGGGTCCGCAGCCACCGTTGCGTGTTGCGGCTCGACGGGTCGACGCCGAGCGTCTCCACCTCACCTCCGCTCCGATCCCGGAATCCCTCGAGTATCTCGATGGTGGTGGTCTTCCCGGCGCCGTTGGGCCCGAGCAGCGCGAAGACCTCGCCCTTCTCGACGTCGAAGGAGACGTCACGCACCGCATGCTTGTCGCCATAGGACTTCGCCAGATGGCGCACGCTTACCGCCGGCACGCCGGTCTCCCACCCGTTCCGATCCCCGACCACAGGTGCGTCGGGAAGTCGACCAGGACGATGCGCTCGGTCGACATGACCGGACCATCCTATTGAGGTCACGGCCGGTGGGTCGGTGAGCCACCAGAGCTACTCGAGGATGCACTCCATGAGCACGAGGTCGAGCCACCGGCCGAACTTGAACCCGACCTCGGACAGGCGGGCCACCTCGACGAAACCGTGGCGGGCGTGAAAGCGGATGGATCCCGCGTTCTCGCTGTCGATGGCCCCGATCATCGTGTGCTTCCCTGCCGACCTGGCGCGCGAGATCAGCGCTCCCAACAACTCGCTCCCGACCCGCTGACCCTGGTGCTCGGCCTGGACATGTATGGAGTGCTCCACGGTGAAGCGATAACCCGGCCACTTGGTGGAGTCCCGGAAGTCGTCGTAGGAGGCAAACCCGATGACTCGATCACCGAGCTCGGCGACGAGCACGGGATTCCCCGCCGCCAGCTGTTCTTCCAACCAGGCGCGGCGCGTCTCGAGAGATTCGAGCTCTTCTGTCCAGGCGACGGTGGTCGTGCGCACCGTGGCGTTGTAGAGCGCGCCGATCGCGGCGCCATCGCCAATGGTGGCGTCGCGCACCATCACCACGTGAGGGTTCCCGGGGACGAACCGGCCCTGCCGGGCACCATGCAGATCAGGAGGCGGTCGCCTTGAGCGCCTGTGGGTGTGCCGGCGCGGCCGCGACGAGGCCGGGGTCTGCTGCCACCACCTTGTCGAGGAGCCCGAGAAGCTGCCGGAGTTCGGTGCGGGTGAGCGCCGCGAACGCGGCGGGGGGGACCGAGAGAACCGAATGGATCTCATCGGCCAAAGCCCGGCCTTTGCGTGTGAGGACGATCGTCTTCACCCGTCGATCGATCGGGTCCGGCTCGCGGGTGGCCAGCCCATGCGCAGCCAGATCGTCCACGAGTGCAGTGATGTAGGAGGGATCACAGCCCATGCCGCGCGCCATCTCCCCCATGGCAACGCCATCGGTGCGGGCCAGGCGGACCAGCGTCTTGATGACGCCTGGGGCCAGCTGCGTCCGCGCGCCGAGCGCCGCCATACTCTCTGCGTGCTCACCCTCGAACGCGATTCGACGGAGACGGTCAAAGGCGTCCTCAGCCAGTCCCATGCGTGCCAGTCTCGCACACATTTCGTTGACAAATCTAGATCTTTGACTACTATTAACTATCTTTCGAGGGGAGGCGCATGGCCCGCAACACCGCGACGACGTCAGTCTTGACACCCGAATTGCGGCGGGTGGCCAGCGTCGTCGTCCTTGGTTCGATCATGTCCATCCTGGACACGACGATCGTGGCCGTGGCCCTCGACACATTGGGGCGAGATTTCCATGTCCCGGTCTCCACCATCCAGTGGGTGACCACCGGCTATCTCCTGTCCCTGGCGGTTGTGATCCCGGTCACCGGATGGGCCGTCGACCGCTTCGGGGCCAAGCCGATGTGGCTGATGTCGGTCTCCCTCTTCATCGTCGGGTCGAGCCTGTGCGGCCTCGCCTGGTCGGCGAACTCCCTCATCTTGTTCCGCGTCCTCCAAGGTCTCGGGGGCGGCATGATCCTGCCCATCGGACAGTCCGTACTGGCCCGCACCGCCGGGCCACAACGCATCGGCCGCGTGATGAGCGTGATCGGCGTCCCCACGGTTCTCGGACCGATCCTCGGCCCGGTGCTCGGCGGACTGATCGTGTCAAATTTCAGCTGGCGTTGGATCTTCTACATCAACGTGCCCATCGGCATCGGGACCCTCATCCTCTCCCGTTCTTTCCTGGCCGGCGGAGAGGAGAAGATCCGGACCAGCTTCGACGGCTGGGGCTTCGCCCTCCTCTCCCCCGGGCTGGCCTCACTCGTGTACGCACTCTCCGAAGTCGGGGTGACCGGCAGCTTCACCAGCACGCCGGTGCTGGTCAGCTTTCTCCTCGGCCTGGCGCTGATGCTGGGGTTTGCCGCGCATGCGCTGCGCGTCCGGAATCCCCTCCTCGATCTGCGTCTCTTCAAGAACCGCAATTTCAGCATCGCCAACATCTGCATGTTCGTGATGGGGGCCACGCTCTTCGGCTCCATGTTCCTTCTTCCCCTCTACTACCAGATCGCCCGGGGTCAGAGCCCGTGGGTGGCCGGTCTGCTCATGGCGCCCCAAGGCGTCGGCGCCGCACTTCTCATGCGCAAGGCCGGATCCATCACCGACCGGGCGGGCCCGCGGCGCGTGGTGCCCGCAGGCATAGTGATTATGGCGCTCGCAACCATCCCCTTCGCCTTCGTCACCAGCTCCACGAGCGAGGCCCTCCTGGCCGGGACGCTGTTCGTCCGGGGCCTGGGTCTGGGCCTCACCATGATGCCGATCATGTCCGCTGCGTACTTCGATCTCTCCAGTGCCGACATCCCCCGAGCCACCACCACCTTGAACATCGTGCGCCAGATTGGGGCCTCGGTCGCCACGGCGCTCTTCGCCGTCGTGCTCCAGCGTGGCATCGTCGAGAACACGCACACCCACTCGACCAGTGACAGTGCACTGCTGTCCGAGACGGTGAAGCTTCCACCGACCATCGCCGAGGATGTCGCGCGCGCCTTCGCGCACACATTCTGGTGGGCGGTGGCCACCATCGTCCTCGCATTCATCCCCACGCTGTTCCTCCCGTCCCGCGGCGCCAGGGCCGCGCCGGGCACTCCTCCCGTCACGGTGGAGGACACGCCATCGGAGCTCCCGGTGCCAGCGCGGGAGTGAACCGGGAATAGCACCCGCACCAGGGCAGTTGCACCAGTTGTGTGGGACGATGAGAGAAGTCCCGGCACGGAGCGATTGGAGCGACAATGCACCCCATCTACACGGCCTCAGCCCATTCGACGGGCGACGGGCGCAACGGACATGCCCGTAGCGACGACGGCTTCATCGACCTCGATCTCCGGATCCCCAAGGAGATGGGTGGACCCGGCGGCGCCACCAATCCCGAAGAGCTCTTCGCGGCCGGCTATGCCGCGTGTTTCCACTCGGCGCTGAAATTGATCGCGGGTCAGCAGAAACTCGATGTGGACGGCACCGAGGTCTCGGCGAGCGTCGGCATCGGACCGCTCGAAGGCGGCGGCTTCGGGCTCGGCGCCGCGCTCGTGGTCTACGCCCCCAAGCTGGATCGGGCGACCGCGCAGTCACTCGTCGAGGAAGCCCACAAGGTTTGCCCGTATTCCAACGCCACCAGGGGCAACATAGAAGTGAGCCTTTCCGTCGTCGACTGAGGCGGCCCGTCACCTGCAGCACCTCGCCGCCTGAGTCGCCTATCGGTTGAGGGGGTCCCGGGGCAGCCCCAGGATGCGCTCGGCGATCTGGTTGCGCGTGATCTCGGACGTCCCGCCCGCGATGGACATGGCACGGGTGGCCAACTGGGAGAACCCGGCCAGGGCGCCGTCACCTTCGAGAAAGGCCAACTCGGTCCCGATCAGGTCGGCCTGCAGCGCCGCGCGGTCGTGCCCGTTCTCGGCGAGGACCAGCTTGGTCACGTTGCCCTCGGGACCGGGTCCGCCACCGATCACGGCGCGCTGGGCCCGGCGCAGATTGAGCAGCTTGAGGGCGTGGTCCTTGGTCAATATCGCCCCTGCCCTCGCCGCGGCACCCGGGACCCGACCCCCGTGACGGGCCAGCAACTCCACGAGCGAGAAGCCGGGATACATGCCCCCCGAGCTGCTGCCAATGGATACCCGCTCGTTGCCCAGAGTGGAGCGGGCCACCGTCCAGCCATCATTGGGGGTACCGACCACATCGTCGTCGGGCACGAACACGTCGTTGAAGAACACCTCGTTGAAGTCGGCGTTGCCGGTGATCTGGCGCAAGGGCCGCACCTCCACGCCCGGCCCGTGCATGTCGATCACCATGGTGGTGATGCCGGCATGCTTGGGTGCGTCGGGATCGGTGCGCACCGTAGCCAACCCGAGGTGGCAATACTGCGCCCCGGAGGTCCAGACCTTTTGCCCGTTGACCTTCCACCCGCCCTCGACACGCGTGCCGCGGGTCTTGACCGCCGCTGCATCCGAACCAGCGTCGGGCTCGCTGAAGAGCTGGCAC
Organism: Acidimicrobiaceae bacterium; assembly: GCA_003133545.1. Lineage (GTDB taxonomy): Bacteria > Actinomycetota > Acidimicrobiia > Acidimicrobiales > RAAP-2 > Bog-473. Next base: position 6,466 of record PKYA01000216.1, on the reverse strand, counting down.
CACACCAGCTCCCCCATCAACGTCTTGCGGACCCACCGCTCGATCTGATCGGGAGTGGCGTACTGGTTCACGGTCATGATGTTCCAGCCCGTGATGCCGAGCGGAGGCACCGTGACCCCTGCCGCCCGCAGCTCCTCTTCGATCAACAGCTGCTCGACCGCGCCCGCCTCCCGGCCCCAGGGTCGGGGCCAGTGCGGGACCATCAGGCCGGTGTCGATCAGGGCCCGGCGCTGCGCATCGCCGCTGTGCGCGGCCACCTCCGCGACCTCAGCGCGCAACGCGACGCGGAGCTCGGCGGCCTCGGGGGGAAGGTCGAGAGTCACCGCACGCGTCGTACCTTGGGCGACGAACGCGGTGACGTCCTCGGCGTCGGCCGGAGTACCCAGCACGGCATTGAGTACCAGGGCCCGGCGCAAGTAGAGATGGGCATCGTGTTCCCAGGTGAAGCCGATGCCGCCGTGGACCTGGATGTTCATCTGCGCGTTGTGCACATACGGCGCGAAGGCGAGCGTGGCCGCCATGGCGGCCAGCAGGGAGAACTCGTCGGCGTCGTCGTGCGCGGCGCGCGCCGCGTCCCAGACCACGGCCGTGGCCAACTCGGCCGCCACCAGCATGTCGGCGCAGTGGTGCTTGACGGCCTGGAAGCTCCCGATGGTCCGGCCGAACTGCACCCGCTCCTTGGCGTACTCGACCGCCTCGTCCACGCAGGCCGAGGCCCCGCCCACGGCCTCGGCGGCACCCAGGGTGCGGGCGAGAGCCAGGGCCCGATCGGCCGCGCCGGCCAAGACGTTGCCCGGCGCAATGGCGACCCCGTCCGCCGCGGCGATCGCCGAGCGCCGGGTGGGATCAAGGTTGGGCGGCCTGGTCACGGTCAGGCCGGGCGCACCAGCATCGATCACCACGACGTCGCCGCCGACGCGCAGCAAGAACAGGTCGGCCGCGCTCGCGCCGAGGACGACGCCGGCGTCCCCGCGCAGCGTCCCGCCTTCGAGCGCCAGCCCGGTGGTGCCGAGTCCCAGGGCAGCGGTCCGGGTGCCGTCGGCCAACCCAGGCAGCAGGCGCTCCTTCTGTTCGGCGGTGCCGCACTGATCGATGACCGCCGAGACCAGCACGGTCGACAGGAACGGCCCGGGCGCGACCTGGCGGCCCAGCTCGTCGAGAACGACCACCAGCTCGAGCAGGCCGGCCCCGGATCCGCCGTACGCCTCGGGGAGGTGGATGCCGAGCCACCCCAGGTCCGCCATCTCGCTCCAGTACGAGGGCCGGGGCTCACCGTCGGACTCGAGCAAGGCCCGGGCGGCCTGCAGCGCCTTGTGCGCAGTGAGCACCCCACGGACGGTGGACGCGAGCTCCTGGTGCTCGTCGGTGATGGCGATCGGCATGGGCCGAGGTTAGAGGGGAAGCAGGGGCGGCCCCAAGTCGGCGGCGGGATCCGCCCGATCAACTACCATGGGGACGTGGGTTGATCTTCTGTAACCGGCCAAGCACATGAGGCGCCCTGGCTCGTCTTCCTGTTCGCCCCTCCCTGGTACCTGCCGGAGATCGCATGCCCTCACCTTTCGCTTCTTCGTCCGTGGCGACCGTCGTCGCTCGAGACCTCACGTTCCAACGGGGCGGCCGCACCGTCCTCGATCATGTCTCGCTGTCACTCGGACCGGACTCCTGCCTGGGCGTCGTCGGCCCCAACGGCGTGGGGAAGTCGACGCTGCTGCAGATCGTCGCCGGCCAGATCGTGCCCACCACGGGCAGTGTCCGGCTGAGCCCACCGACGGCCACGGTCGGCTATCTCGCCCAGGAGCACGCAGTGCAACCCGGCGAGTCGGTGCGGGCCGCCCTGTACCGCCGCGTCGGGTTGGCCGCCGCCGAAGCCGACTTGTCCGCAGCGGCGGCATACCTCGGTTCGGGGGGACCCGACGCCGACAACCGCTACGCACAGGCCCTGGCCCGCTACGAGTCGTTGGCCGACGGCGACTTCGAGGTCCGCCTGGCCAGCGCGTTCGCCGATCTGGGACTGCCCGCGGCACTCGCCGACCGCGAGGTGCGCACGCTGTCGGGAGGCCAGGAGGCCCGTGTGGCGCTGGCGGCGATTGTGCTGGCTCGTTTCGATCTCACGCTGCTGGACGAGCCGACCAACGATCTCGACTTCGACGGGCTGGCCCGGTTGGAGGGGCTGGTGGAACGCCGGCGGGGCGGCATGGTCATCGTCTCGCACGATCGCGCGTTCCTCGACGGCACGGTGACCGAGGTCCTCGAGCTCGACGAGCATGACCGCCGCGGGCATATCTATGGCGGTGGCTGGTCCGGGTACGTGGCGGAGCGGGCGGCCGCCCGGGGTCATGCAGCCGAGGCGTACGCCACCTACGAGGCGGCCCGGCGCACGTTGCGCAACCGGGCGCAGCGTGAACGACAGTGGGCCACGACGGGAGCGCTCCGCGAAAAGCGCCAGCCCAAGGACCACGACACGGCGCAGCGCGACTTCCGCCTCAACCGGACCGAAAAGCTTGCCTCCCGGGCGCGCCGCACCGAGAGGGCGCTCGACGCGCTGCCCGAAGTCGAAAAACCGTGGGAGGGCTGGGACCTTCGCTTCACCATCGCGCAGGCCCCCCGATCGGGCGCCGTGGTGGCGCGGCTGCAGGACGCCGTCATCGAGAGGGCCGGTGCTGCGGGCGACCCCTTCACCCTGGGCCCGTTCACGCTCGAGATCGGCTGGGCCGATCGACTGGCCCTCGTCGGCCCGAACGGATCGGGCAAGTCGAGCATCGTCGAGGCGATCACGGGCCGCCTCGGGCTGACGGCCGGGACGCTCTGGAAGGGTCCCAGCGTGGTCGTGGGCGAGCTGGGGCAAGATCGGCGCCGCCATGCCGATGCCGGCACCGTGGTCGACGAGCTGATGGCAGAGACGGGCCTCTCCAATTCCGTCGCCCGATCGCAACTGGCCAAGTTCGGGCTCGGCGCCGAGGCCGCCACCCGGGCGCCCTCTTCACTCTCACCGGGCGAGCGCACACGGGCGGAGCTGGCGGGCTTCGCCGCCCTGGGGGTGAACTTCCTGGTGCTCGACGAGCCGACGAACCACCTGGACCTGCCCGCAATAGAGCAGCTGGAGTCGGCCCTGGACACGTTCGATGGCACCCTGCTCCTGGTCACGCACGATCGCCGCCTACTCGAGACGGTTGCGCTCACACGGTGGATCGAGCTTCCGGCGCTGGGCGAAGCGGCGAGGGATGTCCGAGAGCGCCGTTGAAGGGCGGGAGGCACGCCTACGGGAGGACGACCGCCTCAGCCTCGATCTCTACCTTCCAGCGCGGATCGAGCAGACCGGCCACGACCACCATGGTCGCCGCGGGCAGGACATGCCCGAAGATCTCCCCGTGCACGGCGGAGACGGCAGCGGCATCGTCCACAGACGTCACGTACATGCGGGTCCGCACCACGTTCTCGACGGTGGCGCCGGCGTGTGACATCGCAGCGATGATGATGTCGAAGCAGCGCCGCGTCTGCACCGTGGGGTCGTCGGGGCACGACCCATCGGGCCACACGGGGCCTGTTCCCGATACCCAGACATGGTCGCCCACGCGCACGGCGCGGCTGAATCCAATGGTGGGCTCGAAGGGAGAGCCCGACGAAACGCGGCGGCGATCGGTCACCCCGGAGATTCTCTCATGGACGTCTCCGGACGGAGGAACCGGGCGTCATGGACTGCGTACGTGCACGGGCCGGGCACCGGCACACCCGCGGTTCGGATTTCGGGCAACCTGGCACTCGCCGCGCCGGCAATCGTTCACGAAACCCTCACGTAGTGTTCGCACCGTGGAGTGCGCCGCCGACGATGCCGAGCTCTTCGAACTCGAGGTGGGCGCGATCGCCGGCGGGGGCGGGTGCGCGGCCCGTGCGCCGGACGGTCGGGTCACCTTCGTACGCCACTCGCTGCCGGGGGAACTGGTCGTGGCACGGGTCACCTCCACCACCACGTCATTCATCCGAGCCGATGCCGTGACCATCCTCCGACCATCGCCGGCGCGGGTGGCGCCCCCGTGCCCGCACGCAGGTCCCGGGCGCTGCGGAGGCTGTGACTACCAACACGTCAGCCTGGACACGCAACGCCTCCTCAAGGCCTCCCGGGTGGCCGAGCAGCTCCAGCGGGTTGCCGGCATCCAACGGGACGTCGAAGTCGAGCCCGTGGCCGGCGATGTCGCGGGCCTGGGCTGGCGCACGCGCGTCCGCCTCGGTGTCGGCCCATCGGGGTCCGTGGGGTTCCGCCGGCACCGGTCCCACGAACTCGAATACGTCGAGAGCTGCCCGATCGCCTGCCCTGCCATCGAAGGGACCGGAGCGCTCGGGGCCAGGTGGCCCGGGGTCGAAGAGCTCGAGGTCATCGTGGCGCCTGACAGTGGGGAGTCGCTCGTGTCCGTGGAGATGGGTCGACGGGCACCGAAGGATCGAACGCCCAAGGGCCGTAAGAATCCGGACCTCCCGGAGGTCGCGGCCAGGGTGGTGGTGGACGGGCGGGCGCTGCAGCGCTCCGGCGCGGTGTACACCAAAGTGGCCGGCGTGCCGTTCCGGGTTTCAGCTGGCGTGTTCTGGCAGGTGCACGTCGGCGCGGTGGACGCGCTCGCTCGTGCCGTGCGCGCGGCCCTCGCTGCCGCGCCCGGCGACTGCGTGGTGGACCTCTACGCCGGTGCCGGCCTCTTCTCGGTGCTCGTGGCCGGGGACGTCGGCCCACACGGATCGGTTCTGGCCGTCGAGCGTGAACGACGGGCTTGCGCCGACGCCGAGCACAACGGGCGCGCCTGCCCCCAGTTGACCGTGAAGCGTGCGTCGGTGACGCCCAATCTGATCGAGCGCGGCATCGGTGCTCCCGATCTCGTGGTACTCGACCCGGCGCGCGAGGGTGCGGGCAGAGGGGTCATGGCTGCGCTCAATGGGCACTCGGCAACCGTGCGTCGCCTCGTCTACGTGTCGTGCGACCCCTCTTCATTCTCCCGGGACATCCGGGTGCTGCTCGCCGCGGACTGGCGCCTGACGTCCCTGCGCGCCTTCGACATCTTCCCGATGACCGAGCATGTCGAATTGGTGGGGACGCTCGAACCGGGGCCACGCCAGTTCCCGCGCTAGGCGTGCCCGTGGAATTCGTGATCGATGTGCCCGATGGCCTCGAGCTGCAAGGTCGAATGGGCCACGTCGAAATGACCGGCCAGGCAGCCCTGCAGGTGATCGAGGACACGGCCGATTTCACCTTGACTGATGCAGTCGTCGGTCACCACCACGTGCGCCGTCAGTATCGGCAGTGATGAGGTGAGCGTCCAGGCATGAAGATCGTGCACGGAGGCCACTTCGTGTAGCTCCAACAGGTGGCGCCGCACTTCGTCGAGGTCGATGTCCTCCGGCGTGGCCTCCAACAGGATGCGCAGGGCGGGACGAAGGAGCTCCAGTGCCGCCTTGAGCATCAAACCGACAACCACCAGTGACGCGATGGAGTCGGCCCGGGAGAAATGCGTGGTGACGATGACGATGCCGGCGACCACGGTGCCGATGAACCCGTAGAGGTCCGTGACGACGTGCCGGTACGCACCCTGGACATTGAGAGATCGGCGATTGGCCTTGGACAGGGAGAGCGTGGCGACCAGATTGACGGCCACCCCGACGGCCGCCACCGCGATCAGCGTGGCGCCATGGACCTTCACCGGGTGGGCCAATCGCTCAATCGCTTCGAACGTGACGAGGGCGGCCACCACGATCAACGTGATGCCGTTCCCGGCGGCGGCCAGGATCTCGGCTCTTTTCATGCCGAACGTGTGCGATCCCGTCTCGGGACGGGCCGCCATGTTCATCGCCAGCAGCGAACCGCCGATAGCCCCGACGTCGGCCAGCATGTGCCCGGCATCGGCCAAGAGCGCCAAGGAATGCGCCAGGACCGCTGCCAGCACTTCGAAGACCATGAAGGCGGCCAGGAGCACGAGCGTGACCGTCAGGTACCTCTGGTCGGATCCGGGTCCGACATGGTGATCATGTTGACGGTTGCGGCCGTCGGGATTGAGGTGGCCACCGGGGCCATCCAAAGCGTGGCCCTCCGTGTGGCCGTCAGACACGGGACCCTCCCCTCACCATCGGTGCCACCGTGGCACCGTTGCTCTCGCCCGCCCGGGTCACGTGGTCCGCGTGCGACAAGACTTCCTCCACGAGCCGCCGCACGTGGGCGTCGTCTGCGACGTAGTAGATCCGGGTGCCGTCTCGCCGCGTCCGGACTAGGCGGGCAAGCCTGAGCTTGGCCAGGTGCTGGGAGACCCCCGCGGGGTGCGCACCCACCAGCCGGGCCAGCTCGTTGACCGAATGCTCCCCATCAAGCAGGGCCCAGATGATCCGCAGCCTGGTCTCGTCACCGAGGAGCTTCAGCATCCCGACCGCGGAGCTGAATTCGTCCCCGGAGGGAATCTCACTTACCTGCGTAGTCACGTAGATAGTCTAGCTA
>PKYA01000158.1:158-2730 GCA_003133545.1 Acidimicrobiaceae bacterium | reverse complement strand
GCCAGATGTCCATCGACTCGAAGTGGCTGTAGTTGGGGTTGGCGAAACCCACCCCCTGCACGATGGCCAGATGCCCCTTGGTCCAGAGCTTGTGGAACTGCGGCATGGCCGCGTGGAGCCCGAAGCCGTTCCCGAGATCGAGCACGGTGCCCGGGTCGATGGCGAGGACCCCCCGTGACGCGGCGTAGCTCGGGTCCTTGTACGGGACCACGGTGTTCAACCCGTCGTTGCCGCCGTAGAGGGTCACGAGCACGAGCGTGCGCCCGGTGGTCGAGCCGAGGACGCCCGAGCTCTTGGTCGCGGCGCCGGCCCGAGTCACCTGGTCCCAGAGGACCGGCCCCAGCATGCCCGCAGCGCCTCCCACGGCCAGGCCGCCCCCCGCCAGCGACAAGAAGCGCCGCCGGCTGAGTGTCGACTGGTGCTCGTCGTCGTCAGCGGGTCGGACCTCACTCATCGGGGCCAGCTCCTTGCTTGGGGTCGCGCGTCGCGGCTCGCATCGCTCAGTTGCTCACGAACTCTGGGGAGACGAGGGCGAGCGTCACGAGGTTCTCTGGGTTGGAAGCGGCGCTCGACAGCGCCTTGGCGGTGGTCGATGACCAGGTGGGGATCGACAAGAGCTGTCCGGCCGCGGCCACCCTCGATCGGCGCGGGGCGTCGGCAACCAAAGAGATGTCTCCGACCTGGCTGAGCCGGCGGGCGAACTGCCAGCGAGACAGGGCGGCCGCGGTGGAGAGCCAGTAGCCGTTCTGGCCCCACCCGCCGACGCTCGGGGGATCGAAGGGAACCTGGCCGAGATCGGCGAGCACGTCGATCACTCCGGCCGGCCTCGACTGAATCTTGGCCGCGGTCACCGACAGGGTCCGCAGGACCCCGACCACGTACTCGATCGGCTGCTTGATGAGGCCTGCCTGCGTGGTCGGCGTGGCGAACTCGGGGTTGGTGACGATGGAGCGCAGCAGGTTACCGACGTCGTGGTCGCTCGCATAGGAGGGGGCGAGGTCCGAGACCACGGCGTCGTTTGGCGTGACCGGATAGGCAAGGTGGCTCCACATCGCCGAGGGGACGTAGCGAGCCGAGGCTTCGGTGTTGGTGGCGATGTCGATCACCTGGGTCCCAGAGTTGATCCCCGGGTATCCGAGGAACGTCTGGGGCGCGTTCGAGTGGTCGAGCGCTGAGATGGAAAAGGCCCCGGTCCGCAGGTTGAGCTGCCAGCCGCTGAAGCAGTAGGCCGCCGCACGCACGTCGTTCTCGGTGTAGTTGCCGATACCCATGGTGAAGCGCTCGAGGAGCTCCCGGGCGAAGTTCTCGTTCGGATCCTGCGCCTTGTCCGACGACGCGTCGAGCCAGATGAGCATCGCCGGTCCGACGGCAATGGCCTGGGTCAGCTGGGTGAAGTTGCCGGATCCCTGGGTCCGCATCAGCTGGTTCTGCTGGTACATGAACTGGGCGTAGTGGACCTTGGAGATGGCCGTCGGGAAGTGGCCGTGGAGCAACAGGGTCAGCTTCTCTTGTGTCGGGTTGGTGGACGCGACCATGCGGGCCAACCACCAGGTGATGAGCTCGCGGCCCTCCATCCGCAGCGTCTCGAAGTAGGCCTGTCGGGCTGCGATGTCGGTGCGCAGTTGGCGCAGGTCCGACGGGATGGGTGAGAACGTCGGCGGGACGATCGCATCGGCGCCGGTGTCCGGTTGACCGAGACCGCCGAGAAGGCTGGTCACGGTGGCCGAATACCCGGCCGTGACGGCCGACGACAGCTCCTGAGCGGTCGCTCCGAACCCGATCCGCCGGTACAGCAGGGCAATCGCGCTCGTCTGGTCGAGGCTCACCCGAACGCTCCCATCTCCCCTATGCCCGCCCCGCACCCGCTCACCTCGGCTTCTCTCCCCAATCGTCTGGCCGGGGGGTTAGACGGGCATGTCGGAACTGTTAGGAGAGTGTGAGGTCCTCCCGGCCATCCCGGCCATCCCGGCCATCCCGGACAACCCGGGAGGGCTCGGGTCAGGGCTCGGTGACGGCACCCCGTTCGGCCCCGGTCACGAGGCGCGCGTACTTCGCCAGCACCCCGGTCGTGTAGCGGGGCTGGAAGGCCTTGAGCTCGCCCCGCCGGCGCTCGAGCTCGGCCTCGTCGACCAACAGATCGATCCCGTGGCGGTGCACGTCGATGGCGATCCGGTCACCGTCGGCCACCAGCGCGATCGGGCCGCCGTCGACGGCCTCGGGGGCCACGTGACCGACGCAAAAACCTTGGGTGCCGCCGGAGAACCGGCCGTCGGTGATCAGGGCACAGTCGTCGCCGCGGCCGGCCCCCGTGAGCGCGCCGGTGACCGAGAGCATCTCGCGCATNNGGGCCCTCGTAGCGGATGACGAGCACCGTGCCCGGCTGGATGGAGCCGCTCACGATCGCCGCCATCGCGTCGGCCTCCCCGTCGAACACCCGGGCGCTGCCCTCGAAGGCCAGGTCGTCGAGGCCGGCCACCTTCACCACGGCGCCCTTCGGCGCCAGCGTCCCGGTGAGGATCGCGATGCCGCCGGCGCGGTGGATCGGGCGGTCGATCGGGTGGAGCACGGTGCC
>PKYA01000158.1:0-138 GCA_003133545.1 Acidimicrobiaceae bacterium | reverse complement strand
TGTGGAACTTGCCGTGCGGCTTGGTGTCCGCGATGTGGGGAACCTTGGCCGCGATGCGGTTGAAGTCGTCCAGCTCGAGGTCGACCCGAGCCTCGTTCGCGATGGCCAGGAGGTGGAGCACCGCGTTGGTCGAGCCGC
>PKYA01000109.1:729-37427 GCA_003133545.1 Acidimicrobiaceae bacterium | reverse complement strand
CGGCTTTAGTGAACACCTAACCCGCGCTTCGCAAGTTCACCTCGTCCGAACTCCTCGATGCCGGATTCAACGTCAGCATGGTCGCACAACGGCAAGGGCATGGCCCACAGGTCCTGACTCGTCACTACTCAAGGTCGCGAGCATCATCGGACAAGCGAGCGGCTGAACATCTCGGTCGAGTTGTCCATGGCACGGGCTCGTAAGGTTCACGACCCCTGGCTTCCATTCGAATCGGCCTTGATGTAATGAAGGAGCGCAGCGCAGCTCCCGTGTGACGGGCACCGGTTTAGCGCACGGGCCCGCACGCCGAGCACGAGGAGCGATCCCGTGACCGCAAGGAAGGTCGCCACTCCGGTCGAACCGAAGTCGAAGAGCCAACGGGAGTCCTCCCGTCGACGCAGTACTCCCGTCGCGATACCTCCATCATGACCTTGGCGCTCCGCCCTGGGCTTCGCGCCGCCAAGGTGGCAGCTCTCACCCTTGCCGACTTGGATTGGCGAGCCGGTGAGGTACTCGTCCGTGGCAAAGGGAACGAGTGGACCGCCTCTCGTTGACTGGCGACGTGGGTGACGCGATCGTCGACTATCTGCGACATGAGCGTCCCCCGACCTCGTCGCGAAGTATCTTCATCAAGGCCGTCGCTCCTCTGACAGGCCTCTCAGGTAAAACCGTCGAAGGCGTCGTACAACGTAACGCTCCGGGTCGTCGCGCCAGACTTGGGCCGGTTGGACCGCATCGGCTGCGTCACACGGCGGCGACACGGACATAAAGCGCCGCGGGATTCGAACAATCCGACATCGCACTCTGGCTCGGGCACGAACGCCTGGAGACGACCGACCTCTGCATACACGCCGATCTTGCGATCAAAGAACGAGCGCTCGCGCTGGGGCGTCTCAGGCGAACCTCGAGCGAATCCTTCGGGAGTATGCCCGCACGCCGGTTCCTGTCGACTTGACAGGATCTGCCACTCGGTGTTCACTACGGGTTGCTGGCGCCTCAGACGCCAGGACATGAGGAGGGCCAGTAAATGGCAACCGTCAAGCGTGCCTCGCGAAACACGGCCGAGCAGCGGTCCTCCCCTGCGGTCGATCGGGACTGGCTCCGACGCATGTACCGGGAGGAGCGCGACAAGCGGCTGCGTCCTGATGGCAACGACCAGTACATCGACATGTCGGGCGAGTATGCCAAGTACATCGAGGATCCCCACGTCGAGGGCTGCCTCGGGCGCGAGCCGCTGTCGGACTTGGTCGACGTGGTTGTCGTCGGCGGCGGGTTCGGTGGGCTGCTGACCGGCGCACGCCTGCGCGAGACAGGAATCACAAGTGGCGTCCGTCTGATCGAGAAGGGCGGCGACTTCGGCGGCACCTGGTACTGGAACCGCTACCCGGGCGCAATGTGCGACGTCGAGTCCTACGTCTACCTACCGTTGCTCGAGGAGATCGGCTACGTCCCCAAGGAGAAGTACGCGCACGCGCCGGAGATCCTCGCCCACAGTCGTGCCATAGGAGAGCACTATGACCTCTACCGAGATGCTTTGTTCCAGACAGAGGTGATCGAGCTGCGATGGGACGACACGTCGGACCGCTGGATCGTCTCGACCAACCGGGGGGACGCGATAAGGGCCCGGTTCGTCGTCACGGCAAGCGGCCCGCTACACCGGCCCAAGCTCCCCGGCATCCCCGGCATCAAGAGCTTCAAAGGGCACAGCTTCCACACCAGCCGGTGGGACTACGCCTACACCGGCGGTACGTGCGAGGGCAACCTGACGGGCCTGACCGGCAAGCGTGTCGGGGTCATCGGCACTGGTGCGACGGCAGTGCAGGTCGTGCCACAGGTGGGCAAATGGGCCGAGCACCTTTATGTGTTCCAGCGCACCCCGTCGGGGGTCGATGTGCGTGGCAATCGCCCGACTGACCCCGAGTGGGCGGCGAGCCTGCCTCCGGGCTGGTCGAAGCGGCGGAAGGAGAACTTTACCAACCTCCTCTCCGGTGTGCCCGAGCCCGAGGATCTGGTCGGCGACGGTTGGACCGACATCGTCGCACGGATGATGGCCAGGGTCCGAAACGCCGACGCAGAGGGACTGACCCCGGAGGGTCTGGCCGAGATGATGGAGATGGCCGACTTCGAGAAAATGGATCAGATCCGCGCGCGGGTCGATTCCATCGTCGAGGACAAATCCACCGCCGAAGCTCTCAAACCGTATTACCGACAGTTCTGCAAGCGGCCGTGCTTCCACGACGAGTACCTCCAGACTTTCAATCGCCCCAACGCGACCCTGGTCGACACCAACGGGAAGGGCGTGGAGCGCATCACCGAACGCGGGTGCGTCGTCGACGATGTCGAGTACGAGCTCGATTGCATTATCTACGCCACCGGCTTCGAGGTCAGCCCGGACCACGTCCGCCGCGGGGGCTTCGAGCTCTATGGCCGGGAAGGGGTGAGCCTGACCGAGCACTGGGCAGATGGGATGCGGACACTGCACGGCATGCAGACCCGTGGCTTCCCGAACCTGTTCCTGATCCAGAACTCGCAGGCGGCACTCACCGCGAACTTCGTGCACCTGATCGACGTGTCCGCGACGCACATCGCATACATCGTCGGGCACTCCCTCCACCACGGCGTCCAGGTCGTGGAGGTATCGGAAGAGGCCGAGACAGAATGGGTCGAGAAGATCGTTGGCTCGGGGACACCGATCCTCGGCGGCGCTGCGTACCAAGCGGAGTGCACGCCCGGCTACTACAACAACGAAGGCCAACCCAATAACACCCCCCAGGCCCGCTACCGCGCCATGTACAGCGGTGGCGCAGTCGGCTTCATCAACGTTCTCGAGGAATGGCGCGCTCAAGGCGATCTGCCGGGACTCGAGCTGACTAGGTAACCACGCGTGGATGCCCTCGAGGGTCGGACGGCAGTCGTCACCGGTGCGGCCAGCGGCATCGGCTTCGCCCTGGCGGCGCGGTTCGCCGCGGCGGGCATGCAGGTAGTGATGGCCGACATCGAAGCCGACCCTCTGCAGAAGGCGGCGGTCGAGCTCCGTGCCGCTGGCGCCGAGGCGATAGCCGTACCCACTGACGTGTCCAACGGCGACCAGGTAGACGGTCTCGCCGCCCGCGCTGTCGATGCTTTCGGGCCGATCCACATCCTGTGCAACAACGCGGGCGTCGGTGGCTCCGGCCCGATCGCCACGCTCACCGCCGCCGACTGGGCATGGGCGATCGGTGTGAACCTATGGGGCGTCATCCACGGGCTGCGGGCGTTCCTGCCCGGCATGCTGGCTCACGGCGAAGAAGGTCATGTCGTCAATACGGCCTCGATGGCGGGCCTGGTCGCGGGGCCGACTGTCGGCGCCTACTGCGCCTCCAAGTACGCGGTAGTCGCCATCTCCGAAACCCTCTACCAGGAGATGTCGATGGCCGGCAGCAAGATCGGCGTGTCGGTGCTATGCCCCGGATCTGTCAACACCCGCATCCACCAGGCGGCCCGCAACCGCCCGGACCAAGAACCCGGGATCGCATACGACCCCAATAGTAGGTTCGCGGACGTCGTTGGCGGTATGAGCGAAATGGGCGGCTTCCTCGACGCGTCCGCCGTCGCTGACCAGGTCTACGGCGCGATCGTAGAGCGCCGCTTCTACATCATCACCCATCCCGAGTGGCTGCAAGGTGTCAAGGCGCGCATGACGGCGATCCTCGAGGACGGCAGCCCGGAGTTCCGTGCTCCCATTTGAGCGGCCCAGCCGCGCGCTCTACTTCGGAGACGAGTTACCGTTCGTTTGTTCAACAGCCTTCACTCGAGCACTCATCGACCCCTGCTCGATTCTCGGATCGGGTCGCGGACCCGGCCAGACCGCTTTCAGCCCCGACCTTCCCGACCCAGAGGGTCGCGGTCCCCATCCGACGCCACGACCTGCCGCTGATGAATCGTCCAGGGGACGACAGTCCGAACATGGAGCGTTCGACCGCCACCGCACCAGCAGCAAGACCCCGATTGCCGATCGACGTCTTCGCCTGCGACAACTGGAACCGAGGAACGGATTGATGCGATGTTCCCAGAGCGGCACGCTGACAGTACCGCCCCACGGACTGGCGAATCGGGTCCTGGCTACAAAAATGCGATACGGATGAACGCGTAGCTGCCGGACTTGTACCTACAGTCACGCCTTCGGCAGACAATAGGAGCTACATCGACCACGAAGACCGATTGAATGGTTCGGGCATGGACTCGACGTGCTAGTCCGAGCGGAGTTGAGGCCCGGAACTGATAGGGAGCGTGGAATGGGAAGGGAATTCGAAGTGGAGGGGACCGTCACCCCCGGATACGAGAGCGTGCGCGACCGGTTCGCGCGCAACTGGGAGGACTTCGACGAGGTGGGTGCCGCGTACGCACTGTATGTCGACGGCGAGAAGGTCGTCGACATTTGGAGCGGTACGCTCGACCGCGATACCGATGAGCCCTACGTCGCCGACACCCTCCAGCTTGTCTTCTCGGCCACGAAGGGTGCGACGGCGGCGTGCGCCGCGCTGCTCGCCGACCGTGGCGAGCTCGACGTCGACCTCCCCGTCGCGCACTATTGGCCTGAATTCGCACAGGCCGGCAAGGAGCGCATTCCTGTCCGCTATTTGCTGTCCCACAAGGCCGGCCTCCCGACGTTCGAAGGCGCCCTGACGGCCGAGGAGATGCTCGCCTGGGATCCGGTGATCCGCCGGCTCGAGGAGTCGGCACCGGTATGGGAACCGGGCGCGAGACACGGCTACCACGCGATCACCTATGGCTACCTTGTAGGCGAAGTGGTCCGCCGTATCAGCGGGAAGAGCCTCGGTACGTTCTTCCGCAACGAGTTCGCCGAGCCCCTCGGACTCGAATTCTGGATCGGACTTCCCGAGGAGCACTTCTCGCGTGTCGCACCACTCGTTGACCAGTTCGGCTCGGAGACCGCGGGTGATCCGGAGGCCGCTGCGGAAATGTCGAAGATGATGTCGGAGACCCTCCTCGGCCGAGCACTCACGATGAACGGCGCCATGAACGGCCTGGATGGGGGCATCAACGCGCCTGCCGCCTGGAGTGCCGAGATCCCGGCCGCCAACGGTGTGACGAACGCGCGTTCTCTGGCTCGGCTCTACGCCAGCCTGATCGGCGGAGTCCAAGACGGACCAAGCGAACCGTTGATCAGCCGCGTGCAGATCGACAAGGCGCGGACTCGCCAGACTGAAGGACTCGACGCGGTCCTCGCGATTCCCGGACTCCTGGAGGTGGAGACCCCGTTTGCTCTCGGTTTTTGGGTCAACGGTGGTACGTCGCCCTTTGGCGGTGCGAGCGGGTCGTTCGGGCACCCGGGGGCGGGCGGTTCACTCGGCTACGGCGATCCGGACCGCGGCATCGCCGGGGGCTACGTCATGAACCGCATGTCGCAGGGAGTCGCGGGGGACTCCCGCTCCGTAGGGCTCATCGAGGCGAGCTACAAAGCGGCGGGTCGCTCGCTGAATTGATGCCCCCGGCCATTATCGGACCGCCACTTGCAGCCTCGAGCGCGAGCCGGATCGTGTCGCACATAGTCTGGATTTCGTCCAATGTCACCGTCCGCTCATAGGCGTCATCACCCGTCACGTACAAACTCAGCGCAGTTTGCCCCATGTATGCGGCGAAGTTGAGGCCGAGGCCATCATATGCAACCTATTCGAGGAATTCGGGGAACATGTGAAAGTCCCATGGGATGCCGACTTCGAGTGCCGCCATGATCATGTCCTCCACCTTTTCTATTGTGCGGGCGATCAGCTCGCGGTGCTCGGTGCGCGTAGGCACAATCGAAAAAGCCACAGTTACCGGCGACAACGGTCGTCACACCGTGGTGGCACGACGGTGTGAAGGCAGGATCCCAGAAAACCTGAGCGTCATAGTCGGTAGGTGGGCGCCGCCGCACTCTCCACTCTGGCCTGGCCGAGGTAGATGGCGGTGAGCTGCTCGGCGTCGAGGTCACCCCTCGGCCCGGCCCACACCAGCCGGCCCAACTCGAGCAGGGCGACGTCGTCGGCGATGTCCAGCACGGCCTTGGCCCGCTCCTCGACGATCAGCAGGGTGACCCCCTGATCGCGCAGCTCGCCGAAGACCCTGATGATCTCGGAGACGATCAGGGGGGCCAGGCCCAACGTGGGCTCGTCGGCGATGAGCAACTTGGGCGGCTTCACCAACATCGGTGCCATGGTCAGCATCTGCTGCTCACCGCCCGACAGGTTGCCGGCAGCCAGCCGCCGCCGCTCCTTGAGGATGGGGAAGCGCTGAAAGGCCTCGTTCCTCTCGCCAGCGTCGGGGAGCAGCATCATTAGGTTGTCCTCCACCGACAGGGCCGGGAAGATGCCGCGTGACTCGGGGGCCAGCAACAGCTCCTTGGCCCGCCGGTGCGCCGGCTGCGAGGTGACATCGATCCCGTCCAGGTAGATGGCGCCGCTACTCGGTTCCATGAGACCGGCCAGCACCTTGCACAAGGTCGACTTGCCGGCTCCGTTGGCGCCCACCAGCGCCGTGAGCTTGCCCGGGCGCACCTCGAGGTCGATGTCGAAGAGCACCTGGGTCTCGCTGTAGGCGGCGCAGACCGCGTCTACCCGCAGGGCGGCCTCCGCGCGCTCGCCGTCGAGAACCAGGTCACCCGCGGCCGCGGCGCGAACCGGCTCGGGCGGCCGGCCGTCGAGCGAGGGCGCAGCCGTCACCTCCGCCGCGGCCGTAGCAGCGGCAGCCGCCTCCCGCCGCCGCTCCCGCTTCGCCTCCCGTCGCTGCTTGGCGCGGAAGGACGACTCCTCGGTGAGGGAAAGGATGCCGTCGGGGTTCTGGGCCATGTTCACCGCCCCCAGGCCGAAGAGCACTTCGGGGATCAGCGTCGAAGTGGTGCCCGACCACGAGATCAGCGAGAAGTGGAAGCCCGACGACAAGACGCCGGTGAGGAGGATGCTCGACATGCCCGCCGCGATGGCCCCGCTCGGCCGCCGAATGCCCAGGAGCACCACCGTCGCCAGCCACACCAGCCCGACCGGGGTCGAGTACGTCGTGGCCGACGCCTGCTGGACCACCGTCACCAGCAGCACACCGCCGAGGCCGGCCAGGGCGGCCGACACGGCAAAAATGGTGAACTTCACCCGCGTGCCCGAGATCCCCGAGGTCTCTGCCGCCGACTGCGAGGTGCGGACCGCGCTCATCATGCGCCCCGACGAGGACCGCTGCAGGTTGCGGATCACCAGGGCGACCAACAGGACGATCACCACCAGCACGAACGCCATCGTCTTGTCGTTGGAGAGGTGGATCGGTCCGAACGAGGGCCGGGGGATGACCCATCCCTGCTGCAGACGCCCGGCCAGCCATGACCACTGGAAGAGCAGGTTGTCGCCGACGAAGCCCAGAGCCAGGGTGGCCAGGGCGAGGGCCAGGCCGCCCAGCCGCAGGGCAGGGACGGCCACGACGACCCCGAGTAGCACGGCGAAGGCGATGCCCCCGAGAAGGCCGACCACGTAGGGCAGGTGGTAGTGCGCAATGAGCACCCCAGCCATCAGTCCGGCCGCAGTGACGAAGGCCGCCTGGGCCAGGCTCACGATGCCCCCGATGCCGGTCACGATGGTGAAGGACAGGAAGACCAGCGAGAGGGCGAGGCCCTGGGTGACCAGGCCGAGCCAGTAGGAGTCGGCGCCGACGAAGATATAGAGCAACAGGGCGCTGAACGAGAAGATCCACGGGGCTATCCGCCGCCACCGGGGCCGCAGGGCCAAGTAATCCGGCGGTGGCACGTCCTCGGCGATCTGACCGGTTCGGCGCCCGCGCTCGCGCCCCCAGATGGCCAGGCCGACGAGGAGCAGCACGAAGGGCACGGCGTCGCTGAACCCCGGGATGGACGACGCGAAGTTGGCGTACCCGGCGACGAGGCTCTGGACGGCCCCGATGAGCAGCCCGCCCAGTGCCGCCAGCGGCACCGAGCGCAGCCCACCGATCACCGCGGCGGCCGTGGCCACCAGCAAGATGTAGAGGTACGTGCTCGACGAGAGCGAGTTGAAGATGGGGGCGCCGGCCACGCCGGCCACCGCGGCCATCACCGTGCCGAGCACCCAGGCGACGCCCGACGTGCGGCCGCGGTCGACACCGCGGGCGACGGCCAGGTCGGGTCGGTCGACCAGCGCCCGCATGCGGAGACCGAGCGCGGTGTGTTTGAGCAGATACCACAACCCGATGGCCATCAACCCGGCCACGATGGCCACGATCAGCTGGTCCGAGTCGAAGGCGATGTAGGCGAGGTGCCACTGCACGGCCGGCTCGGGCCCGATCCCCGGGGCCAGCGTCACCTGCGTGCCGTCGGGGATGTTGAAGTGGGCGACGCTGATGAGCAGGTCCACCACCCACTCGGCCAGCGCCGGCACGGCGATCAGCACGCCGACGGTGGCCATGATCTTGGAGGCCTCGCTGGCCTGGCTCAGCTTCCGGAACACGAAGCGGTCCAGCACCAGCCCGAGCAAAGGCGCGAAGACGACGATCACCACCAGGGCCGCCCACGCATTGGGCCAGTGCAGGCCGTTCTGCAGCTCGAAATACATGTAGGCCGCCGCGAAGGCCACGGCGCCGTAGGCCAGGTTGAAGATCCCCGTCGTCGAGTACGTCAGGGTGAGGCCCGCCGCCAGCATGGAGTAGATAGCCCCCGAGACGATGCCGGTGACCAGCAGGTTGATGAAGGTGCTCATGCCGGCTCCTGCTCAGCCAAGGTAGGCGTCCCGGACCGCCGCATTGGCCTGAATCTCGTCGGGCGAGCCCTCGGCCAGCACGCTGCCGAGCTCGAGCACCACGATGCGGTCGCAGTGCGACATGACGAAGGAGATGTCGTGCTCCACCAGGAGCACGGCGCAGGCGCTCTCGGCCCGCAGCCGGTTGATGACCGTGCTCAGGCGTTCCATCTCGGCCTCCCCCAGCCCCGAGGTCGGCTCGTCCAGCAGGAGGAACGACGGCGATTCGGCCAGGGCGCGGCCCAACTCGACCATCCGGGCCGTGCCGATGGGGAGGGAGCCGGCCATGGCGTGGCGAACCGCGCCCAACCCGCACAGCTCCATCACCCACTCGACCTCAGTCCGACGACGCCGCTCGATGCGCCGCCGCGGCGGGAGCGCCAGCAGATCGGCCAGGATGCCGCCGCCGCCACCCCTCCATTCGAGGGCGCAGAGCAGGTTCTCCTCGACCGACAACCGGCCGAACACCTGCTGGCGCTGGAAGGTCCGGCGCAGGCCGGCCCGCGACCGCCACACCGCGGAGCGACCGGTTACCTCCTCCCCGTCGAAGTAGATGCTGCCGCGGCTGGGCTCACGCAGGCCCGAGACCACGTCGAAGAAGGTCGTCTTCCCGGCGCCATTGGGGCCGATGAGGCCGAGCACCTCACCCCGGGCCACTTCGAGGGACACGTCGCTCAGGGCGACGACGCCCGAGAACGACACCGATATCCCCCTGACCGTAAGGGCGCCTCCACCGGCCGGGGGCTGGTCAAGCGTTGCGATCTGTTGCGTCGGCGCCATCGCCACCCCCTTCAGGACTCCTGGTTGCCGCCGCTTGCGAACACCGGCCCATCTGACTCCCCGCAGTGTCCTTCGTATACTATATTTGATCGTGGGATAACGTGAAGCCGTAAAGGGCGCCACGTTTCCATCGGGGGGCTGTACGAGTGCTGCAGCCAGGTGCGTCGGTTTGTTGTAGCGCCACCGTATTGACCATCACCGGGTCACCGCCGCCCGCCGCTTCAATGTGACCATAGGAATCTCCTCGAAAAGGATGGCGGACCAGGAGCCAATCGACACACCGGCTGAGCGTTGCATCGATATGCAAGATCGCCTTGAGAGTCGGCTGGTGCTCGTCAATCCCTCCCAAGAAATGGTCGGTGATCTCAACGGCCGACACCTCTCGCTTCACGATCAGGGGCACCACGCCGGTGGCCACGTCAAGCCGTCAGGTCCAGGCGCCTCCGGGCCGGCGACGGTCTGCTCAGTGATCGTCACTGTCTTCCTTCCAGGTTCGCCGTTGACTGACTCGTAGTGACATGATGACGTATTGTGTCATGATTGCTGGGACAGGCCGCGACGTCAAGGGGGCCAGTGACATGCAGCAGCGATAGCTTGCCAAGATGATTTCCGCTGCCAACGAACCGGCGGGCCTCCCTTCGCTCCTCCGGCGCCGGCAAGATCAGCTCAGGCGCGAGGTCGAGCACGCTGCACTCGCGCTGTTTGCTCAGCGCGGCTACGAGGCGGTCACGGTCGAGGAGATCGCCGCGGCAGCCGGGATCTCGGCTCGGACCTTCTACCGCCACTTCCCGACCAAAGAGGAGGTGCTGGTCGGCGAGCTGCGACGGGCGATCAACAGCATCGCCGGCTACATCGAGGCGAGGCCTCCCAAAGAACCAGTGGTAGCGACCCTCCGCCGCGCCATCCTCTCGCAGGTGAGGGACGACGATCGGGAGGCATTCGCGGACTGGGCGAAGGTCATCTCGAGCGATCCGTTGCTGTTCGCCCGCGTTTCGGGGATCGCGGCGGCGCACCGGCGGGTGATTACAGAGCTCCTCGCGGCTCGTCTCGGCGTCGATCCCGCTACCCACCTTCAGCCCGGAGTCATCGCCGCGTCGATGCTCGCCGCCGCCGAACACGCCCTCCGGCTCTGGCTTGCCGGTGGGATCGACTCGCTTCCGGAGGCCACGGAGCGGGCCCTGACGTATGTCGAGCGGGGCCTGCGCACGTCAACCAGCCGCGGTGCTGCTCAATCCTGACTGGTTGTCAAGTTCTGCCATTGGGTGGTTGACTGACGGAGGTGTCCCGCCCGTCGGTTCGCCCCTACTTCACCAAGATCTTCGACTCATGACACGGCGCGCCCCTAATGAGCCAGCCTCACCTACGGGGCGAACGTGATTGGAATCCTGATCGTCGCCCAGGACGTTTCCGAGGCCGCGTCGAGCACACCTTCAAGGCACTCGAAGACGAGGAGACAAAAGTGGAGATTGCACGCGAATGAACGGTGAGCACCGCCGGCCAGTTACACAAGATCGCACACCCACCATCTCGGACATCACGGTCCTCGGAGGGCGTATCGTTCTGACTCCCGGGAGGGCATCGTAATGTGCCCGGCGACGCGACGGTCCGTGTCGGGTTCCTTTCGGACATGCCGACTGGCGATGACCTTCGCGAGTACCTGGATCGATCATCCTGGCGATCGAGGACTCGATGTGGGAGGGCCGACTCTGCCAGTCGAGATCGTTGCAAGCCACGTCAATAGGATTGCCCCTCGGTCAGGCGGACAATGTGATCGCCGCTTTCGCAGACCTCGTCGAACGGGCCTGCACACTCGCATTGTCGACTGGTGTGACAAATAACGCCCTTGCACTCCCCGAGCCGTGATCAACGAGGCACACGCCCGTACATCACAATGGCGGGGACAATGCGCTTTACCAGCCCGTAACGCTTCTCGCTCGCAAATGGGGGTCACGCTGAGGAGGCCGCAATACTCGTCGGCTACTTCGCGGCTCATGCATTTCGACGAGTTGTCGTCACCGAGGAAGGCAGCCCCGGTGACGCCGTTCTTCGAAGAACATAAGGAACGGCCGACAACCTGAAGCTTCCAGGTGGCGCTTCGCGATAACGGGTCGGCTTGGACAGTGGCGCGTTCCCGATGCCAGAGGGTTTGCCCCCAGTTGTTGTGTATATGTGGCGAATACCTTGCTTGAAGGACATAAGCGCGCAAAACGGTCGAGCCATTTTTCAGCCAGCATGTTATTTGCTCAAGGGTTTGCTGGGCGCTGGCGCCGTAGGGCTCGTTGAAATGCCCGTGCTCTGTGCCCGGGTCGAACTCCACAGTGACAGTGACACGCGCAATTTCGAACTCGAGTGCGTACAATTCGCCCGACGCCCGCAAGGGGATCGGCCTCAGAGTTGAGGATGTAGACAGGCGGCGGGCCGGAGACGTTACCGTTCGTTGGGAATGCGAGCGGGAGGCCGAGTCCCGACTCGCCACGCGTCTAGTTGAGGTTGATGACCAGAAATACAGCGAGCATGAACTGGACTACAATTCCGAAAATTGAACGCGCGCTCACAATGTTGTAGACCAGCACCTATGCTGACGCCTTGGGATGACTTCCCCATCCATGCCGACGCCGATCCGGTGGCGACACCATCGTCGGGCAATCCCAATCACTACGACCGCTACTTCTTCAACGCCCACGAGCGCGAGGGCGCCTTCTACATTGGCGGGGCCATGGGCCACTATCCGGTTCTCGGTGTGATCGATGCTGCGCTCAGCGTCGTCATCGACGGTGTGGAGCACTCTGTCTTCGCCTCGGGGCGCATGCCACTCGATCGCTCCACAGAGGTCGGACCGATCCGCGTCGACGTGATCGAGCCGATGCGATCTCTGCGCTTCACCGTCACGCCGAACGAATCGGGGCTCACGGCCGACCTCACCTGGCGGGCGCGCACCGTGGTGGTGGAAGAACCCCGACAGCGTAACGTGACTCCCGACGGCATCGTCGTGAACGAACACACGCGCCTCACTCAGTGGGGCACATGGGAAGGCGCGGTCACCGTCGACGACCGCTCGATCGCGGTGGACCCGGCTCGGGTGTTCGGGACCCGCGACCGCTCGTGGGGCATGCGGGGCCTCTCCACCCCCATCCCCACGAACCGTGCCCATTTCGGCGGCGGGGCGTTCTGGCTGTGGGCGCCCCTGTACTTCGATGATCTGTGCACCCACCTGGCGCTGCACGAGCGGCCGAACGGCACCCGATGGGTCGAGAGCACGCTCTTCGTCCCCGTGCTGGAAAGCCCTGAGTCACCTACCTGGGGCATAGGGGTCGACAACTCCACCACGATGCTCAACATGCAATACGAGCTCGACTTCTACCCGCAATCACGAATCATTCGCAGCGCGGTATTCGACCTCGTTCACCCCGACGGCACCAAGCACCAGATCACCCTGGAGACGCTCTATAGCTTCCGGATGCGTGGCATCGGCTATAGCCATCCGGAATGGGGCCACGGCTCCATCCACGGTGAGCTGGCGGTGGGCTACGAGTCGATCAAACTCGAGGACTTCAAGGACCCCGATCCGAGCACCTGGCACCTCCAGAACGTGGTGTTGGCCCGCATGGGTGACCGCACCGGGATCGGCGTACTGGAACAGGCTCTCATCGGCCCCCATGAACCGACCGGTCTCACCGGCTTCCTTGATCCCCCGGTGCGGCGTTGAGGTGACCGCCGCGTCGCTACCGAAACCCGAACTCGTCGACACGCCAGAACAGCTCACACCGTCCTGGCTCACCGCCGCGCTCCGGGTCGGGGGCCTCGATGTCACGGTGTCTGACGTGTCGTTCAGTCCGGTCGGCACCGGTCAGATGTCGAGTTGCTACCGCCTCACGGTCGGATACTCACAGGGTGAGGGTCCTGCTTCGCTGGTAGCGAAGCTCCCTATTGCCGACCCCGATGCACGGGCCAGTTCGGCGCTCGGGAGCCTCACCGAGGTGCGCTTTTATCGTGAGCTGCGCTCTACCGTCGCCATCCGCACGCCGGAGTGCGTGTATGCCAACGCTGATCAGGAGGGCATGAGCTTCGTCCTGCTCCTCGAAGATCTTGCCCCCGCCGCGCAGGGTGACCAAATTGCCGGTTGCGGCGCCGCGCAGGCTCAGGACGCGGTGGTCAACTTGGCCGGCCTCCACGGGCCTCGCTGGTGCGACAACTCGTTGCGCCATCTCGACTTGCTCACCCCCATGGGCGCTAGCAACGCGGCGGGCATAGCGGCGCTGCTCGAACAGATGACCGAGGGGTTCCTCGAGAGGTTCTCGGTATCTGACAGCGAGCGCCAGGTACTGCGGGCGTTTGCCCAGGGCGCCACCGGCTGGTTGCTCGGGCGGACCGAGCGCTTCGGCTTGGTCCACGGCGACTATCGGCTCGACAACCTGACCTTTGCCACACCCCGGGGGGGCTATCCTTGCGCGGCGGTCGACTGGCCGCTGCTCAGTGTCGGGCTGCCCGCCCGCGACCTGGGCTTTTTCCTGGGTACTTGCATGGACCCGGTGGAGCGCGCTGCGAACGACGATGCCCTGGTGGCCGCCTATCACGCCGCGCTCCTGCGACACGGCGTCGGCGGCTACTCGCTTGACGAATGCTTCGAGGACTACCGGTGGGGACTCTTCCAGGGGCCGCTGATCACCGTACTCGGCGCCATGTTCGCCCCACCCACCGAACGCGGTGACCGGATGTTCGCCACGATGTCGCACCGCTGCTGCGCGGCACTCCGTGACCTCGACTCGCTGTCGCTGCTCTGACCGAGCTGCCGCAGCTCATCGGGCCTTTCCTGAGGGGAGGGTCGTACCCCCACCTGTCCTCGCTCAGCACCTGCAGGCACACGTGGTCGGCACCGGCCGACGACTCACGGGGTGGAGCGACACGCTCTGCCCTTGCCGGCGCGCCGTGCGATTCACGCGTGCCCGCTGCTCGAATCGCCGGAAACGACTCGCCCGCCGCCAATTCGACATACTCGAATCCGTCATCGTCGACATGGTGGGAGAAGTTGGCCTGACTGCATGAAACCTGACTCAAGTGTNNTTCGCCGGCAAAACCTTCCTAGAGGGTTCCGACGTCGTGCGTCGTCGCCGAGGCCGAATTGACCGAGACGGACCGCTCGGCGAGGAAGACGTCGACGGCATCCACCTCGAGCGGGCGGGCATACAGGTACCCCTGTCCACAATCGCACTGGTCCCGCTGGAGGTCTGAGTACTGCTGGCACGCCTCGATCCCCTCTGCCAGGGTCTCGAGACCCAGAGCCTTGCCCAACTGGACCAGGGTGCGGACCAGCGCTCCGGACTCGGGCGAGTCGGCCATCGACGAGATGAACGAGCGGTCGATCTTGAGGCTGTCGACCGGGAACTGCTGGAGGTAGGCCAGGGAGGAGTAGCCGGTCCCGAAGTCGTCGATGGCGATGCGAACCCCGGTGCCCTTGAGCGCACCCAACCGCGGCACGACGGCCGATACGTCCTTCATGATGGCCGTCTCGGTGATCTCGATAATGAGGGATGACGCTTCGAATCCGGAGGTGTGGAGCGCGCACCGGACGTCTTCGATCAGCCGGCCGGTCTCCAGCTGGCGAGCGGAAACGTTGACCGAAACGTCGACCTGGTAGCCGAGGGCGTGCCAGCGCGCCCCCTGTCGACAGGCTTCCTCGAGTACCCACCGACCGACATCGACGATCATCCCTGAGCTCTCGAGCAGCGGAATGAAGGCATCAGGTTGCACCACGCCACGACGGGGATGACGCCAGCGCAACAAGGCCTCGACACCGGTTGTCTCGCCACTGGCCAGGTTGAAGATCGGCTGGTAGAGGAGGAAATACTGGTGACTCGGCAGGGCCTCTCGAAGTTCCATCTCGAGCAGGTGGTGGTCCTGGACGGCCGAATGCATCTCGGGTCGGAAGCAGACGAAGCAGTTCTTGCCGGCTGCCTTGGCCTCGTAGAGGGCGATGTCGGCGTCCCGGAGCATCTCGGCGGCCGTGGGCCGAGTGCCGGCGGCGATCCCGATGCTGGCTGTCAGTGTGAGCGGGCCACTGGGTACTCCTTCCAGATCGAACGGGGCCCTAAGGACCTCGAGCAGCCGTTCGGCGATGAACTCGGGACCGGCGTCCACGGTCGTCCCGTCTACCAGCACTACGAACTCATCACCGCCCAGCCGGCCGATGCTGTCACTCTCCCGCATGGTGAGCGAGAGCCGCTCGGTGACCGCCCGCAGGAGCTGGTCCCCGATACCGTGGCCGAGGGTGTCGTTCACGTCCTTGAAGCCGTCGAGGTCGATGAACAGGGCGGCGACCGGCACCGCGGTCCGACGGGCCCGGGCCAGCATTTGCTCCGTGCGGTCGAGAATGAGCGCTCGGTTGGGCAGCCCGGTCAGCGGGTCGTGCATCGCCTGGAAGCGGATCTGGTCGACCAGCCGGGCGTTGGCAATGGCGATGGACGCCTGGGCGGCCAGGCCCTTTAGCCGGTCGGCCAACCTCGGGGTGATGGCCAAACGCTCCGGATCGCTCGTCACGCCGACCAGGATGGAGCCGATCGCCTCCCCGGCTACCGTGATCGGTGCGGAAACACTGGCTGCCGAGCCCGACTCGGACCAGAGGGTCCGTGTGAGTCCGTTCTCAGATATCGAATCCGGCGGGGCTCCACTGTAGGACCGTGCCCCAATCGATCCCACGAAATCATCGGGGTAGCCGACCGAGGCCACTATTTTGAACCCTTCCTCACCGGTGCCCAGCCAGTTCCCGTCGTTCAGGAACACGGCGGCCCGATCGCAGTCGATGACGTTCGGCACTGCCCGGGCCACCTTCGAAGCCATCTCTTCGGTGCTCACGATCTCGGCCAGCGACGTGGATAGGCCCAACAGGGCCTGGGCGGTGCTGGCCTGATGCCGAGCATCCTCCATGGCGTCGGCGGCATCGAGGGTCGCCGCAGCCAGCCGGCCGTAGGTCTCGAGGGTGCCTCGGGATTGCGAGGTGAAGACTCCGCCGCGCTCGTCGACGGCAAGAACCCCGTAGTGGCGGCGGACCGATGCCACCTCGACGCCGAATGTTCCCTCTCGACCGGCACCCCCTTCCAAGAGGTCGTGTGCCATCGAATCCGCGTCTGCTTGAGTGAGTCCTTCGGAGTAGATCTTCCGCGGACTACCCAATCGAGGCTCGAGTGCCAGCAGAACGCCGCCCGCACCGACTGCCCGCAACGAGGAGCCGACGATTCCCTGGAGCACATCCTCGTACTGTTCGTTAGAAGCGAGATCCGTGACCATGGCCTGCAACTGCTCGAGGCGCGTTTCGAGCAGTTGGGTATGCATCTCGAGGTATTCGATGCGTGACGTCTCCCCGTCGACGTTCTCCCAGGTCACTCGAAAGAGGCAGGCATCGTCACCTCGGCACTGACATTTCTCTTCGATGACCTGCGCCGGCGGGAAGCCGAAGAACATCGGGATCAATTTGTACTGCCCAGCCGCGAACTCACAGAACTCCGGATACGGCGCGAACCCGTCAATGAACCACTCACCAATGGTCCACTCGGTCGGCCCCACCTCGGTCATTTCGTAACGCCGAATCGGCACCAAAGGGTTTTTGCCGTCGCCGGTCGCCAGGACTGCGCCCGGCGAGCCAAGGGCCTGGACGCTCTCAGCAATCTCTGTATTGACGAGCCTGAGGGTTGTCGCGTTGTTCTCGCCCTCGCCAACAGCCGACTCCATTGCGATCTCGGACTCTTCGAGCAACCTCCTGAACTGTTCATAGGAGCTCCAAGACGACGAGTTGCAAAGCTCCTCGAGGGTGCGGGTCTCGCCGGCCCTGTTGAGAACTTCCTGAATCGCACCCGCCGAGAGGCTCTGCGCCAGGTTGTCCACCAACATATTCGTGTAGAGGCCCGAAACATGGTGACCCCCCACCGGAGCCACATCAGTCGCCATCTTTGTCGAATCGGCCTTTTCCACAGAGAGTCGGTTCAGGTCTCCGAGAGTCATTGGCTATTCCCCACTGTGATGGTTCGGGTGCCGTTCAACCTTCGGTGTTCGACCACCTCCCGAAGAACCGTACGGCTGACGGCACTATTTCCGCCGAACGCCAGAACAACGCTCACCCAACGATGGTTCTGCGGCGTCCGGCAAGCCGGCGGATCGAGAATGGGGCAGCTGGCGTTGCACGAAGGCGCCAGGTGTCTTCGCCGATCTCTTGGCCGCGTAGCCGGACCACCATTGAAGATGTTTCGGCCATTGCGGCGTAGCTGTCGGAACTCAGCGCAGCCAGCCTCAGGGTGAACGAATGCTCATGAGTCTCGAGCGGCCTGCAGCACAGCTACGCCCTTCGCGAAGAGGGAGCAGCGTCATGAAAGGATCGGCACCCAAAGTTCACGTAACGACTCAGGTCTCAGCAACACCTCGTAGCCACACCTGACGGCCGAACACGAGACGTATCCCACCTAGCACGTTATGGAGAATGAGCCGGCTGGGATCCCCCAAGCGACTCGCACTGCATTACGCCAGATCACTCCCGGCCGCATCACGCACGGCGCTCTCCCACTCGTCGGCGCGTCGCGTACAAGTCTCGGACAAGAGTTCCTGTTTATTCTCAAAGAACAGATAGATGGCCGCAGTGGATAAACCTGCCAAGTCGGCATTTTGCGGAGCGACCCATCTCGGATGCCGTCCTCGCCGAACACGATGGGATGTTGGGCAGGAGGATCTGGTTGGGTTTCGGTCAAGTAAGCCATTGTAGTGGAGGTCCTCATAGCAGTTGGACCTTCGTCATCGCGGAGCAAGCTGCATACGGAAGAGCTCGTGGCGCCTGGCCATGAGACTGTCTACCTACGTCGGCGTCCGATCAGTGCCAAGGCGAATGCTGCCGGTGCTTTCGAGAAGATCCGTGAGGACAACCCGGGTGAGCGGTTCCCCGGGGAGATCAATATCCGAACCCTTATCGACACATTCTGCGACTTCGCTGCACCCATAGGTGTTCCCATGATGTGCAACCTCAGCTCTGGGACAATAGGAGCTAGATGATCCCGTCCCACGCGGCGCGATTCTCGCCGTTGGGGTCGGGAACCACCTTAGGCTCGCGTTCGAACATCATCGTCATCCTCTCTGGTAGCCGGTAGGCCGGCCAGTGGGGTATCCCGGCATGATCGGGATCGCCCGCGCGGGCGAAATTGATCCATGCCGCGCTCATTTGCGCCGCCACGACGCGGCTGGCGGGATAGTCGGCGGGGCCCTCGGCCCGTTCATTCTCTCTCCCTGGAGGCGTAACTGGAGTCCCGTATCGACCCGGTCAGTCGAACAGATATTCAGTATAGTAATGACATGATCAGCCTGGTGACTGGGTGGCTTCAGGGGGGTCGCACGCGTGCCGCGCCGGCTCGAAGGGGGGTTGCCCTGCCAAGTCGTGAAATCTGCGGATGCGGCGTTGCCCAAGGCGTGGTCAGGAGGCCCTGCCAGGTGGATTCGCGCCGGCGCGACGGTGCCGTTCCAGACGCGGGTGAACAGCGGCGGCGAAGCGCACCACCCCGTGGCGCTCGTTCTTTGAGTGCGTCCGAGGCGCAACGGGGTCCCCGAGTCGAGCGGCGCACGTCGCGTCCGGCGCTAAGCCGAATAGAGATCCTCGACGTAGCGGGGACGGTATTCGGCGGGGACGGTACCCGTCACGATTGTCGTCGGAAGATCGCTGCCTCTTCCGGGTTCTCGACAGCGGCGTTTGACTGCTTCTTCGAGGATAGGCAACACCTGTTGATCGAGACACTGAAGGGTCGGGCCGAAGAGCTGGACCAGGAGCTGCAGAGCGCGATGACCGTCATGCATCGCCGCTCGACGAGCTTCGTCGGATGACCGCGGTGGACGTTCGGAGCGTGGTAGGGAGGGGCTCGACCCGACGGGTCTGGAAGCCGCAACCGTGATGAACTCGGTTAACGGAGGGGCCAAGGATGCCGACCGGATCACCCGGTCGACCCGTGATCCGCGGGAGGTGGCCGAACGACTTCAGCGCTGGCTGTCAGACCGGCTGCCCAGGGGCAGCGATCCCACGATCCGCGAGGCCTCTATCCCCGAGAGTAACGGCATGTCTTCAGAGACCCTCCTCTTCACGGCCCGATGGGTGGAAAGCGGTGCGAGCATCGATCGCCGGTTGGTGGCCCGCATCGAGCCGCCCGCGGATGCGCACCCGGTGTTCACCCACTACGACCTGGGTATGCAGCATCGGGTCATGCAATTGGTGGGGGAGCACACCGCAGTTCCGGTGCCCGAGGCACTGTGGTACGAGCCTGATAGCGCGGTGCTCGGGGGTGCCTTCTTCGTGATGTCGAGGGTGGACGGGTTGGTCCCGCCCGACGTGCTGCCGTACACCTTTGGCGACAACTGGGTCTTCGCCGGCAGCGACGCCAATCGTCAAATGCTCGAGGCCTCCGCTGTTCGAGCGCTGGCTGGGATCCACTCGATCACCCCGGATCGCCACGATCTCAGGTACCTGGAGCACCCCGTTGCAGGAGCTAGTTCGCTCGAGCGGAGCCTCAATCATTGGAACAGCTATCACGAGGTGATGGTCTCTGAGGAACCTTCTCCTCTGCTCACCGCTTGCTTCTCGTGGCTCCACGACAACCTTCCCACCGATACAGGTGGCGATGCCCTGTCGTGGGGTGACGCCCGCATCGGAAATATGCTGTTCCGCGATTTTCAGGTCGTCGCGGTGCTCGATTGGGAGATGGCCGAGGTAGCACCCCCCGAAGTGGACCTGGGGTGGCTGTGCTATCTCCACCGCTTCTTCCACGACCTGGCGGTGCAGCTCGGATCTCCGGGCCTTCCGGCCATGCTCCGACCGCCCGACGTCCGCGAGGTCTACGGCCGATGGTCGGGGAGGGAGCCCGGCGATCTCACCTGGCATATGTTCTACGCCGCGGTGCGCCACGGACTCAACATGCGGCGGGTGGCGGAACGCGCCATTTGGTTTGGGGAGGCATCTCGCCCCGCAGACGTGGACGACCTGATCATGCATCGTTCGACCCTCGAAGCAATGTTGGACGGTTCCTACTGGTCCAGCGTGGGCCTCTGATTGCCGTGGAGGACCGACCCTTGATTTCTCAGACCGCCATCCACAACGAGATGACTGGAAGCCAATAGCGATGAACCCCATCGGCGAGATCCTCGCTGCAGACGAAGCATTCACCCACCAGACGGCCGACACATTCGCGGTCGTGGGTACGACGGATCCTTCGTGGACCGAGAAGGTCTGCGCCATGGCCATGGCCCGTGACGGGAGCTTGCAGCTCGGGTTCGGATTGGGGAAGTACACGAATCGCAACGTGATGGACGGCTATGCCGCGATGAGTCGCGGGCCTGAGCAGATAACCGTTCGAGCGAGCCGACGATTGTCCCCGTCGCCCGCGGTCACGGCGATCGGACCCGTGCACTAC
This sequence comes from Acidimicrobiaceae bacterium, assembly GCA_003133545.1. Lineage (GTDB taxonomy): Bacteria > Actinomycetota > Acidimicrobiia > Acidimicrobiales > RAAP-2 > Bog-473. The sequence goes on along the minus strand of PKYA01000109.1, from coordinate 16,477 downwards.
GAGATCATCGAACCGATGCGCACGGTACGTTTTCGACTCGAGCCGAACGAATGTCAGCCGTTGGCCTTCGACTGGCTCTTCGAGGCGATCGTGCCGCCGTTCGTCGAAGAGCGAACCCACCTGCGTAGCCAGTATCGGACCTCAGCGGAGTTAGTTCGCTACCACCAAACGGGTGTTGCGTCGGGGTGGGTAGAGATAGACGGCGAACGCATCGAGATCCGTTCCGACGCATGGGTATCGACTCGCGATCACTCCTGGGGGGTCCGTTACGACGTCGGCGTACCACCGGTGGACGTTGAAGGTGCGGTATCGGCGATCCCGTCGGGTGTCGGTTTCATGATGATCTGGTGCCCTGTGCTTCTGGAGCGGCCCGATGGTTCACGGTACGCGATGCATCTGCACTTCACGCGGTTCTCCGTATCGGGCGTCGATCAGATCTCAGTCACCGCCGGGGTCGAGCATCCTGACGGCCGTCGAGAGGCGATCGTCGCCATGCGCCCGGACCTACGGTTCCAGCCTGATAATCGCAGGCTGGTGGGCGGCACTCTTCTGGCAATCATGGAGGACGGGACCGAACGACCTCTCACCATCAATGTCCTGGGCGACACGGGGGTTCAACTCGGGGCAGGTCTGTACTTCGGTTTCGACGGACACCATCATGGAGAGTTCCGGGGAGACCTTCACCTCGACGGTGAACGCATCCTCGATTGCAGAACACCTGATATGGCGCGACGGCTTCACCAGATCCGCGACACAGCGATCCGCATCGAGGATCCGGTTGGGGGCGGTGTGGGATGGGGGAATTGCCAGCCCATAGCAGCCGGTCCCTGGCCCGATCTCGGTCTCGCCGACGAAGGATGGCTCTGACATGACCGCGTCCCGGTGCTTGGGACAGCAGAGATCACAAGGGTACGCGGGGGTGGCCGCCTATGAAGCTCCAGAACATCGATTTGCTCGATCGCGACACTTTCGCCAGGGGCGTTCCGCACGAGTTCCATCTGCGCCGTTGTGCTCCAACGTCGTCGCCGGGGGTCAAGCACCTACCGGTCGACCTAAGCGCGACAGCCGTACGCTCGCGCTGAGCACCACGAGCGACCAGCATCCGATGGCGAACGCACATCCCACGTTCCAAGCGGCAAGTGGAGGAGCGTTTCAATGGTTGATCGCCGAGCATCGACGCTAGCGTCGGCCAGTCACTAGATTCTCCGGGACTGTGGTGGTTGGGATGAAGGGAGTGCTGGTGTGAGCGAGGGTGGTCGGGTCGTCGTGGTGACGGGGCTAGGCGGTATGGGCTCCGCCGTCGCGAAGAGGTTGGGCTCGGGCTCGACGGTCGTGCTCGCTGACGCGTCGTTGAACACCTGACAGACGTGTCAGACGAGACTTCGGTCGCTTCCCTTGCAGAAACGGCAAGTGGGCTGGGTCGGGTCGACGTCCTTGTCCATNNCCATACGGCGGGGTTGTCCCCGGTACAGGCTTCGGTCGAAGCGATCCTGCGGGTGGATCTCCTCGGGTCGGCCTGGATGCTCGATGCCTTCGCTTCAGCGATCGCAGACGGTGGAGCGGGAGTCGTCATCGCATCGATGGCGGGCTCGCTCCAACCGCTAGCGCCTGATCTTGAGCGCCGACTGGCGACCACTCCGACCGTGGACTTGCTCGGCCTGCCCGAACTGACGCTCAAGGCGATTCCTGACCCCGCGACTGCGTACGGGCTCGCCAAGCGCGCCAACCAGCTCCGGGTGCGGGCCGCGTCCGTGGTCTGGGGTCGCCGGCGGGCTCGAGTGAACTCCATTTCCCCTGGGGTTATCTCGACGCCGATGGGCATGGCCGAGCTCCAGGGTCCTTACGGCGAGGTGATGCGTCAGATGGTGGCCGGAAGTGCCGCCGGACGCCTCGGCACGCCCCATGACATCGCCGCCGCGGTTGACTTCTTGATCGGTCCTCACTCCACCTTCATCACCGGCACCGATCTCCTAGTCGACGGAAGTGCCGTCGCATCTCTTCTCACCGGGAGCCCTGGCGGTGCCAGAGTCGACAATGCAGACTGATCCAGAGAAGCTGGCATGAGCTTCGCCTTAGACCCTGAACTGCTGCAAGCAGTCCTCGCCGCCGGGATCTCAATGGACCATCTGCCTCCGATGCCGAGCGTACGCGCCGACTGGCGGGGCTTGCGTGCATTAAGTGATGCAGCCGTCGCATCACTGGAAGCCTCACTCCCAGAGCAAGAATCGGTCACCCGAACAGACTTCACCGTATCCTCCCGTGACGGCGCGCACGTGCTCGTGCGCTGGTACACCGCGCCAGGGCACAATCCCGCCGACGCGGGTCCGGCGGTTGTCTATCTCCACGGCGGCGGAATGATCGCGGGCTCAGTGCAGCTTTACGACCGCTTGGTTGCTGCCTATGTCGCTGACAGCGGCATACCGATGCTCTCCGTCGACTACCGGCGCGCTCCCGAGCACCCTCACCCGACACCGGGGGAGGACTGCTTCGCCGCCCTGGGTTGGCTCGCCAGCAACAGCCAGGGACTCGGCATCGAACCGGCACGCATAGCCGTGATGGGAGACAGCGCGGGTGGGGGACTTGCTGCCGCCACAGCGCTGCTCGCCCGTGAACGCTCGCTGCCCCTCGCCAAGCAGATCCTGATCTACCCGATGCTGGACGATCGCACGACTTCCCCGGATGCTGCGCTGGTTCCCTTCGCCGGATGGACCTACGACAATAACTACACCGGCTGGCACGCCTTTCTCGGCAACGTCATCGGCACCGATGACGTTCCTCCCATCGCGGCACCGGCCCGTGCCACGGACTTGTCCGGTCTCCCCGGTGCATACATCGAGGTCGGGGAGCTGGACATCCTCCGTGACGAATCCGTCGAGTACGCCCGACGACTGACCGCAGACGGAACCTCCGCCGAACTCCACGTACATCCTGGTTGCCCCCACGGTTTCGACCGCGCCGGACCAACCGTGGACGTAGTCAAGAGATCTCGTGCCGACCGCCTTCGCGTTCTGCGAAGTCTCTGAGCAGCACCATCGACCTGAACGGATCGCGAAAGGCGGTTGCGGTCCACGCATCCGGGGACCAGACCGCGCCGCTCACTGGGAGATGGTCGTCGTGGAGCGCACCGGTCTCCATCTGAAAGACGGCCGGATTACTGGGTTACAGGCGCGTCGAATGCTTCATGGACGACGAGCGCCCCAGCCGCTGCCAAGCACCCGCTTGACCTCAATAGCACCCACGGCTCCGACGACGCCTGCCCCGATGACGGTGGCCACCTGACGTTTGGTGATCTTCACGGGGTCGGGGATACCAGCGGTCAAACCGACCCAGTAGCCGGCGACCGTGGGATTCCCGGGCCGTATCCCCGAGACCTTCAGGGACGCAATGACGCTCTCATAATCGGCCAGGCATTACCTACGGGGCGAACGTGATCGGAATCCTCACCGTCGCCGAGGGTGTTTCCAAGCCGGCGTCATTCACCGCCACCTGACACCCAGGGTGAGCGGCGTCGCAGTTGCCCGTGCCGACCTTTCCTTCGACGACCTGGAGCGTCGTGGTTCCCGCGCCGGTGGGATCGGGAGTGAGGATCCGGCCGCCCGCAATGTCGCAGCCTGCGGCGCTGTCCGACGAACACTCGACGATATTGACTGTCTTGCCGGGCAGGTAGCCGCTCCAGTGGATGGTGACGGTCTGACCATTGGACAGATTTGTGTTGGGCGTCACTGTGGCATGAAGATCGGTCTTCGGCTGCGGGGGAATCGGTATCGTGGTTTTCGATCCCGGACTGGGGGCGAAGTACATCGTGCTGACGCCCCGCTGGCCGTCCTTCGAGATGCGAGCCAGTGCCGTCTTGTCCCCCCGGAGGTAGGCGGCGAAGAAGTCGGTGGTGGTCTGCAACGCGCTGTTGAACCATTTGCTGCTCGGTACGAGCCAGTTGCCATGCCCGGCACCCTTGAGCGCCAGCAGTCCTTTGGGGGCTTTGGCGCTGTTGAACACCCCGACCATTTGGCCATAGGGCAGGAGTGCGTCGGCTGTGCCGTGCACGATCAGCATTGGCGGAATCCCATTGAAATCGTAACGACCCCCGGGGTATGCCTGTGGATCGCCGTCGAGGATCTCGGCAGCCTTGACCCGAGGGTCACGGCAACAGGTATTGAAGAATCCGAGCGTAGTAATCGCACCGTCCGAGTGACCGGCCACGCCGATTTCGCGGGGGTCGACCAGGCCAGCGAGCGGGCCTGTGTTCTGGGCGGAGGTATGGAGGACTGAAGTGATGACGTAGCTGACGTCCCCCGGCTGGTTGAAGACGTCGGCGGGGTTGAGTCCGCCCGGCGCGTTCGTGCTGGTGAGCGGGAAACGCGGCGCTGCGACCACGTAGCCTGCCGCCGCCCAGCGACTGAGGAGGGCCTCGTAGGATTGCGGAGTCGCGCCGAGGCCGTGGGCGAAGACGATGAGTGGGTACGGCCCACCGCTGCGATCCGGCGATGCTCCCTGAATCGGGGTGCTCGCCGTGGCGTTCCCTTGTGCGGGGTACCAAATCGTCGTCACCAATGTGCGAGAGGGAATCTCCGGTTGGTCCCCGTTGGCCGGCGTCGCGCGTGAATGATCGACGAACGTATCCGTAAGCACGCCGACGGCATGGGACGACATAGGCCGTATAGACGCCTGAGCAACCGCGGCGTTCGAGTAACTCGCGACTGCCAGCACGCAAATGGCCAGCATCACGCTCACCACCCCCGCCCGCCTCTTCACTGCTCAAAACCTTGCAAGTGCCCCCCAATGTGGCCTTGTCTGACCCCACCCGGGATCTTGGAATGCCGGACTCCTGTAGACAAGTATTTTATATACAATCTCGCAACTGCGGTCAGAAGGTGTCATTTGCTGCCGCTCAGCCGGCAAGTGAGCCTTGGCAACCAGCGGGTACTTGGGTCGGAGGGCGGACTGCTCCGTTGGCCGTTCGAAGTCGATCTCGCTCACTCCCAGGGGTAGGAAGGTGCCTCGGCAGTTCTGGGCAGGCGTCCTCCGAAAACCAGACGGACTGTGAATTATAGTTCATCAATATGTACCCTGAATCAGGGGTCACATTACAACCCAAAAAGGGGGAGGACATGCGTCGACGAGGCACCGTGCACATGGTGGTGGGGAATGCACCGTAGAAACCGACAACACTTGTCCGTCGGCTGTTGTCGCCGCACGACATGAGTGCGGCCCGTGCTCAGACCACCGCCGGTCTCATCGAAGGCGTTGATCGCGATGGCGTCACCCAGTTCCTGGGTATCCCATTCGCCGCGCCGGTCCTCGGAGAACGGCGATTCCGGCGGCCCTCGCCCGGGACTCGTTGGACTGGGGTGCGCCGAGCCGACGCTGCGAGTTCTTCTCCGCCACAGTTGCCGCCGCCGCTTGCGGTGTTCGCGGCTGAGCAGGCTCCCAACAACGAGGACTGCCTCCAGCTGAACGTTTATACCCCGGGTGCCGATGCAAGCCGACGACCGGTGATGGTGTGGTTCTATGGCGGCGGCTTTACGATCGGATCGGCGAGCGCCTACGACGCCTCAAGCCTCAGCGCACGCGGCGACGTGGTGGTCGTCACGGTCAACTATCGCCTCGGCGCCCTTGGGTTCTCCTACCTCGAGCACGTTGACGAGCGCTTCGAAGGCTCAGCCAATGTCGGAATCCTCGATCAAGTCGCGTCACTGAAATGGGTCCGGGACAACATCGCCGGCTTCGGCGGCGACCCGGGCTGCGTGACGATATTCGGGGAGTCGGCCGGAGGGCACAGCGTGGGCTGCCTCCTGACCAGTCCCGAGGCCCGCGATCTGTTTCATCGCTGCATCTTGCAGAGCAGCGCTGGGTGGGGACTTAGGACCACGGAATGGGCTGCCGAGATCACGGCGAAACTTATGGCAGAAGTAAATGTGACAACCGTGGAACAGCTCCAAGGAGCCGATGTGGACGTCATCCTTGCCGCTCAGGCGCTCCTCCCGCTGCAACTGCCCGGTGCAGATTCTAATCGAACCGGACCGCGCTCCCTCNNCCTCGGCGTCGGTGCAACCCCCTTCGCGCCGACGTTGGATGGTGTGGTGCTCCATGGTGCGGTGATCGACCAGGTGGCGGCTGGGTCAGCTGCAAAGGTCCCGGTGCTCATCTGTCACACTCGTGACGAACTCCAAGTCTTTGCCGCTATGGGCGTCCTGCCCCAATTGGGCGACGAGAACGAACTCGGTGCCATGATGGCCCTGTCGCTCCCAGACCCGAAGGCCGGCGTCGAGGCCTATCGGACCGCAGATCCCCAAGGATCGCTCAGCGATTGGTTGGTCTCGTTCCTCACGGATCAGAACATACATATGCCAGATTTCCGACTGGCTGAAGTCCGAATTCGCCACGATCCGCGGGTGTGGATGGCCAGGTTCTCATGGCACTCCCCTGGGGAGAACAGCAAGTTCGGCGCATGCCATGGGATCGAGATTCCGTTCCTGTTCGGGCGGCCGGGTCAGACTGCCGGACTGCTGGAAGGTCACGACCCACCAATCGAGTTGGTTCATACCCTCCAGGATGCATGGATTGCCTTCGCCCGAAGCGGTAACCCTAACTGCGCCGGCCTGCCCGAGTGGCCGCGTTATGAGGAGGTGCAGCGGGCCGTCATGAATTTCGATGCGGAATGTGAGGTCCTTCACGACCCAGACGGAGTGGTACGAACGATCTGGGACGACGTTGTCCTTTGATCAAGCGGTTAGATCGTCGAGTCCTCTCAGAGCCTGCCCGACGCCAATTCGGCGGCATGCTCGAGCAGCGTGTCAACACGTCGGGCAATAGCACTCGGGTCATTTGCGAGCGGCCGCCCACGTCGTTGCGCGTCGAGATATCGAGCATGAACGCCTTCTACGATGCATGCTTGCTTCCACCAGCTAAAGACTCGGTAATAGGCCAGGTCGCCAAGATCGAACCCACTGCGAGCCCCATAGCGACGGATCACCTCGTCCCGGCTGACGAAAATGTCAGATGCCGTTGGGGGATCGGCCAGAAAGGAGATCGGGTCGTCGGAACTCGACCAATACTCAAGCGACCAAGCGAAGTCTGCAATCGGATTGCCGATCGTGCAAAGCTCCCAATCAAGGACTCCGGCCACTTTGAACTGCCGGTCAAGAACGACATTGTCGAATCGATAGTCACCGTGAGCGAGGCCCGGCGGAATGGGTTCGCGCGGTTTGCGGCTCGGCATAGCTCCAGGACATGTCTTCGAACAAGAGGGCCGGCGAACTCTCGTTGGCGCGTCCTGCGATGTTGACTGCCTCCCGCGCACCCTCGCCGGAAAGGTGGACAAGTCCGCCCTCACGGAACGGTTCCGGCCTCTCGCCTGACGAGGATCGCGTCGGGTCAATTCACGTCGCGAATCGGGAGCTGCTGGTAGCCCCGCACGGTGCTCGTGTGCAGCGGGACGGCGCCCTCCACGTCGACCGTCCAGCTCTTGTAGCGCTTGAAGGTCTCTTCCAGCGCGATCTTGCCTTCCATGCGCGCCAGCGTCGCTCCGAGACAGAAGTGAATGCCGTACCCGAACGCAACGTGCAGGCGGATTTCCCGCCGGATGTCGAAACGGTCTGCGTCGGGGTAGATCCGCTCGTCGCGCCCAGCTGAACCGGTCAGCAGCAGCACCTTCGAATCGGCGGGGATCACCCTGCCGTGGAGCTCGACTTCCTCGGTCAGCCACCGACCTTGTACGGGTGACGGCGATTTCGTAGCGCAGCAGTTCCTCGACGGCATTGGGTATCAGAGACGAGTCCTGGGCCAGCTCCGCCTGCTGCTCCGGATGGCCCGCCAGGAGTAGCGCCGCCCAGCCCAGCAAGCGGGCGACCGTTTCCGTACCGGCGGCGATGAGCAAGACGCCGAACCCTGTGCCCTCTTGCGGGGTGATGCGCCGCGTGACGCCGCTTTGGTCGGTTAACTCCGCCTGGACGAGGTCGGTGAACATGTCGTCGCGCGCGTGGGTTTGGCACTCCTCGAGTTGCGTACCGATGTAGTTGTAGAGCCAGGCTCCGGCTTGCGCGGCAACGTCGTTGGCCATGCCGACTTCGGGTTCCAGATGGAACATCCGATCGATGTGGTGCCGGACGTCCTCACGGTCAGCGGGTGGCACTCCGAGGAGTGCGGCAATCACGGTGGCCGGCAACCGGGCTCCGAAGTCCTGTACGTAGTCGAAGCTGTCCCGCCCCTGTTGGGCGTCGAGGAGGCTGGCGCAGAGCTCCCGGATCTCGCCTTCGAGCTGTGCCACTCGCCGCGGCGTGAATGCCTTGGAAACGAGTCGACGGAGCAGCGTGTGCTCGGGCGGGTCGAGGAAGATCATGGAACCGTCGCGTTGGGCTTCCTCCGTCATCATCTCCAGGACGGTGGTGTGCGCCGAGCTGTAGCGCTGCGGCTCCCGACGGGCCCGTTCAATATCCTCGAACCTGCTCAAGGCCCAGAAGTCGTACTTATCGTTGTAGTACACGGGGGGCTTCATCGCGCAGACGTCGCCACACCGGATGCGGATCGTTCTTGAGGGACTCGTCGAAGGGGTCCCAGCTGAGGTTGTCCGGTTGCCCCGTGTCACCCGTAGTCTGCGCTCCACTTCCACGGCCCATAGCGCTGTCGCTCATCGCCCTCCTCGGATCTCAGACCCGAAACGAATATAATGTACAGTCATCCGGCGGTCGGGAGGGCTCGGGGTGGACGACAATCGGATGGTCGGGATCGTGATGCCGGAGATGGGAAACCTGGCGGACCTGCTGACCTCCCACCCCTTCGGTGACGATGCTCCCCTGATCAGCACGATCGACCGCACGGTCACTGCGGGCGCAGCACGTGCCGGCGCGGCAGCCGTCGCCGCCCAGCTACGCGCCGAAGGTCTCGAACCCGACCAGGCGGTGGTCGTCCAACTGCCCAACGGGCCCGAGTTCATTCTGGCCATGTTCGGCATCCGGCTGGCGGGTGGGGTGTTCGTGCCGGCAAACGTGCGCCAGCCCCAGGCTGAACTCGACCATGTGCTGGCGGCGACTGCCCCCTTCGCCGTGATCGACACGACCGGCATCCGCACGGAAGACCCGCACCCCACCCGCTATGCGCACGACATCGCATTCGTGACCTGGACGTCGGGCACGACCGGGCAACCCAGGCCGATCCTGCAGACCCACTCTGGCTATTTGGAATTGCTGGACCGGGTGCTCGGCCCGCTGCGCGGGAAGCCCACCGACTCGGCTCGGCCCCCATCGCCCAATCTCGTCCCCGTGTCATTGGCACTCAACGCCGGCATCTACGACGTCTTGTTTGGACTGCGTGCGGGGGCCGCGCTCGTGCTGATGGACCGGTTCTCCACCGCCGAGTTCGCCGTCCTGGTGGGTCGCTTTTCGATCCGATCCACCGTCTTACCGCCCGCTGCCATGGTGATGCTCTGCGACGATCCGGGTGTGAGTGCCTTGGCGCCACTGCGCTACGTACGGAGCATCACTGCACCCCTCTCCCCACTCTCGGCGCGTCGGTTCTCCGACAAGTTCGGCGTCATCGTGCTCAATAGCTATGGGCAAGCCGAGGTCGGCGAGGTCATCGGTTGGACCGCGGCCGACGCCAGGGAACATCCTGAGAAGGTCGGGGCTGCCGGACGGCCTCATCCGGGGGTGGCGATCAAGGTGGTGGACGAGGAAGGTTCGGAGGCGCCGGCCGGCGAGGTCGGGGAGCTACTGGTCAGGCCGCCGCGTATGGCTTCAGGCTACGCCGACGGCGAGAGTCTCGACGACCGGCTCGATGCCGAGGGACACGTCCGTACCGGGGACTATGCCCGGATCGACCATGAGGGGTTCGTGTGGATTGAGGGTCGGGTGGGCGATGTCATCAACCGTGGGGGCAACAAGGTCTTCCCAGGGCAGGTCGAGGAGGTCCTCCTCCTTTCACCGGGAGTGCGTGAAGTCGCGGTTGTCGGGCTTCCCGACGACCGGCTTGGCGAGGTGCCCGTCGCCTATGTCGTTGGTGACGCGCCGGACGATGATCTCGAGCGCCTCTGTCGGGAACACCTGGTCGCTTACAAGACCCCGGTCGCCTTCCTACGCGTTGACGCCTTACCCCGCAGTGAGGTCGGCAAGGTGCTACGCCGTGCTCTCGTCGGTAGATCCCCCGGCCGCACATCCCCGGGAGAAAATCGGCCTGCGTGACCGGCCGGGCGTCAGGCGATGATGGCCGCCGGCTCGAACAGGGACCGCTCATCGAAGAGCTGCGCCACCTTGTTCCCGACCTGCCGCATCAACTTCACATACTCGGCCGAGGCCTTCTCTCCGTCGGCCTGCTTCATGGCCCGCACGATGGCCGCCAACCCGCGCTTCTGGACGTCTACCGCGTCGGGCACCGAATCGAAGAAGTTGCCCGGCACCAGAGCCGACATGGCTCGTATGGCCACATCGATCCGGGGTGACGCCGCGACCTTGAGGATCGATCCATGGAAGTCGAGTGACAGGCGGTGTTGCTCGTCAGGGGTAGTGGCCCGAGCGAATTCAGCTTGTATCTCCGCCAGGCGCTCGGGCAGGTCCGTTGCCCCACGCGATATCGCTCGTTGAGCCGCGAAGCCGAAAATCAGACCGTAGAGCTCGTAGTGGTCGTGGACAGACTGCTCGTTGAGCGCGTTGATAAAGGCGCCTCGGTGCATCTCGTTGGTGACCCAGCCCTCGCGTTCGAGGACGATCAACGCCTCTCGGACCGGGATGCGGCTCACGCCAAGATCGCTGGCGATCGTATCCTGCGGCACCCGCATACCCGGGCGGAGTAAGCCTTCAAAGATCAAACGCCGGATGTGCGAGGCGATGTGTTCCCCGCTCGGCGTGCGGACGAGCTTCATCCCGCGACTGCCGATCGTCTTGCCGTGCGCCTTGCTCGTGGAGCTGCTCGCAGCGGATGCCATGTACATATCATATGCGAGGCTGCACGCATGCCTGGCCACCTGGGGCGGTACCGGTCCCATTATGTCGGATCGGCCGGCCTCAAACACGGCATGAGGCACCATGGTGGCGCCCCGTAGGACGCAGGCGAGCAATCCGGACTTCAGGCCCGCTGTGTGGAAGAACGGATACACCAAGAGATAGCGATCACCTCGGCGGAGTCCCACCAGTTCGGACCAGGCCAGGTAGGTGCCGACACTGGCGCCGTGCCCAGGACGGCACCCTGGGCCTGCCGGTCGTGCCGGAGGTGAAGATGATGTCGGATGCATCGTCAGCGGTGAGGGCGGCGCGTCGGCGATCCACTTCTGCCTGCCGGACTTTGGTGGCTCGCGCCTTGAACTCGGCCATCGGTAGACACCTCGCCGGTACCGCTCCCTCCAGTACCACCGTCTCGTCCAGGCCTTCGAGCCCGGGGACGTCGGCGAGCAGTTCGACGAGGTTCGTGCTGAGAAGGTCGGTGACGCTGAAGAGAAGGCGCGCGCGCGAAGTGCGCAGCACATGCCCCGCCTCCTCACCGCGATAGCGGGTGTTCAGTGGCACCAACACCGCACCGGCGGCATAGACGGCGAAGCTCGTGATGACCCACTCGGCACCGTTGGGCGCCCACAGGGCTACTCGGTCACCCTTCTCGACGCCGCTGGCCACGATGGCACGGGCCACAAGGTCGACCTGTGAGGCCAATTGGCGAAACGACAGCCGGGTCGATCCGTCGACCAGGGCCTCGTCGTCCCCGAACCCGTCCACGGCGCGGGCCAAGGCAGCAGGGATCGTCTCGGGTTGCCCATCGCCGGAAGCAAGCCCGGCCTGTCTCTCGTGCGGCACAGCTGTATACATTGTGAGAATGAGCCAGCCCGAAGGGATGGGAGTTTCTCAGGCGTCGGGCTACGTACGACTCGAGCGCCGCGACCGCGTCGCCATTGTGACGCTCGACCATCCATCTGACCGCAACGCATTGTCGTTATCCATGACCCAGGCACTGACCGAAGTGGTGCGCCACGTGGCGTCCGATGGGGATGTCGGAGCTATGGTCGTGACGGCGGCGGGGCCGGTGTTCTCGGCCGGAGGATCCGTCGACGAACTGTTCGAGCCGCAGGCTTCTCTCCGCGATATGTACGCCGGCTTCCTTGCGGTTGCCGAGAGTGGTTTGCCGACGGTGGCGGCAGTCAACGGGCCCGCCCTCGGAGCCGGCATGAACCTGGCTATGGCCTGCGATCTGATCGTCTGCTCACCCCTGGCCCGATTCGAGACTCGGTTTCTTTCGATCGGCCTCCATCCGGGTGGGGGGCATCTTTGGCAGTTGCGCCAACGTATCGGCCGGCAAGGGGCGGTCGCACTCTCCTTGTTCGGCGAGGCACTTGACGGTGAAGAGGCGGCCCACCGGGGGTTGGCGTGGCGCTGCGTGCCTGAAAGTGACCTGTTGGAGGCGGCGCTAGAGCTGGCGACGCGGGCAGCGGATCTGGATCGTCCCCTGGCGGAGCGCGTCCGCGCGACGCTCGATGCCAGCGCAGCAGTGCACCACGGGTCTGATGCCGTCGCCCTCGAGTTCCCTGCTCAGCAATGGTCCATGGGGCGCCCTGAGTTCGCGGCTGCCCCGCAACGCCTGCGCACCCGACTCGGACGGAGCCGCTAAATAGCGGTCGATGATGGCCGTGGACGGCGCCACCTCCCTGCTGGCGTTGTCCACTATGCATATAAGATACGAAACGCGTGGGCTGATTGTCGCAGTGACATGGGGATGATCGGATGCGCAAGATTCTGACAAATGGTGGTCGGCCCCTGACAGAAGAGTCAGGAATGGGCCAATCAAGAGGGGAGCACGCATGAAGACCGGCAACGAAACGATCGACAGGGCCGACGGCCACTACACCATCGTCACTGCCGATAGCCATGCAGGGGGGAGCCACGCCGCCTACCGGGAGTACCTCGACCCCAAATTCGTTGAGGACTTCGACGCCTGGCGAGCGCGATACAAGAATCCCTTCAAGGACCTGGGCGACTCGCGCCGGCTTCGCAACTGGGACAATGAGATGCGCAACGGCCAACAGGAAGAAGACGGCGTCGTCGGCGAAGTCATCTTCCCGAACACGATCCCGCCCTTCTTCCCCAGTTTCGTGCTCTTTGCACCTCCTCCCAGTCCCGAGGACTACGAACATCGCTTGGCCGGCGTGCGGGCGCACAACCGTTGGCTGGTGGACTTCTGCCGAAAATTCCCGGACCGGCGGGCTGGAATCGGCCAGATCTTCCTTAACGACATTGATGATGCCATTGAGGACGTCCGCTGGGTAAAGGAACATGGTCTCCGAGGCGGCGTCCTGTTGCCCAACATTCCTCCTGATGTCAAATGGGTACGACCGCTCTACGATCCGGCCTACGATCGGCTCTGGGAGGTTCTTCAGGATCTCGAGATGCCCGTCAACGTGCATGGGGGAACGGGGTCACCCGACTACGGCGACTATCCCTTCGCCATGCTCTTCTATATAACTGAGTCCGGCTTTTACTCTCAGCGGCCCCTTGTGCAGTTCATCTTGGGAGGGGTGTTCGAGCGCTTTCCCCGGCTCAAGTTCGTCATCACCGAGACCGGATGCTCGTGGGTGCCCCCACTGCTCAAGACGCTCGACGCCACCATCGACCAGATCCGCAAGACCGGGCAAACCGGCGAGATCCGCTACGGGGACGAGCACAAGCTCAACCGACTAGCCAGCGAGTACTTCGCCCAGAACGTATGGATGGGTGTGAGTCAGCCGCGTCCTGCCGATGTGGCGGCTCGGGCCCAGATCGGCATCGACCGGTTCATGTGGGGAAGCGACTACCCACATGACGAGGGGACGTACCCGTTCACCCGCGAGACGCTGCGCCAGGTGCTGCCGGAGATCGGTCTCAACGAGAAGCAGAAGTTCCTGGCGGAGATCTGCGCCAAGCTGTACGACTTCGATCTGGCCAAACTGGCGCCGTTCGCGGCCAAATTCGGACCGACGGTCGAAGAACTGGACGATCCCCTCACCGAGCTGCCCGAAAATGCGAACGACGCGCTGCGCAGGGGCGTCCAACGCGCCAGCTGAGGAACTGGCGCCCGTGACGATCCCTACCTGGACGGCACATCCCGATTCCGCGGAGGCGGCGCATGAACTTTGACGACACCGAAGGGGACGGGGAGTTTCGGGGTGAAGTGCGCGCCTGGCTCAAGGAGAACGCGGAAGTCCGCAACGGCGCCGACGACTGGTCACAGAATCACGAGCATCCCGACTATGTGCGGAGGTGCCGCGAGTGGCAGCACTCCATGTACGAGGGTGGCTGGGGTGCGATCACCTGGGCGGTCGAGTACGGCGGCCGGGGAGGCAGTGTCTGGCATCAGACCATCTTCAACCAGGAGGCGGCGAGGTACGACGTTTCGGCGGGGGCCTTCGCCGTCGGTATCGGCATGTGCGGGCCGACCCTCATTGCGCACGGTACCGAGGAGCAGAAACACCGCCACCTCCCGGCGATGCTCCGGGGTGAAGAAGTGTGGTGTCAGCTGTTCTCGGAGCCCGATGCAGGTTCTGATCTGGCCGGCCTGAAGTCCCGCGCTCAGCGCGATGGCGACGTATTCGTGGTCAACGGACAGAAGGTGTGGACTTCGGGTGCCCAGCACAGCGACTGGGGCATACTGATCGCCCGCACCAACCCCGACGTGCCCAAACACAAGGGCATCACCTACTTCCTCCTCGACATGCGCACACCGGGCATCGATGTCCGCCCGCTTCGCCAGATCACCGGCCACGCCCATTTCAACGAGGTGTTTCTGACTGATGTAGTGGTCCCGATAGATAACGTGGTGGGGACAATTGACGACGGATGGGCGGTGGCCCACACCACGATGAGCAATGAGCGCGCGCTCATCGGTGGCAGCGGTCAGAGGTTCTCGGTCGACCAGATGCTCAATCTGTCCCGTCGGTATGCACGTGACTCGGACCCTCTGATACGTCAACGGCTGGCCGATTTCTACGTCCGCTCACAGCTCCTGCGATTCATGAACTACAGGGTGCAGACGGCACTCTCGCAGGGGCGCCAGCCGGGTCCCGAGGCGGCCACGACCAAGCTCTTCGTCTCGCAGCACCTGAGTCTGACGGGTGATCTGATCATGGAACTCGCTGGTGCCCACGCCCTGCTTGCCGAGGAGAACGCGATCGACAATGGCATGTGGCAGACGGCATTTCTCAATCAGTGGATGTCCAAGCTCGGAGGGGGTACCGACAACATTCAGCGTAACTCCCTTGGTGAGCGCGTCCTCGGTCTGCCGCGGGAACCGGGTCACGACAAGGATGTTCCCTTCAGTGCGTTGGCCTGAGGGCATTCCCTGGCGTCCCGCTAAAGACATTCCACGACCGTTGGGTTACCAAGGAGAGGAACTCGTGCGAGCAGACGACATGATCCTGATCAGCGTGGACGACCACATTGCCGAACCGGCTGACATGTTCGAGGGCCACGTGCCGGACAAGTACGGGGAGATGGCCCCACGGGTGGAGACCGACGACGAAGGCTTCCAGCAGTGGTGGTACGGCGAAAAGAGGGGTCGCAACCTCGGTCTCAATGCCGTTGCCGGCAAGCCCCGCGAAATGTTCAACGTCAATCCGTCCACGTACGGCGAAATGCGCCCGGGCTGTTTCGAGGTGCACGAGCGGGTCCGCGACATGTCGGCTGGCGGCACGCTCGCCGGGCTGAACTTCCCCAACTGGACCGGATTCTCAGGACAGGTCCTGAATGAGGGACCCGACCCGAAGGTGAATGAAATCATGATCAAGGCCTACAACGATTGGCAT
>PKYA01000109.1:0-685 GCA_003133545.1 Acidimicrobiaceae bacterium | reverse complement strand
ATCCTCCCCCTCTTCGACGTGGACAGGGCGGTCCAAGAGGTGCGGCGGCTGGCCGCCAAGGGATGCCGGGCTGTCACGTTCTCGGAGAATCCGGCCGCGCTGAGAATGCCGTCGATCCACTCGGGACACTGGGACCCGCTTTTCGGCGCCTGCTCGGACGAGGGGACCGTGCTCTGTCTCCATGTCGGCTCGTCGTCCCGGTCCGCCTCCACCTCGCCCGACGCCCCGGCCTCGGTGGCCATGGGCCTCTCGTCGGCCATGTCCATCTACTCCCTCGGCGATCTCATGTGGGCGGACTTCTGGTGGCGCTTCCCTGACCTGACCTTCTCGCTCACCGAGGGCGACATTGGGTGGATTCCCTATTTCCTACAGCGGGCCGAGCACATTCAGGATCGCCACTCGGGCTGGACCGGGCACAGTTTCCCTGACGGCATGGGGCCGGCCGAGATGTTCCGCCAGCGGGTCGTGTGCTGTTTCATCAACGATCCGGTGGGGGTCAGCCTCATCGACCACTTCAACANNACAATGTGTGCTGGGAGTCGGACTTCCCTCACTCGGACACGTCATGGCCGAACGGTCCCGAGGTCAACGAGGTCCAGTTCGCGACCCTCTCGGACGACCAGATCAACAAGATCACTCACGAGAACGCCATGCGCCACTTCTCGTTCGATCCGTTCGCCACCCG
>PKYA01000007.1 GCA_003133545.1 Acidimicrobiaceae bacterium | reverse complement strand
CAGTTAACGCGCTAGCCCCTAACATCAGCAAGCACTGACGGCCTTCACGGTCACCTCAGCCCGGCATGAAGAGGGGGCAGTACGGACCCCTATGGAGCGGGCGGGAGCCTCAGAGCAAGCAGCTGCGCCGGCGAGCCGACGGGCAGGTAGATCTGGCCACCGGCGACGGACATCCATCCGTTGACCACGCCCGGACCGCGGTAGCTCCACGCCACTGCGCCGGTCGTTCGGTTGAGAGCGAGCACCTCTCCTTGATAGGTCGCCGTGAGAACGAGGTTGTTGACGATCGTCACCCCTCCGGTGGGATCACCGGGGACCTTGGTATCCCATGCAATCTTGCCGGTGCGAGCGGACATGGCCACGATGTCGCCATCCATCGTGCCGATCTTGCCGCCGAAGTAGGCAGTCTGATCAGGTTCGAGCGTCGAGGGGGCATTCAACGCCGCTGCATAGACGACGCCGCCGGCCGAGGCGGGCGGCGTGAGCACACCGCCATACGTTCCCGGCAGGATCGTGGTCGGTCCGGTGAGCCCGGGCAAGTCTCCGTCTCGGTGGATCCCCACCGCCGTCTTCCACAAGAGCCGGCCTGTCACGGGGTTGAGCCCGAGCACGTAGCCTCCTTTCCCCGCGCTGACCGCCACCAAGCGGGACCCGTCCACCGAACGCCCCACCGGAACGAGCATGGCCTGCACTTCATCACGATCGTAGAGGTCATGGGGGAAAACTTGGTGGTACCACAGAAGCTTTCCGGTCCTCACGGAGAGCGCCACCATCGAGTCCGTGTAGAGATTTGCGCCGGGCCGGCTTGACCCGTTGGGGTATTGGGTGGTGCCGACAAAAGGAGCGGGATTGGCCACCCCCCAGTACACAACTCCTGTGCGCACATCAATGGCTGGCGGGTACCACGCGCCGCCTCCCGAGTTCACCGCCGGGTTGCCCCAAAGATCCTTCGAGTCCACGGTATCGAAGCGCCAGTCGACCTGGCCCGTACTCGCGTTCAACGCCTCGAGGTAGCCGACGGAACCTCCGGTATAGAGCTTGCCGATGGCCACCGGCACGGTGGCCACATAGACCATCCCCCCGTAGGGTTCCGTTTGGATGTCGACACCCTGGCCGGGTGTCGTCGTGATCTGACGGCTCCACAACGGGCTGCCGTCCGCAAGTCGGAAGGCGGCGACGCCGCTGGGTGTGGACGCAAAGAGCTTTCCCCAACCGACCGACACACCGTAGGGGCCGATGCTGAAGCCGAGCGGTTTCGTCTGCCACTTCACTTGGCCTGACGACACGTCGATCGCGTAGACGGTCCCGGCCTGGTCCTGCACGTAGGCGGTTCCAGCGACGACGATTGGCGATGTCGATGCGCCGACCGCCATGGGTACACTCCACGCCGGCACCAGACGGGACACTGTCGAACCGCGGATCGGCGACACACCGGCATCCCTCGAGTTCAAATAGTCGTGATCGGGAAGGGTCCATGCGTTTGCTGCTGCCTTACCGCGGACCTCTGGGGGAGCGCCAAGCTGCGAGGACGAATGAAGCGGTCGGTCGCCCGCACCGGCGCTCGTGTCGAGACCCAGAACCGCGGCGGTCAACAGCAGGGTGAAAGCGACGAAGCCACTCCCAAACATGAACGCCTGTCGGCCGATAGTTCGCATGAAGCCCCTTCTGTCGGGGAGAACGACAGCGAGTTGCTGTCACCGCGGCAAGATAGTCGCCTAAGCCTCCTGTCGACTGGAACAAAGTGGCAGATCCTGAGAGACTGTTGGCGGCGCAGGTTATCCATACGCCCATATCCCGCAAGCGATCAGGGCGTAGATAAAGACTGACGTTGCTCCCGCGGCGCAGAGGTGGCTGGCGGACTTGGATACACGCAGCCCCACCTGGCGGGATGCCAACCAGGTCATCGGGTGGACCTGGACACCGGATTCAAACTGACCACTACCGATCATGGGCTTTACGAACCTGCCCCAAGGGTGCCGAAGTGTCCTACCTTCCCGGCGTACCGGGCTACCCCTACTCGTCCTCCGCTCGGTACTCGGACGGCAGCAGTTCCAGGCGCTCAGGCTCCACCGACTGAGCCACAAACCACCATCCACTCGGACCGCTTTCGATCCAACGACCGTCAACGCGCACACCCCAGATGTCAGTTGGGAAGGCGGCCATCCGAACGAAAAAGTCGTCGTCAGCGGACTCCTGGAGGAAGATACCGGGGAGTTCGGGACTTCGACTTCCTGCGATGCCCGTCGCGGGTCCCATGCGTCGCCAGTCCAAGCCGTAGCGAAGTATGGATTCACGGTTGGCGCTGGCACTGACGTGAAACATCTGTCCATGGCCGATACGCAGCTCCAGTGAGTTCCTTCTGCCCCAGTGAGAATCGACCGACTTCCATCTTCGCTCCCGCGCTAGGGCCAACCCCACTTCCACAACCCACGGGTCGTCGATAGAGAGTTCGGTGGCCTGTGCAACGACCTCCTCCGTGGTGCCGAAGGCCGATCCCCTGCTGCCGGGGAGGCACACGGCACAGATCGTGCCCTCTGCGTCAAGCTCTTCGAGTTCGAAGGTGCCCTGGAAGGCCGAAACGTAGATCGTGTGGACGGGATCGCCTTTGGCGACATGTGGCGCATTCGTCTCAACCCATTTACGTCGCCGGACAGCGTGCTGCTTTTGGATAGCGGCCCATTCGGCGAAGTCCTCTTGCGACGGCTTCACCCCGGAGACTCTATGTGGGAGCCATCCCTCACCCGGCG
>PKYA01000041.1 GCA_003133545.1 Acidimicrobiaceae bacterium | reverse complement strand
GTCGTAGGCCACGACCTGGTTGCCGCTGGGGTTGTCTGTCTGGACGAAGACCACATGGTCGGCTCCTCGGACTCCGAAGTTCTCTCCCGCCGCGGGTGCTGCCGCCCCGGCGGCCAGTGGCGCCACGAGNNGCCGAGAGGCCGAGGACGGCACCTGCTGTCGCGGCCAGACCGGTGATCTTGTTCATGGGTTCTCCTTTGGGTCGATCGGATCAAGCTTTCGCAGCACAGTCCGCCCCGGGCTGCACGGCGTTACGCCGAGATGGGCCCTCGTGCCTGCGCCCCGTCGGGCGTGTAACGCTTCGGGCGGACGGCGGACTACACAACGTGGCGGGCAATTACGCGGTCAATGGTCGGCCAGAGGGCGCAGGTTTTTTGCTTCGGTGGCGTCCTACGCTGCGCGCCGTGGACGCGGATGTCGAGATGCTTGCCCTTCTACGCGACGGGGACGAGGAGGCCTTCGTGTCGCTGGTGTCCCGCTACCAGCAGCCGATGCTGCGCTTGGCCCGCAGCTTCGTTCCCAGCCAGGCCGTCGCCGAAGAGGCGGTCCAGGACACGTGGCTGGGGATGGTGCGCGGCATCGAGCGCTTCGAGGGGCGTTCCTCGTTCAAGACATGGCTGTTCCGGATTTTGGTCAACCGGGCTCGCTCGGCCGGTACGCGCGAGCATCCGGCGGCACCGACCGAGCCACTCCACGCGGTCGATCCGGCCCGCTTTAACGACCAGGGGCAGTGGGCCGATCCTGTTGACCGGTGGATAGAGGAGAGCGAGCAACGCCTCGATGCCGCGGCGTGGTCGCCCGTCCTCAAGGCAGCGCTCGAAGATCTGCCTCCTCGTCAACGCCAGGTCGTCTTGCTGCGCGACGTCGAGGGCCTCTCCAACGAGGAGGCCTGTGCCGTGCTGGGCATCAGCGTGGGTAATCAACGGGTCCTACTGCACCGTGGCCGTTCCCAGTTGCGCGAAATTCTCGAGTCAAAAATGGGGAAGAGGTGAGTCGTGCTGTCGTTGCGCCATAAAGACATCGTGTGCCAGCAGGCGGTCGAGCTCGTCACTGACTACCTCGAGGGAGCACTCTCGCGCCGCGACCGGCGGCGCTTCGAAGCCCACCTTCGCGCGTGCCCCAACTGCACGGCATACGTCGAGCAGATCCGGATCACCATTTTGCTGGCCGGAGCGATCGATGCCGAAGACTTGACGCCGAAGGCAAGAGAGGAGTTGCGGGACCTGTACCGCGGCTGGCGCCGGGAGTAGGTCCTCCAGATTCGGGGCATTCTGCCCTGTTCGCTCCCATCCGCTCTCGTAGGAACGTCGAATTGATGATCGAACGGATGACCGAAGTCGTTTGCTGCCCAGTGGACGCGCCCAGGTCAAGGGACCGTCCGGCAGTGCACTTGCGGCACACACGGCTTCAATTCGGTGCTGCGCCCTCGCCAACCACGCCGATCCGAAAGGATCGCAGGTGATGTGCCGGAATCGTCAGGATCGTCTCGTTGGTGTCGGTCTGAAGGGACGGAGGATCGGTTGGTTCGACCGGCTCTTCATCGAGCCGCACCTCGGTGACGTTCCGTCCCAATTCATTCCATTGCAGACGGGTTTCGACCGACGTTCCCGTGGGATTGAGGAGACGCGCCACCAGCCCGTTTCCGTCTTCGGCGGGTTTCAAGGCTGACAGGACGACACCGGGACCGTCAACGGTGAGCAGGCTCCTCCCCGGAGGAAGGGCCGGGTCAGGGCCGGCCGGCACGGCCCGGAGACCCAATTCGCCGTCCCAGGCCTCGACCTGCGGATGCGGGCCGAAGGTCAGAGCAAGCCGCGCGTGGGTCAGGCCCACGCATTGGGCCTCGGGGGTTCGCAGCCCGGGGCCTGCCGGTTCGGGCCGACTCTTGAGGTCCAGGCGCGACAGCCAGCCGACGGCCCTGACCACGGTGATGAAGATGATTCCGTCATGGGTGACTTCGGCCTCGGGCAGGCCAGGAGCGACGACCGTGAGACCGTGGTTGTGTACCCAGCCTTGGTGGGGGAACGTGCACGGAGGTGGCTGGAACCAGTGTGCTGCTGGCTCGGAGCGTGGGGAGCGAGGGGCCACGTCGAACGTCGTTGCTGCGGTCGCGCCCTCCGCCGTTCCTCCCNNCCGTGGGGAACGCGAGCCGCAAGCGGTGGTCCTGCGCCGTGTTGTCGACTTCCACTTCGAGATCCACTCGCGCGACCCCGGGAATTACCCTCGCCCGCATCACCACGGAGACGACGACGGATGTGGCCGAGCGCTCCTTGCGGTCGGGCGTGAGCGACTCTGGCACGTCGAAGGTACGGACGACCTCGAGCTCTTGAATCCCGCACGGGTGGCGTCGGCGGGTGCAAGTGACAGAGGTCACCCGGATCGGCCCGGGCACGGGGTCGAAGTCGTAGGTGTCACCACGATCGCCCTGGTCCTCGATGCCGCCGACCCCTTCATAGCGACGTCCACCGACACCGACCGTCAGGGTGCCGTCATCGGCGGCCGATACGGAGACAAGACCAGAGGCGATATCGCGCCCCTCGTCGATCTGGTCGGGCGTAGCTGGACCACGGGCCAGGTGGTAACGGCGCCAGCCGAGGGCCGGGATGTCCTCTGCGATCCACTCCACGGTCCACGGGTGTTGCTCTGGGAATACCCGCA
The DNA here is from genome assembly GCA_003133545.1 of Acidimicrobiaceae bacterium. GTDB lineage: Bacteria > Actinomycetota > Acidimicrobiia > Acidimicrobiales > RAAP-2 > Bog-473. The sequence goes on along the minus strand of PKYA01000041.1, from coordinate 33,522 downwards.
CCCGGTCTGGTGAGTCGTCGACGAGGACTCGGGCGGGGACGCCGTCGACCGTGATGCCACCACCAAGGGCGCTCGCCAGAGCCAGGGGATGCACACCCTGGGCGTCATCGACGAATGCGCTGAAGGGGTGGGCGTCCAAGGGAAACCGGACCACGTCTGTCCTCGGGTGTGGCGACGGGTTGAACACCGCAACGTCGAGCGCATCGGCCCACCCAACGGCGCGCTCGGGTCCGAGCCCGGCCAGGTGCGAGAGGATGCGGGCCGTAGTCTCAGACGCCAGCTCTTCCGCCTCGTCGTAGCGTGGCAGCATCTGACGGTGGACCCGGTCCTGAGAACATCCGCCGATGGAGTCGTGGGCCTGGTTGGCGAGCAGCGCCCGCCAGGCGATCCGCAGGCTTGGGCGCTCGTCGGGAAGGCCGAGCACTTTGCCCAGCGCGGCCCACGGCTCCGCCCAGCCCACGAGGGAGGTTTCTGCGCGGCGGTTGCGAATCTTGAGTGCAAGACGCGATGACCACACACCCGGTAGCAGGTTGGTCATGCGCCCGCCGATCAGTTCTCCTGTAAAGCAGTCACTCTCGCGTACCGAGGCGATGGCTCGAGTCGTGTAGTCCTCAAGAGATCCCCTGATCACGTTCCAGCCGGTTTCCTCAGCAAGCGTCCGGGCGACCACGTCGGTATTGGTGTCCGGGGGCGCGTGGTCGACGCCATTGAGGAGCAGCAGTTCGGTGGCGCCGACGGCGATCATCTCCTCGCCGGCACGTCGCAGACGCCGCACGGCGGCAGCAGTGTCGGCCGGCAGGTTGGCCGCGGCGAAATATCCCTTGGTGAGGTGGCAGGCCACCACGTTCGTTCCGTCAGGCGCCATCCAACGATAGACGGGCGGTAGCGCGTCCAGCTCGTCGCCGTTGCCCCGCCAGTAGACGAAGCCGTCGAGGCCGAAGCCCGCGAAGAGCTGCGGGAACTGGGCCGGATGGCCGAAAGAGTCAGGCGTATACGCGACTCTGGAGACCGGTCCGAACTGTTCGCCCACGCGCCGACCCTCCAGGAGATTGCGTACATGGGTCTCGCCTGACGGCAACAGCGAGTCGGGCTGGACGTACCAGGGGCCGATGGTCAGGCGACCGCCGTGCACCGCAGTCCCCAGCCGTTCAGCCTGGTGGACGGATGGCCAGGTAGTCCTCAATGACGATGGTCTGGCCGTCAAGGACGAAGCACCAGCCAGGGTCCGAGTCGAGCAGGTCGAGAACGACGTCCACGGTATCGACGAGGCGGGCACGGAACTCCTGGAAGCTTCGATACCACTCTCGATCCCAGTGCGTGTGGGAGACGATGACGCAGTCCACAGGGCCGATTATGCCCGAGACCGGCGGGCGGCCCCTTTTACGCCGACCCGCGCAGTGAGTTTTGGGCTGACGCTGGGTACATGATGGTCGGGTGGACGAGGACGCAGTCCCGCTCGAGATCATCAACGCCGCCGCTCCCATCCGGATATGCGACAACGGAGGCTGGACGGACACATGGTTTGCCGGACATGGAAAGGTCTTCAACATTGCAGTGTCCCCCTATGTCGAAGTGCAGATCAAGGCGTATCGGCGACGGGCCCAGGCGCACCAAGTCATCGTCAATGCCGAGAACTACAAGGAGCGCTATGCGGTCGCAGCCGAAGCCCCTCCGGGTCGGCATCCGCTGCTCGAGGCGATCATCGGCGAGATGGTAATCCCCGACGACATGTCGTTGGAGATTTCGATCTCATCTTTGGCGCCGGCGGGCTCGTCGACGGGAACTTCGGCCGCATTGGCCGTCGCACTCATCGGTGCCCTCGACGTTCTCACTCCCGGACGTCTGCCCCTCCATGAGATCGCCATCACCGCGCATCGGGTTGAGGTCGAGCGACTCGGAATCCAGTCGGGAGTCCAGGACCAGTACTGCGCGGCCTTCGGCGGCATCAACTACATCGAGATCGATTCGTATCCCCATGCATGGGTACGTCAGTTGCGACTCCCGGCGGACACGTGGGCGCAGTTGGACCATCGACTAGTGCTCGTGTACCTCGGGCGAGCCCACGTGTCGTCGGACGCGCACGATCAGGTCATCACCGCCCTGACCGCCCATCGAGGGACGATCGAACACAGCCTCGAAGCGCTGCGCCAGGCCGCCGCAGACGCGAGGGACGCGGTGATCGCGGCCGACCTGGTTGCGCTTGGGCGGGCCATGAGCGCCAATACCGAGGCGCAGCGGCGGCTTCACCCCGACCTCATCAGCAAATCGGCTCAGGAGGTGATCGACGTGGCCATGGCGTGCGGGGCCTTCGGCTGGAAGGTCAACGGCGCCGGCGGCGAGGGTGGGAGTGTCACCGTCCTGTGTGGAGAAGGCGCACAATATAAACGGAGGCTCGTGGCAGCCCTGCCGCGTGCCGACCCGCTGTTCCGAGTACTTCCGACGTCGCTCAGCCGAGATGGCCTGCGCGTCTGGCGCAGCTGATCGCACTTTGTGGGGATTCGTGCCTGCGCCCTAGTTCTGAGGGTTGGCGATGCTGGTGATTCCGGGTACACCGCTGAAGGTGGTCGCGACACTCCCGGAAGCTGTCGCTGATTGACTGAGCGTCAAAAGGCTGCTCCCTGCGCCTGAAACGACAGAGGTCCCTGATGGGAAGTCGGGACTTTCGATGCCCACGTTGCCGCCGCCGACCAGACCACCTGCGTTGTAAATGTCGGCCGGGAAGTTGCCTCCGCCCGTGAGCGAGACTGTGTCGCTGCCGCGTGTCGAGGTTACCTCCAGGCTCGCAGCGCACGAATTGTTCGGCGCCGGCACCCCGTCGGCTGGTATGGAAATCGTCGGCGCGGTGCTCTCATCGGTGAGACGGGGAAACCCATAGGTGGTAGAGATGAGTGAGCCCAGCTCAGCGTCGAGGTTCTGACCCGTCGTGTTGTCGAGCCCCTTCTCGAAGTTGGCATTCGCGTCACAGATCCAGTTCAGAAACCCCGCGGTCGAAGCGCGCACGGTGTTTGTCAGATAGACATTGAACAATGTAATGGCGGTCGGATAGGTGTTCTGCAGGAGGCTGACCGAGGTTGGTGAGATCCCATTCTCCGCAACCTTGGTGCCCGAGAAGGATGTCCCGTCGATCGTTACTGCTCCGGCGTAGGGATTGGTATTGACGACGCCATTTGATTCCACATAGAGCGTCGTGGCGGCCTCAATTGCCTGATCGACATAGTCAGGCGATGGAAAATCCCCAATCGCGAATTCGTCTGATCCGACTTGTTTTGCAGCGCGACTTGCGGCGTCGCGTTGGTGCCCGTTGCCGTGACCGGGTTCGGATCGCTGGCGCCGTTGGTATTCATGTTCGAAGAGCATCCGCCGCCGGTTACGCCACTCTCGGCGTAGTTCGCGAATGTGGATTCGACTCCGGACGCAGTGTTGATGGCCATAATTCGGACTGGAACACCGATGAGCGATCCCTGCCCTGCGGCCAGCTTGCCCGTCGTCGTGATCACGAGGTTGACCGTCCCGCTGGTCGTGGCGTCATTCGACAGCACCGCCGACGTGCCGGCGACTGAATTCACTGTCGTGCCGCTCGGGATGCCGGGTCCCGATACCTGGTCGTTGGCCGCAACAGTGGACGGGAATGGGTTCGGCACCGTGATAGTCGGCGATCCAGAGGTGACGGTCACGTTGTCTATGAGCAAGTTTGGACCCAAGTTGGTGAGTTGACCCCAGTCGGTGATCCGGGTGGAGCCTGTCGCGCACCAGAGGCGATAGGCAGTGCTTTCCGCTCCGTACTGCGATGGATTGAGGGGATAGCCGATGACAGGAACCCCGTCCTTGGCGAAGCCCACCTGGGCCAAGGTCGAACATGCTGCTCCGACCGGCTTGGCGGATCTGACGAAGTCGACCGGCAGCGGGGTCGATAGGGCGGCACAGATCTGGTTTTGGCCCGCAGGGAAGAGTTAGCATCATCTTACATAAGGATGTACTAACGTAAATGCCATGGAGGCCATGTTGAAGATTCTGGGGGAGCGCAAGCGCTGCGAGATCGTCCGGCTTGTCTGGTCCGAGGAGCTACCGGCGGCGGAGATCGCCGCGCGTTTCCCCGACGTGACGCGCTCTGCGATCTCCCAACATCTGGGGGTGCTCCGCAACTCCGGACTTCTCACCGAGCGACGGGATGGTGTGCGACGGCTGTATTCGGCGAACCAGGCCGAAATGGGAAAACTCCGCGAGTTTCTCGACTCGTTCTGGTCGCAGAGTCTTGTCAGGTTGCGGGATCTGGCCGAATCGGCCGAACAAGCCAAGGAGAGGAAATGACCACAGAAGCCGTCCATGAGATCACCATCGGCGCGCCGCCGAGCACAGTTTTCGAGTACCTGGTGAACCCGCAGAAGATGATCGAATGGATGGGCACGGAAGCCTCGTTGCAACCCGAGACGGGTGGAGAGTACCGGGTCCTCTGCGGGGGGGTGAACCCAAGCGCCGGCGAATTCGTTGAGGTCGTGGCGAATGAGCGGGTCGTCTTCACGTTTGGTTGGGACGTCCCCGATCACCCGATTCCAGCCGGCTCGACCCAGGTCGAGATCACTTTGCGGCCCATCGGCGAATCGACGCTGCTGCGACTGGTGCACCGCGGACTGCCCGATGACGCCATCGGCGATCATCTCCGCGGTTGGGAGTACTACCTCGCCCGCCTCGTCCAGGTCAACGACGGCGTCGACCCCGGACCAGACAGCCCGCACCTCGGCGCTCAGGAGCCGGATACGAAGGTGACCACATGAAGTCCCAACAGATCTGGACGTACATCCACGCCGAACGCCGAGACCTCGCCGAGACACTGACGTCGCTCACGCCCGAACAGTGGGGCGCTGCGTCGTGGTGTGAGGGCTGGACGATTCACGAGACGACCGGCCACGTCGTTGCTGCCGCGGAGCAGACCGTTCCGAATTTCTACAAGGAGCTGATCCAGGCTGGGTTCAGGTTCAATGTGTTCACCGCCCGTGGTGCCGCTCGCCTGGCCACCGTCGGTCCCGACGAGCTGGTGCACCGGCTCCGGGCGCGCACCACGACGACCAACCACCCCCCAGCACCGGTCATGGCCATGCTCGGTGAGGTGATTGTCCACGGTGAGGACATCCGCCGACCACTTGGGCTTACCCACCGCTCGCCCGAGCCAGCTCTCGTCGCCGTCGCCGACAGCTGGAAGACCTCCAACCTCCTCATCGGTGCCAAACGACGCATCAATGGACTCCGACTTCGAGCCACCGATGTCGAATGGGTCCACGGCGACGGCCTTGAAGTCGCGGGGCCCCTGCAGTCGCTCGTCCTGGCGATGACCGGCCGCAAGGGCGTACACCACGACCTGGCCGGGGATGGGATCGCCGTTCTCGCCAGCCGGGCCTGAACCCACTTCGGCTCGTCGACGAACGGCGGGAACAGATGGTCACGCCAGGTGGGATTTTCTGCGGCTACCGTGACCCACTCTGTTGGCGGTCGTTCCGCCCGGCGGCTATGAATTTTGCACTGGCGTCGATCACCTGGGCGAGCTTCGGTCGAAGGCGACGCCGGAGTCGGTCGATGGCGGTCGTCGGCGCCGGTGCCGTCGCCGGGGAGACGAAACGTCGGTTGGCGATTTCGGAGAGCGCCCGTACCTGGAGATCGATGAGCTTCGTAGAGTCGGTCAAGGCGACCGGGGTGGAGGCCACGCAGATCTCACCATCCCAGTGGCTGAACACGATGGTGCAAGATTCGGGGTGCCACGTCGCACGCAGATACAGGTCGCGGCCGCGGATGTCAGCCAGGAAGACACGGTTCGGGGCTTCCGCCACGCCCCTGAGTATGCACCCGGGCGGCGGAAGCTGCCACGGGCGCCGGGAGTGGGAGACGTCGACCGTGAATCGCCAGGTCAGAGACTAGTTACGTTGGTGGGCCGTCCGGAAACCGGGATGGGCCCACGACCTTCGTCCATCCACCTCGAGTATGACCCGCGCGATCCACAATCGCTCTTCGGTTGCATCGTCCGGTCATTGGCGGCGCCCTAATGTGGGGCAGATCGGCCCTAGGAAGAAACGAGCGATGTGAGTCGCCGCCCAGACCAGCCCCGCCAGTCTCGATCACGGGACGTCGCTGCGAAAGACCGCGGCCAGGTACCCGTGATGGGGCGTGTCTTTCCCGCCCCCACCGCCGCCAAGGTCCCGGAGATCATCTTTCTCTTTTGGGTGGTCAAGATCCTGACCACGGCTGGCGGCGAGGCCACCTCTGACTTCCTGAAGAACTGGGGAAATATCCGGGGGGGCGGCACCGAAGTCGTCCTGTTCGTCGCCGGTCTCGTCATCCAGTTCGGTACTCGCCGGTACCGCCCCTTTGCCTACTGGTTCTTGGCCTATGCCATCGCCATCTTCGGCACCGGAGTTGCGGACTTCCTCCACCTCGACGTGAAGATCCCCTATGCCGGCACGACTCTCTTGTGGGCGGTGGTGCTGGCCGGAGTCTTCTGGGTCTGGTATCGCAGCGAGGGCACCCTGTCCATCCACAGCATCAGCACCCAGCGGCGCGAGGCCTTCTACTGGGCGACAGTCTTCGCCACCTTCGCGCTCGGTACGGCACTCGGCGACTTCACGGCGACCGCACTCGGGCTCGGCTACCTGGGCTCGGGCATCCTCTTCGGGGTTGTCATTTTGATTCCGGCACTGGCGTGGTGGCGGTTCAACCTCAACTCGATCGCTGCTTTCTGGTTCGCCTACGTGGTCACCCGTCCGCTGGGCGCCTCCTTCGCCGACTACATCAGCAAGCCGCAAAACCTCAGCGGGATCAATTTCGGCGATGGCCGGACTGCGGTGGTCTTTTCGGTGGCCGTCTTTGTCCTTGTGCTGTATCTCGCGGTATTTCGCCCGGACATCCAGCCGCCTCTCGCGGTATTCCGAGATGAACAACAACCCCACGTTTCCTCGACGTCCGATGCACGTGGAGCGAACGGAGGCGACCCGGAAGTCGAGGGGCCCAGGAGCGACAACCCATCGGCGGCTGACTGAGCCGAGTGCCCGATCGGTGGCTTCATGGCATCATTCCGGGCGACAACCGTCCCAGCGGCAAAAGGATGACGCGGCATGAGCTTTCGAGTGATCCAGTGGGCCACGGGGGGAGTGGGACGTGCCGCGATGGAAGGGGTCCTTGCGCATCCCGATCTCGAATTGGTGGGAGCCTGGGTCCATAGCCCGGCCAAGGACGGACTCGACCTGGGTGCGCTGATGGGTCGCGGGCACCTCGGTGTCTCCGCCACGAGCGATACGGCGGCGCTTCTGGCCACCGAGGCCGACTGCGTCTTGTACAGCCCGTTCATGGCGGATCCCGCCGTGGTTCACGCCATTCTTGCGTCGGGCAAGAATTTGGTCACCCCACTCGGGTGGTTCTACCCGCCGTCCGAGGAGCGCGCGCGTATCGACGCCATAGCCCGCGAGGCCGGTGTGACGTTGCACGGGACCGGCATACATCCGGGCGGCATCACGGAGCGGTTCCCGCTCATGATCTCGGCCCTCTCCGGCTCCATCACCCACGTGCGCGCGGAGGAGTTCTCCGACATCCGTACCTACGGCGCGCCGGATGTAGTGCGCGACTGGATGCTGTTCGGAAAGACCCCAGAGGAGGCTCGTGCCAGCGTCATGACCGATGCACTGGGTGCCGGGTTTCGTCAGTCGATTTTCATGGTCGCTGACGAATTGGGCTTCGACATTGAGCCAAAGTTGCGCACCACCCATGAGATGGCGGTAGCCACAGCGCCCATTGACTCACCCATCGGCCCGATTGCGCCGGGGATGGTAGCGGCGCAACGGTTCAAATGGCAGGCGCTGGTTGATGGTGAGCCGGTCGTCACCGCTGCAGTCAATTGGCTCATGGGCGACGACCACCTCGATCCCGCTTGGAAGTTCGGTCCCGGAGGCGAGCGCTTCGAAGTCGAGATCACGGGGGATCCCGACTGCCTCACCACCTTCAAGAAGCTGCACCCCCTGACGGTGGAATCAGGTCTCGTTCGCAACCCGGGAATCGTGGCTACCGCGTTGCACTGCGTCAACGCGATCCCCTATGTGTGTCGCGCCGAACCTGGCCTGCTCACCTACCTCGATTTGCCATTGGTGGCGGGCCGCGCCGCCCTCGGGCTCCACCGTGGGGCCGCGCGGGCGAAGCGATGATCCTCGACTGCTGTGCCACAAGGGGACGAATCGTCCGATCAAGATGCCCGGTCGTTACTGGCCCGGGTAGGGGATGGTTGACCCGTCGCTGACGGCGAGCAGCATCTGCCGTGCGCGTGATCGAGTGGCGATCGCATACGCGCCGATGGCCACAAGGGCGGCCTCCAGGAACAGGGCGGCCATCCCCAACGTGCAGGCCCAGTTTCCCACGTCCTGGTTGTCCAGCGGGTTGCGCACCACACGGGTGAATGCGTAGGCGGCCATGGCCCCCACCGCAAGGACGACCACCGCACGTCGGTGCGCCCATGATCAGGCGGGCGCCCACGACGACGGTGCCGGCGATGAGGAGGAGGTAGCCGACCCCGAGCGCCTGCATGGTCTGGAACGTGGGGACCAGCTGGACGATATGGACCAGTGCGAGCCCCATGAGGGTCACCACCCCCAAGGCCAGCAGTATGGCGTCCGTCGTGGCGATGGCGGACTGATGCGCGCCTCAAGGACCAGTGGGAGTGGCCGAGGCGACCGAACGACGTCGCCAGGGCCTCCCGCTTGGTGAAGACGAGAACGGCGAGGGCCGCGACGCTGACCACGGTGGTGGCACCGCGGATGCGGCGCCCTACCTTGCGGGTGCCGCCCGTAACGGTCGCATCGGAATCGGCCGGCCTCCCAGCTCAGAGGCCGGCACGGTGGCGCCGTGTCGGATTGAGGGCCTCAATATCCATAGCCGCTGCCCGACGAGGAAGAGGAAGAGGCGGCGGCCGTCGCCTTCGGTGTGCTGCCGATCGCCTTCAGTCGCGGAGTGGCGACGAAGAAGTTCGAGACGCCCTGGCCGGTGACGTGGCCCGGGGCGTCATCGATGAAGGTGTAGAGGAAGTGGCCGTTGTAGGTCACCTGGTGCCCGCTGGCGTCGCGCAAAGCGGTGAGCTTGCCCTGGGTGCCGGTTGCGGTGGGCTTCGCCGAGAGGAGTGGTGGCCAGAGCCGAGCCAGCTCCCCGCTGACCAAGGACTTCTTCGCCGTGTCGGCCGGGAAGTAATAGAGCGGGAGCCCCTGGGTGTCGACCAGGATCGTCTCGGTCTTTCCGTCGACGGTCGCCTTCGTGGTGCGTACGGTCGCCGGCTTGGTGCCGCCCGGCAGGCGGATCACGGTCTTCACCGTGGGTGCCGGCGCGGAGGAGCCGATCGCCGGGGCGCCGTAGCCGCCCGCGGCACCTGCGGCGGTGCCGAGACCGACGGCAACGAATGAGGTGAGGGCGGCGAGTCCGCCGAAGATGGCTGTGCGGTGGTGCTGCATGGATGAATCCTCCCGTGCTCTGGATTTGTCACTGATCCATAGAGCCGGGAGTTACAGGTTGGTGAGTGTGGCGGGTTGCCGGAGAAGGCGAGCCGCTGGGTCCGCGCCGCGCGGGCCGCGCCGGGCGTGGCCCGGTGTAACCCTGCTGACTATCTCTCCATGAGCACCTTGTCACCCCGCAGTGCTCCGCACCGGCTCCCCGGCCCCTCCCATTTGGCCGGGGAGGCCGGTGCCCCTCGGATCTTCCCGGCTCGGAAGTGGCGCAGCCAGGGCGGCGGGCGTCTAATCCCTGCGCACAGGGTGTGTAACCCCCTTGCCTATCTTAAGATGCGATGTTCCCTGCTCCCGAGCCCAGCATGGTCGAGCTCGAAACCGTCGTGCAGGGATTCCTGGTTGCAGCGACGCAAAAGGTCTCCTAAACCGTCGCCCCAAGGTGAAGCTCGACGTCGTCACCCATGTCGACGCGCGAGGGGACATATCTGGCGGCGGCCAGCATGGCGATCACCAGGACGGCGACGCCCACGACAGCAGCGAGATGCAATCCGCTGACGAAGGCATGGTTTGCCGCTTGCCTCGTGGCCCTCCCCAGGCCCGGAGGCAGCGTTCGCGCCACCCCGACGGCATCCCCGATTTGATTCCCGACGGCCTGGCGGGCTGCGGCCGGGAGGGTTCGCAGCGGCCCTGCGAGTGACTTCTGAATATCGGCACGGTAGGCCCTGGTGGCCAGGCTCCCGACGATGGCAACTCCAAATGAGCCGCCCAGCAGTTGCACCATGCTGCGCAACCCCGATCCCGCCCCCACCTTGTCGGCCGGCAGGGTTCCCACAATGGCATTGGAAGCCGGAGCAATGGCCAGGCCCATTCCTAGGCCGATGAGCCCGAAGGCGATCCCGACGACGAGAAATCCGGAAGCCACCGTCAGCGTTGCCAAGGCAATCAATCCACCGGTAACGAGAAACATCCCCGTGAGCATCATCGTCCGGAGACCGAACCGTTGCGTGAGCCGAGCGGATGTGTTGCTCCCTAAGACATTGCCCGCGGCCACCGGGAGAAACCGGATCCCGACTCCAAATGGATCGGCGCCCTGCACGAACTGGATGTACTGGCTCAGGAGATAGCTCACACCGAACATCGCGAAGAAGAGGGCCGTCACTGCCCCCAATGCGGACGAGAATGTGCGGCTCGCGAAGAGCTTGAGGTCGAGCAACGGATCGCTTCGTCGCCGGTCCCACCTCACGAAGACCGCCAACAAGACGATCGCAAAGGTCAACGAACCCACGACGGTTTCCGAGCCCCATCCGTCGGTCGATGTGACAATGAGCCCATAGGTCAGTGCCGTCAAGCCAAGTGACGACAAGACGACTCCGACGGGATCGAGCCTCGGTCGATTGACGGAGCGGCTCTCAGAGACTGCGAAAAAGCCGCCGAGGAGGGCCAACACGGCGATCGGCACATTGATGAGGAACACCGAACCCCACCAAAAATGCTGCAAGAGCCACCCTCCGAGCAGCGGGCCGAGTGCGGTGCCGATACCGCTCACACCAACCCAGATGCCGATGGCTCGAGCCCGTTGGTGACTGACAAATGTCGCGGCGATGATGGAGAGCGAGGCCGGCATCAAGAATGCCGCACCGAGCCCCATGATGACCCGGGTTGCAATCAGCGGACCGGTGGTGTGGACCAACGCGCAACCGAGCGAACCTCCGCCGAAGATGAGGACGCCGATGAGAAAGAGGCGGCGGCGCCCAAAACGATCGCCCAGTGCTCCGCCGAAGAGGAGAAATACGGCATTGGCCAGGGTGTAGCCATCGGCCGTCCATTGCAGCCCGCTGCTGCTCGGGTGGAGTTCCTTGACCAACGTGGGAAGCGCAACGTTGAGCACCGTCTGATCCAACGAGATCAGCAGCACGGTGAAGCACATCACGCCCAGCGCCAACCACTGGCGCCGTGTGATGCTGCCGCTCTCTTCGTGGAGCGGTTCGGTTGGCCGGAAGCTTCGAATCCTCGAAGCGAAGGAAGTCACATCTCTCCAGGTCTGCAGTGAGGGGTAGAGCGGTCATCACCCTTCGCACCCCCCGGCGCCGGGTCCAAGTCGAAACGGTCTAGTCGGGAAGAAGCGGCGTCGCGAGCTCCTCGAGTCCCCGGTAGACGAATGGCGCCGCATTCGGTTCTGCGTCTTGATCGGCCCAGGCCTGCAGCGCGGTATTGATGGTCAGGGTTATCGCCCCTGCAATCATGAGATTGCGCAGATCGGACGGGCAGGTACCGGTACGTGCGGCGATGACCTCAGCCATGAGGTCCCGTTTGCGATATGCCTCCTCCAACCAGCGCGCCCGTAGTGCGGGTGTCTCCCGCAAAAGGGCGAGAAAAGAGCGGACTTTGGTGGTGTCCACCCACTCGGCAGCCCAGGACTCTGCCGTCGCCGCAGTGACGGCAACCTGCAACGACTCTTCGAATGGCCGGTTACGCAGGGCGTCGAGAAATTGGTCCAGGCTGGTCTCCCCCAATGCGACGACCAGGTCTTCCTTGGTCGGAAAGTACCGAAAGAACGTCCGTGGCGAGACATCGACCGCGGCGACGATCTCGTCCACGGTCGTGGCGGTGTAGCCCTTTTCGTAAAAGAGCTCGGCCGCCGCTTCCGCCAGTTGACGCCTCGTGCGATCCTTCTTTCTCGCGGCAAGGCCGACCTTGGGGAACTCCATCGTCAACGAAGCTGTGGACATGGGAATTTGCTCCTAATTGCACCAACTGCCGAACGGCTGTTTCTGACTTATGACAGAATCTGTCACTATCCTACACCACGGCCCGATCCCCAGTTGGGCGCAGATCGGATCGCTCGTCGCCACAGAGGCTGGGCGTAGTTCCGATCGGCGAGGCGCGGGGGCGTAGGAGGAGGCCAACCGGCGACGGCTGCATGCGTCTTCGGTGACGTGTCCCCACAAGTGCCTGGACGTTCCCGGTTCAGGTCCGTCCTCAAAACGCCGCGACGAGCGGCAGCAGTGGCACTGTCAGCCCTGTGGGCGAAACGTTCAACTCAGTATGGTTCTGCCTGGCGAGGCGGTGCGATACGGCTGAAAGTGGGTGAGGATGGAGAAGCGAGCAACCGGTCCCATGTCGGGTGTGCGAGTGGTGGAGCTCGGTATGTGGCTCGCCGGACCGGCGGCAGGCGGAATTCTGGCTGACTGGGGCGCCGATGTCGTCAAGATCGAGTCGCCAAGGGGCGATCCCGCCCGGTCGTTCCAACGCATGCTCGGCGGCGATCTTCCGACAAACCCCGTGTTCGAGCTCGATAATCGGTCCAAGCGCAGCATCGTCCTCGACCTGGGGACCGAAGAGGGCCGTGCGTTGGCGCTGGAGCTGGTGGACACGGCCGATGTGTTCCTGACGAATATCCGCATGTCCGCACTCCGACGCACGGGTCTTGACCCGGAGTCACTCCGTGGGCGCGATCCCCGCCTGGTCTATGCCATCGTCTCGGGCTACGGGCTACAAGGTGCCGAGGCCGACCGGCCCGCTTATGACATCGCCGCTTACTGGGCCCGGTCCGGAATAGCAGCATCGCTGACGTCGCCGGGTGGCAACCTGCCCTTCCAACGTGGCGGCATGGGCGACCATTCGGTCGCGATGACTGCGGCAGCGATGATCAGCGCGGCGTTGTTCGCCCGCGAGCGGACGGGAGAGGGTGACCTCGTTTCGACTTCGCTGCTCCGGCAGGGCGCCTACACCATCGGGTTCGATGTGAACGTGGCCCTGATGTGGGGATCGCCAATCAGTGTGGGGTCCCGCACGGCGATGGGCAACCCTGCCATCAACAATTACACGGCTGGGGACGGTCGCCGCTTCTGGATCGTCGGGCTCGAGGGCGAACGGCACTGGCCGCCGCTGGCGCGTGCGGTCGGGCATCCGGAGTGGCTCGACGACGAGCGATTCGCCACGCCCGCCACCCGCTTCTTGAATGCCACCCAGTTGATCGGCCTCCTCGATGAGGCGTTCGCGACCAAGACACTCCAGGAGTGGGAGGCGATCTTCGACTTGGAGCCCGACTTCTTCTGGGCGCCGGTTCAGTCCGTCGAAGAGCTTCTGCGTGACCAGCAGTTCCACGCCGCCGGAGGACTTGTCGATGTTCCGTTCGATGAGGGGTCGTGGACGATGCTCGCCACACCGGCCGATTTCGATGCCCACCGCGCTGGGCCCCGGTTCCGCGCGCCGGAGCTCGGCGAGCACACGCACGAGGTCCTGGCCGAGCTCGGCCGGTCGGATGCGGAGATCGCCGCACTCGATGCCGCGGGAACCACCGCGGCTGCGTGCGACACCGCTACCGCGTGACAGCACTTTTCGACCTCAGGGCTCCAGGGATCGGGTGCCGTCGTGCGAAGTGCCGAGCATTGCCCCGCCCCGGAACACCGACACTGGGCCATCCTCGCTCACCGTGATCACGGTCGCGAGCCGGTCGTCGTAACTGTAGCGAAGTCCAGAAGTGTGCCGAGTACCTCCAACGGCGTCGACCGTTTGTTCTGAAGCTTTGCTCGGAACCAGCCTCACGCCGAGCTGACGGAGTACTCCTTCACCGTCGAAAATCGCCGCTCCGTCAATCTGAGCCAGGGCATGGCGCAGCGGGGCCAGGTGCGAAGCCTGTAGCACCTGCAAGGAAGGGGGCTCTGGAAGCCGCTCCTCGACCGGAGGACCGGGCTCCGGATGCGGCCGATAGACCAGAAGGGCCCCGATGCCCAGGGAACCCAGATCGTGGACAGCGAAGGCCAACATGGCCTTGAGGACGTCCGGGTCACCCTCTGCCGAGTCAGCGGTGAGGGCGTTGAGCCAGGTTGCTACGGGAGGCTCGTGGTGCCAGTCGGTGCCCTCCCAGCGGAGAACACCAGAAGGTCCGACAATGCGGACGGTCCCCCCGGGATGCCGCTGCACGATCGTTGCTTCGAACACACGTGCCATCACCACGAGGTCCCGCTCTGATCCGGCCGGCCGGTCGAACACAACCCACTCGTTCTTATTGTCGACACGGCGCAAGAGCCAGCTCGACAGCCCGTCGGCAAAGCGCCGCGCCGCGGGGAGAGGTTGATGACCGAGCTCGCCGCGGGTGATCGTGAGGTGGGTACCGGACGCCCAGCGGGAGGGATCCGAGCCTGGCTCGACGATTGTGCCGCTGCTCGGGGTCCGGCGCTCGTGCACGGGCGGACGCAGAGCCTGATCGATCTCCTCCAAGAGCATGGGCCCGACGCCATGGGTTCGGTCCAGCCGCAATCCACACTCCTCGAGCTCTTCCGCCAGCCGTCGCAATCTGCCCGATTCAGACTCAGCCATGAGCCCGGAACCTACCGTCCGAAGGCGGACACCTCTCCCGAGGCGCACCAGGTTCGGCCGCGTGGTTGTCACCGTCTTCTCTGCGAGACCTACCGGGTTCACGCCGCCGCGGCCTCGAGCTCCATGTCAGCCGGCTCGATCACCTCGGCACGGGCCGGTGCGCGGACGAGGAGCACCACGATGGCCAACGCGAGCATCGCAAATCCCGCGCCGGCCGCCATGGTCACGTCAATCCCATGCACCAGGGCTGTGCGGGCCGCCGCACCGGCGTGGGCGGCCGTGCTCAGTCCGGCCGACCGGGCGCTCGGGGTGACGGTGTCGAAAACGGTGACCAGGACGGCGAGGCCGAGGGCGGCACCGAGTTGTTGCATGACATTGATCAAGCCCGAGGCGGCGCCGGCGTCCGACGGGGCAACCCCAGCCAGCCCAGCCGTGGTCAGGCTGACGAAGGAGATACCCATACCGACGCCGATCAAGATGAGGCTGGCGAGCACCTGGAGGTACGGAGTGCTGGCGTGCAGCTGGGTGGCGAGGAGCAGCCCGAGCGCCAAGCTCGTCGTCCCCATGATCATCAGCACCTTCGCCGGGAGGCGGTTGACGAGCACCCTGCTGGTCAGCTGGGAGGAGAGAAATACTGAGGTGGGGGCGGGCAGGAACCCGATACCGGTGATCAAAGAGGAGTGGCGTTGGATGTCCTGGAGAAACTGGGTGAGGAAGAAGATCATCCCGTACATCCCGGCGTAGCCGAGGCCGCGGGCCACATTGGCCGAGGCGCGGGTTCGGTCGGCGAGGATCCGGAGCGGGAGGATCGGCTCGGTGGCCGTCTTCTCGATGCGGACGAATAGGCACAGGAGGGCCACGCCCGCCAGGAGCGAACCGAAGGTGACGGGCGCCGCCCACCCGTCGCTTCCGGCTTCGACGAGGCCGAAGACGACAGCGGTCATTCCCGCGGTGGACGTGATGGCCCCGGTCACGTCAAAGCGTCCATGACGGCGGGCCGTCTCAACGAGCACCGCTCGACCGACGAAGAGGACGATCAGCCCGATCGGGACGTTGACGAACATCACCCAGCGCCAGGAGGCCCACTCGGTGAGCAGGCCGCCTGCCACCAGGCCCAAGGCACCGCCCGCCGCCGAGACGGTCGTGAACAGGCCGATCGCCTTCACCCTCGCTGCCCCTTCGGGGAAGAACGTCGTGAGCAGGGCCAGAGCCGCCGGCGCGGCCAGCGCTCCGCCTACCCCCTGCAGGGCCCGGGCGGCCAGCAGCATGGCTCCGCTCGTGGCGAATCCACCGGCCAGAGAGCTCAGCGAGAACAGGGCGATTCCGGCCATGAACGTCCGTCGCCGGCCGAGAAGGTCGCCGGAGCGGGCCCCGAGGAGAAGGAGACCGCCGAAGGTGAGGACGTATGCATTGAGCACCCATGACAGCGACGAGTTCGAAAAGTGGAGGCTGCGCTGGATGTGGGGCAGGGCGACGTTCACGATGGTGGCGTCGAGTACCACCATGAGCTGGGCGGTCAGTATGACGGCGAGAATCACCGAAGGGTGCCGACGCCATCCGCTCGGGGCCTGCTCGATCTTGAGTGTTGCGACCATTGACTGGGGCCTTTCCGATGACTATCTTGAAAGAAGCGGAAGCTTCCTCCATTTAGTATATGGAGGGTGCCTCCGTTTTGCAAGGGCATATTTCGGTCGGGGAGTCCAGGGCCATCAGCGGCCGACTCGAAGTGCGCATCGACCAGAGATGTCCCGGCTGGCCCAAGCGGGCGGATTCCGTCGGTCCGAACCGCCGTGGATGGCACAGGCCTGTCTCCAGGTGGTGATGTCGACGATCATCATTGACGGCCAGAACATCGCCCCGCCGATCAGTCATGCGTTCCGAGAACACGCACAACGATGACGTCGTGCCTCCGACATCTCTCCGCGGGAGTGATCGGGTCCCATGCAGCTCGGGTAGTGGACCGGTACCATGACGGACTTCGAGAACTTCGCCGGCTATTTGATCGGGCTGATCCGGGCACACCGGCATGTCCGGATGCCTGTGCGCTGGTGGCGTACCGGCTCGGGTGATGAAGGTGCGCCGCAGGTCGGTGTCAAAAAGGGGGGCATGACAGGAATGAGGCGCACAGGATGGACGGCCGTCGTGATCGCGGGCACACTGCTGATGGCGGTCTGCCTCAGCGGTCCGCCGGTCGGAGCGACAACTGGGACTGAAGGCACCGCTTCGATCTATGCAGCCGCTGCGACGTTCTCCACCCCACCTGACACCGGTTCAATCGTTGAGCCGCTGTCGGCGCACTCCTCCGATCTCGTATCGTACGGCTACGTCGAGGACGAGTACTTCGCCGCCGGCACCGCCCATGCCTTTCGGGCGACCGCGTCGCCGTCCAATGGGCGCTGGACCATCGCCCCGACGACCGCTGCCGCCTACCGCACCCGCATAATTGTGCGCCGGCCGAGCAGCCCAGCCCACTTCAGCGGCACGGTCGTTGTCGAGTGGATGAACGAATCCGCGGGCGAATCCGCACCGGACTGGGACTACCTCAACCCCGAGCTGATGCAGTCCGGCGATGCCTACGTGGCGGTGTCCGCCCAGGCGTTGGGCGTCGAAGGGGGCAAACCGATTCTTGGCTCAACGACTGCGGGGGGCACCAAGGGTCTCGTCCAGACGGATCCGGCCCGCTATGGCACGCTCCACCACCCCGGTGATCAGTATGCGCTCGACATTTTCGCCCAAATCGGCCTGGCCCTCAGATCTCCCACGGATCACGTGCTGGGCAACTTGCATCCCCGGCACGTGGTGGCAGTAGGCGAATCCCAGTCGGCCTTTTACCTGACGACATTCGCCGACGCGCTGCAGCCTCATATCCATGCGTTCGACGGGATCTTCATCCATAGCCGTGGCGGCAGTGGTGCAGCACTCAATGGGTCCTCGATCGCCAAGAATCTCTCGGGCGCCCAGCGGATCCGGACGGACCTCGACGTGCCCGTGTTCATGTTCGAGACACAGACCGACCTGATCATTCTCGGCTACGCGCCGGCGCAGCAACCGAACACGTCGCGCATACGAACCTGGGAGGTCGCCGGCACCTCTCACGCCGATGCCTTCCTGGTGGGGCCTGCAGCCAGCGCGCTCGGTTGTACGGTCCCTGTCAACAGTGGTCCACAGCATGAGGTGGTGCAGGCCGCTTTCGCAGCCTTCATCAAATGGGTGGTCCAGGGGACGCCCCCGCCCTCACCGCCCCCCTTCCGCCTGAGTAGCGAGAAGCCGCCGACCCTTGCCCTCGACCGATTCGGCAACGTGATCGGCGGTGTCCGGACGCCTGCCGTGGACACGCCGGTATCGACTCTCAGCGGCGCGCCGCCGTCCGGCGCCAACGCTTTGTGCTCGCTCTTCGGGTCGACGACGGCTTTCACCCCGCAGATGTTGACCAGCATTTACCAATCCAAGGCGGAGTATCTCGCCAAGTACACCGCCAGCCTCGACAAGGCGATCAAGGGCGGCTTCATCTTGTCGGCGGACCGGGCGGAGTTGTTGGCCCAGGCGAACCAGGTGCCATTCCCGGCCGCCTAACCGCAGTTGCCCTGCGCCCACCTGCCCGGGCGGCGGCTCGTGCCCGGTGACGGACCCCAGCGGCGACAGCTCGCCTGAACTACCGTGGTCGCGTGCGATTCAACCACATGGAACTTACGTTCGCCCGAGGCACACTCACTGACCAGTTCAGGGAGGAGGTGGACGCGTTCTACGGCTCGGTGTTGGGCTGGTCGGCGACCGACACCGACGTCGTCGGTCAGCGCTGTCACATCTTGCTGCCCGACCCTGACCAGTTCATACTGCTGGCCGAGAGCAGCAAGCCGATGAGCTCTCCGGGGTTCGACCATCTCGGGCTGCTCCAGGACAGCCGCGCCGAGGTTGATGACTTGCTCGAGGCGTGCAAGCGCTACAAGGACAAGGACGACCGCGTCCAGATCCAGGAATATGAGGACCTGGTGTACCCCGGGCTCACCGTGCACGCGTTCTATGTCAAGTATCTGTTGCCGATCTACTTCGACGTGCAGTCGATGGAGCGAACAGAATCAGACTGAGTCCGCCGCCTGGGGCGTCGTGCGTCCCAGGTAGGCGGAATGGAGCACAGCCTCCACCGCGCTGGCCGCCCCCTTCTGGACGATGCGCCCGTTTGCCATCACGATGGCCGAGCTCGCAACCGAGAGCGCCGTTCGCGCGAACTGTTCCACCACGACCACGGTGACACCTTCCGCCGCGAGCTGGGCAACATGTTTGTACAGCTCGTCCACGACGATCGGTGCCAGACCCATGGAGAGTTCGTCCAACAGGAGCATTCTGGGGCTCGTTGCCAATGCGCGCGCAAGTGAAAGCATCTGCTGCTCGCCGCCGGACAGCGTGCCCGCATGCTGATACCTCCGCTCCGCAAGGCGCGGGAACCGGTCGAACGCGCACTGCTCCACGTGGCGGCGCGTTGCACCGCTGTGCGTCATGACCCACAGATTCTCCCCGACAGTCAGGTTGGGGAAGACACCGCGGCCCTCGGGTATGAGGCAAAGCCCTTTGCGCGCCAGGGTTGATGGCGACCCCGCCCGGATCCGCTCACCGTCGAAACGGACTTCGCCGTGCGTCGGCGCCATGATGCCGGCAGCCAGGGCGAGGAGAGTCGACTTGCCGGCACCGTTCGCGCCGAGTACCGCGGTGATGCCACCCTCGTCGAACGTGGCATCGATTCCATGGAGCACCTCGACCTCTTCGTAGGCCGCACGCACTCCTCGGAACTCGAGTAGCGGGTGATCAGGCATCGGCCACCACCGAGCCGAGATAAGCCGCCTGGACGTCGGTATTGGCCTGTACGGTCGCCGGCGTGCCGTCACAGATGACAAGGCCGAAGTCCAATACGACCACCGTGTCGCAGACGCGCATCACGAGATCCATGTCGTGTTCGACGAGCAGGATGGCCAGGCCATCGGCGGCGAGGGAACGAAGGACCAGCGAGAACCGCTCGGTCTCCTCCGTGTCCTGACCCGCTGCGGGTTCGTCGAGCAGGAGCACCCGGGGCCTGACGGCAAGTGCCCGCGCCAACTCCACCAGTCGGCCTGTTCCTGTCGGCAGGGTGTCGGCCCGGCGGCCGGCGAGGGAGGTCAAGCCCAGGCGTTCGAGCAATTCCTCGCGGATCTCACGGATCTCTCTCGACTTGGAGCCCATGAGCCCCCGGCGCGCGATGGAAGCCGCGACGCCTATGTTCTCGGCGACGGTCAGCGTTCCGAAGAGCTCCAAGCGTTGGAACGTGCGCCCAAGCCCGAGACGGGCCCGACGATGCGACGGCAGTTCCCGCAGGTCTCGGCCGTCGAGGCGCACCGCCCCGGCGCTGGGGCGCTGCATTCCCGTCACCACGTTGAACAAGGTCGTCTTGCCGGCACCATTGGGCCCGATCAATCCGGTTATCGAACCCTCGTGTGCGCTGAGAGACACGTCGGAGAGGGCAGCCAACCCGCCGAAGCGCACGGACACTTGGTCAATCTCAAGTCCCACCGGTTCCTCCCGCTCCAGAGAGAGCCGCCATCTGATCGTCTGTGGTGGCAGGCCCGCCGCCAGGCGCTGACCCGACGGGCGAGGCGTCTCGGCGTCTTTGCGAGCGGCGGTCGGGCAGCCCGAACGCCGGTGGTGCGTCGTTGGCCCGGTAGTCGACGATGTAGGCCGGCGCGGGAAGGGCAATCAGATCGACCAGCATGATCGTGGTCATTGTCCAATTGCCGATGACCCCGGCCAACCTGAGCGCCCACGCCACCGCCGCCACGGCGACGATGAATCCGAGAAGCCATCGTCGCCGCAGCACTGACAGCCACACCGGGCGCACGCTGCCCGGGATGGTGCCGTTGGGGGTGGTCCCCACCCCCAATCCGGCGAGGCCGACGAGTACCAGCGGCAACTGCGTGAGGTTCGGAATGAGGTTGGTGAAGATGGGTGACCCCTGGTAGAGGCCGCCCGTGACCGCCGCGCCGGCCGACGTGATCCCCATCACCACCATCACCAGCAGCACCGTGAGCCCGCTGAAGAATTGGAAGACATCCGGCGCCGCGCTCCCGAGGGCCATCCCATAGATGCCTCCGCCAACGCCGGCGACGGCCGCCGAGAAGGCGAAGACCCCCACCATGGATGCCCGTCCGTTCATGCCCAGCGTGGCGCAGGCGGCGGGGCTGTCTTTCATGGCCAGCAATCGTTGACCGAATTCCGATCGCCGGACGGCGACCACGACCGCAGTAAGGATCGCGAAGGCAACCGACCCGGCGATGAATTGCGACGTCTTCGACGTGAGGGCAAACGAGCCGACACGGAAGGGAGCGAAGACGAGAGATCCGGATCCGAAGGGCGCGTACGGGTGCCCGAACAGATTGAAGGTCGGTAGCACGAACACCCAATTGTCCATCGTGATGGCGAAGGCAGCGGTAGCCAGCGCAAAATAGATCCCGGATAATCGCAATGCGGGGATGGCGACGAGCACCCCGACGGCCGCGCACACGCCGGCCGCCGCGAACAGCGAGAGGGGGTTTCCCTGGGCGCCAAGGTGTCCCACCACGGACGCACCGATTCCCGCGAAGGTGAGTTGGCAGAGGGAGAGGCGCCCGGCGTACCCGACGATAGGGATGATCGAGAGCCCGACTATGGCCAGCCCCCACATACGGTTGAGACTGAACAGATCAGAAGTCGATACAACCGTCGCAAGAAAGATGCCTGTAATGACCACGCCTGCGCAGAAAATGCCGGTGCCGCTCCACGTGGGTCGGAAGGCGAACTCTCTGCTTCGCAGTTGCCGGTGCCCGCGGAGGCGGGACTGTGGCAGGACCAGCAGTGCAACGAACAGGATTATCGCCGGTACCGCGTTTTCGAATCCCTGGATGTAGGGATTCTGGGGCAGGTAGGCCACGGAGTAGGCAATCGACAGACCGAGGATGATCGCCCCCACGAACGTCATGGGGATCGAGCGGAGACGCCCGATGACCGACGCTGCATAGGCGTTCACGATGAGCAGCGTGAGCGCAGACGCCGAGAGAGAAAGTGTCGGTGCGATGAGGATGCCGGCGAGCGCTGCCAACATTGATCCGATTATCCACGCGTTGCGGGCGTTGGTATTTGCGCTCGATCCATTGAGGGAGGTGAGTGTCCGGTCATCGACGCTCGCCCGCATCGTGATTCCCATCCGGGTCCGATAGAGGAACAGACGTAGCCCTACGGCAACGACGAGGGCCAGGATGAGGATGGTCACGTCGTCGTAGGAAATCCGGATCGACCCCAGGACGAGGGTGTCATTGTTGAAGAGGGGTGGAAGCGCCCGATACGTGGTGGGACCCCAGATCCATTGCGCGATGCCCAGGAACATGATGGCCATGGAGAGGGTGACGACGAGTTTGGCGGCTTCGGACACGCCCTCCAGTCGTCGCATGGCGAGCGCCTCGATGCCGATGCCGATGAGGGGAGCCAACCCGAAGAGGCACAAAAGCATGGACAGCACAGTGGGCCAGCCCCAGCCGATGCTCATCTGCCAGTACGCGAAAGCGCAGATCATCCCGATGGCGCCGTGCGCCCAGTTGAAGATGCCGGTCGTGGTGTACGTGAGGGTGAGCCCGCTCGCGGTTATCGCGTAGATTCCCGATGCAGACAGGCCGCCGATGGTGAAAATGATGAAGTCATGCACGGCAGATCCTCAACCCATGCTCGGTGGCCCGGTAGGACAAAGACTAAGCAGGTTCTCTGCGGCCTACCGGTCCATTGGTCACAAGGATGCCAGTTGTTGCGCGGTGAGGTGGACGTCACCCTTGGGATTGCAGTTCCATATGGACTGGGTCGGCTGGGTGATCGACTTGTCGTAGACGAACTTGTTGGGCTCGGCCCTGAGGATGGCGAAACACGGTGATGGCATGGGATTCGCATCGGAAGCCGCCAATTGGGCCACGGGCGCCTCGATCCCTCCGGCGTCCCAGTTCTTCTGGGACGCGGCGTGGGCGAGGACACACGACACCGTCAGATGGGCGCCACAGGCTGAGGCGGACTTGGCCCACAACAGCCACGACTCTGCCCCCTCCTCATCATCGAAGTCGATGTTGTCGCCCTTGGCGTAGGTGTGCATGAGATTCACCAGCTGTTGGGTGGATGGGCTCTGCGCCGCCATCTCGAGCGGCCACCACGACGTCTCGACGTAGACCGGCGGGAGTCCGGGCACGCTGGCGACGGCTTTGGTGGTGGTCGAGGTGTAGAACTGGACGCCAAGAGCAATGAAGGCGGGCTTGTAGGCCGCGGTGCCCATCGCCAGGAAGTAGGGAGCGATGTTGTCCGTGAGCGAGGGCCACAAGGCCTCCACCCCCTTGGTCTGGACGTCCTCGACGTAGGGTGCCCAGTCGGTCACGGTGAGCGGCGGCTCCTGGAAGTCAATGACCTTCCAACCTTGGGCCTCCGCCGCGAATTCGTACTTGTGCTCGGGCTCGAGGACAGACGGGTTGTCCTGGCCACCCATGGCAGCCTTCTTGACCGCCTGGGGGTACTTCTTGGTCAGCGCCGCGAACCACCCCGCGGGCACGATTTTGGAGTTGATGTTGCTCGGGTTGACCTGCAGCGTGGCGGCATCGGAGGCGTCGGAAACCGTGTAGCCGGTGATCTGGCCGAGCCCGCATTGCTCGCGCACGGGAACCGCCGGCTGATCGAGTGCCATGCCACCGCCTACCGCCATGAAATCGCTCTGGCAGGACTGCTCGGTAACCTGGGCGGCGTTGAACAGGGCCGCATCACGGTCGTCGATCACGATGGAGCGCCCGTTGATGCCCCCCGATGCGTTGCACCACGCCGCGAAGGCCTTGGCCTGCTGTACGAATTCGAGTTCGAGTCCCGGCTCAATGGTGTTGCTGGCATCGTTGAAGACGGCGATGTGGATCGTCTTCGGCCCGACCCCGCGCACGGACGAAGCTCCGCCCGGTCCCGCTTCACAGATTTTTCCCACGCCCGGCCAAACGCCGTTCGACGCGAGGGCGCGGCTGGCCGATGCCGCGACGGTCGCGCCTGCGGCACTTGTCGCTGAGATCGCCACATAGCCGCCAGCGAGCACTGCCGTGGCTATTGCCAGGGGCATCGCCTTGCGTCGCACATCGAAAAGTCCTCTACGCAACACGGTTCTTCATCCTCCTCGGAACACCTGGCGATCGGATTCCCATTGGTCCCGACGTGTGTGGGGCTCTGCCCAAGGAGGAATTCACTGAGAAAGCCGATGTGCCGGCTTCTCGGCCACCGTGCCCGTCGGCACGTACCCCCCTAAACTTGCGATCACGTATTGTATATACAAGGTTTGTGTGGTGCAAAGGCGTGCGGGAGGCATTCGCATGCAGCCGAAGGGAGGCCCGATGTCCGGACGTGCATTTCCGCATTGGTTGTCTCGGTGGCGGCGTGAGGGTCTTAACGCCGCCGAGGTTAGCCTCCTGCGAGCGCGCGTGGAGGGGCCAGACCTCGGCGGGAGCCACCGGGACACGGCCCTTGCCGACGATCACCATCGCGGCACCACCGCGTGGGTGCGACCGCCACGTGATCGAGCGCGACTGCGGCGGCGAGATGGTGTCGCAAATAGGCATTGTCATGCGCGTCGCGGTCGAGCATGTCGTCTCCGATCCTCCGTTCGCGGGAAACGGGTGTTCTCAAATGGCGCCGTGGCGCCGTGAGCGCCCCCCAGCATCAGCAGCTGGCAGAGGTCCTGCTGGGTCAGATCGCTCGAGGTGAGATCGCGGTGGGTGCGCGACTTCCCACTGAGGCCGAACTGTGCGCCGAACACGGTCTGGCCCGTGGCACCGTGCGACAGGCACTCGGGAGGATCGAGAACCTGGGGATGATCACGCGTCGCCCCGGCACCGGCTCGACTGTGATCGCGCGAGCCCCCCTGACCACCTATCACCCCGCCGTGCGCTCACTGGAGGACATCGCGACGCTTGCAGCCGGTACTCGCCTGTCGCATCCCTCCTCGAGCGACGTCCGTCTGGACGCGGTGAGCGCAGCGCGGCTGGGTGCGCGCCGCGGTTCGCTGTGGTTCAAGCTTGAAGGGGTCCGGATGATTCGCGGCAGCGACGGACCACCGCTGTGCTGGACTGAGCACTATCTGCGGGGGGACATCGATCGACGGGTGATGCTCCGGGGCCCGACACCGGAAGGATTGCATTCTATGCGCACGCAACAAGAAATCTCCGCGGGGTTCCTTCCTGCGGAGATTGCCGACGCTCTCGGGGTGCCACGTGGTGGAGCAGCGCTGATCGTGACCCGCCGTCACCGCGATCTGAAGAAGCGTCTGGTCGGCGTGGGTATCCATACGCACCCGGCGGAGCGGTACTCTATCCTCACGGAGATATGAGCGCGTTGCACGTGCACCCGTCGGGATCGCGGCGTTCCTGATGCAGCTGAATGGCCAGACGACCCTGGTCGCGCTCGTAGAAGCCCGCGCCCGGGCGACTCCCGAAGCCGTGCTCCTCGTCGACGATGCAGGACGCCGCATGACATGCGGCGAGCTCTCCCGTGAGTCCGAGCGCGTGGCGGTTCATCTGAGCCGGATGGGCGTGGGCGCCGGATCGGTGGTCTCGTGGATCCTCCCGACGGGGATCGATGCCGTTGTCGTGATGGTTGCCCTGTCGAGGCTCGGAACCATACAGAACCCGATCATTCCGATGTATGGCGCACGGGAGGTGGGTCATATCGTGCGCGAGGCATCGGTCGACGCCATCATCCAATCCGGTTCTCACAAGGGCACCGACTACCGGCGCTTGGCCGAGGCAGCCGCTTCCGAGTGTGAGAGAAGACCGCGGGTTCTCGATATCGACGATGTCGTGCGCGGGACGACCTCGCATGACGGCGGCGCGCGCGGCGACGTTCCGCTGCATCGCCACCTTCGGGGCGCCAGTTGGATCTTCTACACGTCCGGTTCGACCAGTCTTCCCAAAGGCGTGCTCCACAACGATGCGACGTTGCTCGCCGTGAGTGGCGGCATGGTCGAGCGCCTGCAGATGACCGAGCGGGACCGCAACGGTGTCGCCTTCCCCATCGCACACATCGGCGGCCCGATCAACCTGATGGCTAGCTTGATCTGTGGCGCTGCGCTCATTCTCATTGAAGCCTTCGATCCGGTGGCCTCCAGCGAGACGCTGCGGCGCGAGGGTGTCACCATGGCTGGTTCCGGCACCGCGTTCCACCTGGCGTATCTCGATGCCCAACGCGCGCGCCCGGACGAGCGCCTCTTCCCGCACCTCCGTTGTTGCCCCGGCGGCGGTGCGCCCAAGCCACCTGGCCTGCACGTCAGGGTGAAGGCCGAACTGGGTGGGTCTGGGATCGTCTCGGGCTGGGGGTTGACCGAAGCACCAGTCCTGACCATGGGATCGCCGACAGACCCCGACGCGAAGCTCTCCGAGAGCGAGGGCAGGCCCCTTCGGGGCGTGCAGGTCAAAGTGGTCGACCTCGCGGGCGGGGAAGCCCCGTCAGGCCACTCGGGCGAGCTCCGCGCCCACGCGCCCCAACTGATGCTGGGGTATGTGGACGCGTCGCTTGACGCCAGTGCCTTCGACGACGACGGATACCTGAGAACGGGCGACATCGGTCTGGTCGACGGCGACGGGTACGTGAGGATTACGGGCCGGCTGAAAGATGTCGTCATCAGAAAAGGTGAGAACATCGGGACGGCCGAGGTGGAGGATGTCTTGCGTGGTCACCCCCTGGTGCTGGACGCCGCGGTCATCGGCCTGGCGGACGAACGCAGCGGCGAGCGAGTCTGTGCGATCCTCGAAACAACTGGGGAAGGTTCCCGTCTCGATGTCCGCAAGGTGGGCGAGTACCTCGCCCAACGGGGGCTGCGGCGCATCGCGTGGCCTGAGCAGGTGGAGGTGGTCACCTCCCTGCCCCGGACGGTGGCCGGCAAAATCGACAAGGCGAAACTGATAGCCGAGTTCTCCGAATGAGTCCGAGTCCGTGGTGCTCAGGCTGTGGCGCGCGTGGCTAGGTCCGCGATGTCGACGCCCTTCCCCGTGCGCTCGAATCGGCCCCGGTCGTACGAGTGGATTGCGACATCATGACCCTCCGCCTCGGAGCGGAGAGCGCGTACCGTGCATTGCTCGCGGGACCGGTAGGCGAAGGGATCGAACGAGTACCATCGGCAGGCGTTCTCGTGGGTGATCCGGGACAGCTCATTGTCGGGCACGGCTGCGGCCACTCGCGCCAGCTCCTCCGGTGCCTCAGGCCACGAGGAGTCCGAATGCGGATAGTCGCATTCCCAGGCGATGTTGTCGAGGCCGATCAGATGACGCAGCGCCATGCCAACGGGGTCCGCGATGAAGCAGGTCAGGAAATGCTCCCGGAAGACATCGCTCGGCAGGCGGTCCCCGAAGTCTTGCCCCGTCCAGAGCCGGTGCATGTCATAGGTGCGGTCGATGCGATCGAGGAAATAGGGGATCCATCCGGTTCCGCCCTCCGACAGCGCGAACTTAATGTCGGGGAATTGCTTGGGCACGCGCGACCACAGCAGGTCGGCCGCGGCCTGGCAGATGTTCATGGGCTGCAGGGTGATCATCACGTCCACCGGTGCGTCGGGAGCCGTAATGGCCAGCTGCCCGGACGAACCCAGGTGGATGGACACGACGACACCTTCGTCGCAGACGGCTCTCCAGAGCGGGTCCCAGTGCTCCGTGTGGAAGCTGGGGTAGCCGAGCGCCGCCGGATTCTCCGTGAAGGTTATGGAGTGGCAGCCCTTGGCGGCGACCCTTCGGATCTCGGCCGCCGCGAGCTCTGCATCCCACAGGATCGGAAGGGCCATGGGAATGAAGCGTCCGGGATACGAGCCGCACCATTCCTCGATGTGCCAATCGTTGTACGCCTGAAGGACGGCCAGGGCCAAGTCCTTGTCCTTGCAGGCGGCGAACAGGCGGCCGCTGAATCCGGGGAAGGAAGGGAAGCACATCGATCCCAGGACTCCGCCCGCGTTCATGTCCCTGATCCGCTCGTGCACGTCGAAGCAGCCCGGGCGCATCTCATCGAAGGCCGTCGGCTCAACTCCGTACTCCTCCTTCGGACGCCCGGCGACGGCGTTCAGTCCGATGTTGGGGATCACCGAACCGTTGAATACCCAGACATCGGAACCGTCCGCCCTGTGCTCGACCTTCGGGGCCGTGTCGGCGTAACGACCCTGGAGGCGACCATCGAACATGTGCGGCGGCTCGACGAGATGGTCGTCGACACTGACGAGGATGAGGTCTCCAGCGTGCATTCGGCTTCCCTCCCGGAGGCGGACCGGCGAGCAGTCCGACTGGTCGTCCTCAAGGATAGACAGCTCGCGTTCGGCCGCTGTGCGCCGTGGGCGGCCCACTACCATGTGGAACTTTCCCGCGAGAAGAGGACCGGCGGCCTATGACGGACAACCTGGCCCACCTATTGATAGATCACCCCTTTGAAGAGGGACGTGATCTCTTGTGCACGATCGACGGGACGGTGACGGCAGGGAGGGCCCGGGAGATGGCCCGCGTCACCGCTTCGGAGTTGTTGGCCGCCGGGCTCGAACCCGGCCACGGGGTGGCGGTCCGGCTGCCGACGGGGCCTGAGCTGGTCACCACCATGGTGGGCATATGGCTGGCCGGCGGGGTCTTCGTCCCCATCAACGACCGCGCACCCGAAGCCGAAGTCCAGCACGTCCTCGAATCGATCCGACCTGTTGCAGTCGTCGGCGAGCATGGTGTGGAGATCCTTGAAGACCCTGCTCGCCACGACGACACCGTGGCGTTCGTGACCTGGACATCGGGCACGACAGGCCCGCCGAAGGCCATCCTGCAGACGCATGGCGGGTACCTGGAACTGCTTGACCGGGTCCTGGCCCCGCTGCGTGGGCGGAGCGCCGCTGCAACGTCGGACCGGGAACCCTCTCCGAACCTCGTGCCCGTGTCCGTGGCGCTGAATGCGGGGATCTACAACGTGTGCTTCGGGTTACGGGCGGGTGCGGCCGTGGTGCTGATGCCGCGTTTCACCACGCGGGACTTCTCCGAGCTGGTCCACCGGTACCAGGTGCGGTCCACGGTCTTGCCGCCGGCCGCCATGGTCATGCTGACCGAGGACGCGACGGTGACCGACCTCGCCCCCCTCAGGTTCGTCCGCAGCATCACCGCACCGCTGTCGCCCCTCGCGGCCCGCCGGTTCATGGACCGGTTCGGCGTCATTGTGCTGAACAGCTATGGGCAGGCCGAGGTGGGCGAGGTCATCGGATGGACCGCGGCGGACGCGCGGGACCATCCGGACAAATTGGGGGCCGCGGGGCGCCCGCATCCAGGGGTGGACATCAAGATGGTGGGCGAGGACAGCATGCCGGTCGCCGATGGGCGAGTCGGGGAGCTCCTGGTGCGGCCTCCCCGGATGGCGGCCGGGTACGCGGGCGGTGCTTCACTGGACGATCGCGTGGACGCCGAGGGCTTCGTTCGCACCGGTGATCATGCCCGCGTCGATCCTGAAGGATTTGTCTGGATCGAAGGCCGGACGTCGGACCTGATCAACCGGGGGGGAAACAAGGTGTTCCCCGAGCAGGTCGAAGAGGTGCTGCGGCTGGCTCCGGGCATCAAGGAGGCCGCAGTCGTGGCGTGGCCCGACGAGCGCCTGGGCGAGGTACCCGTCGCCGTCGTCGTGGGTGACGTCGACGAAGCCGTGCTCATCGCGCTGTGCCGTGAACATCTGGCGCCGTACAAAATCCCGGTGGCCTTTCACCGGCTATCGGCGCTGCCCCGCAACGAGGTGGGGAAGTTGTTGCGACGCCAGCTGATGGAGGAACTTCTGCCACTGGCCGCCATCGAAATTCGGGACTGATCCCGTGAGCCATGTGGTGCCGAGGACATCTCAAGAAAAGCAGAACCTGATTTCATATAATGTGCGACCCGTGGCCACCGAGGGCTCCATCACGGACGAGGGCATCACCCGGCTGCGGGCCCGCATCGGGATCCCCGAACCGCATCCTGTGCCGCCGCACTACGCCGCTCCAGGGATCGATGCCTTCCGGCATGTCGCCGAGGCTTACGGTGACGACAACCCGCTGTGGTGGGACGACACCTACGCGGCGGGCACGTGTTGGGGTGGGGTTCTGGCGCCGCCACCGCTGGTCGGAGGTGACTCCTTGATCGGGCTCGACGAGGTGATCGAAGTGCCTCCGGAGCACCGCGACCTCATGCGGGGAGACCCTCTGCGCGGGGTGCACGCCTTTTACTCAGCCAGCGCGCGGGAGTGGTGGGCACCGCTGCGGCCCGACCAGGGAGTGACGCGCCGCAACGCCCTGGTTGGGGTGCTGGACAAGTCGAGCGAATTCGCACAGCGCGCGGTCCACGAGTGGACAGCGCAGGTGTTCCGTCAGGCTGGCGGCCCGATCTTGTCCGCGCAGTACCGCTTGATGATCCGCACCGAGCGGACCAAGGCCCGCGAACGCAAGAAGTACGACGCCATTGAGCTGCGGGCCTACGAAGACGAGGAGATCGACGCAATTGAGGCACAGTACGCCTCGGAGCGACGGCGCGGCGCGGCGACGCGCTACTGGGAGGACGTGGCGGTCGGTGATCCTTTGGGACCGATGGTGAAGGGCCCACTGACCGTGACCGACATTGTCTGTTGGCACGTGGGCATGGGGATGGGGCTCTATGGCGTCAAACCATTGCGGTTGGCCTACCAAAATCGGACGAGGATCCCACGTTTCTTCCATCGAGATGACCTCAACGTGCCCGACGTCATGCAAAGAGTGCACTGGGACCCCGAGTTCGCACGGCGGAGTGGCAACCCCACGACGTTCGACTACGGGCGCATGCGCGAGACGTGGCTGATCCATATGTGCACCGATTGGATGGGGGATGCGGCGTGGTTGTGGAAGCTCGATTGTGAGTTTCGCCTGTTCAACTACGTGGGGGACACCCAGTGGCTTTCGGGGTCGGTAACGAGGCGCTACCTGGCTGAGGACGGGCGGCCGGCGGTCGACGTCGAACTGGCGGCGACCAACCAGCGGGGCGAGCTCACGACGCCGGGCCATGCGACCATTTTGCTGCCGAGCCGTGAGCACGGTCCCGTGCGGCTGCCTGAGCCTCCTGGCGGCGCGCGAGATCTGCAAGAGGCGCTGCAGGCGATCAGTGACAGGTATGTGGGCGGATGAGCGACGGCGAAGCCACCAATCCGTACTCGTCCATTGAGGGACTGCGGGTGGAATTGGTAGGACCGGTGCTCCAGCTCGAGATCGATCGCCCGGCCAAGCGGAACGCGCTCACCGACCCGATCGTCCAGGCAATGATTGTCGCGCTGTCTGCGGCGGGACCCGATGAATCGGTCCGGGTGGTACTCCTAAGGGGGTCCGGCGAGCACTTCTGTGCCGGCTTCGACATCGTGAGTCGCAACGCGGGGGACGCGCGTCCCCGGGTTGGCAGCATTCAGCGGCGTCTGCCCACCGAGGCGCACCGGTTGATTGAGCTCTTGGTCACGACGCAAACGCCGGTGGTCTGCCAAGTGCAGGGGTGGGCCGCCGGGATCGGACTGCATCTGGCCCTGGCGGCGGACTTCGCCGTCGTGGACGAGTCGGCTCGCCTGTGGGAACCCTACGCCCAACGGGGCTTCACGCCCGATACCGCGGGCACCTGGTTGCTCCCCCGGCGTGTCGGCGAGGCCCGGGCCCGAGAGATGCTGATGCTCGGCCAGGCGGTGTCCGGCGCGGATGCTGCCGCGTGGGGAATGGTGCATCGCGCGGTCCCCGGTGCCGACCTTGACGATGCGACCCGGTCCGTGGTCGACCGGCTGGCGGTGGCACCGACGGTCACCGTGGGACTCACGAAGTGGTTGCTCCATGCGGGTGCAACCGCTCCTCTACCAGAGCAGCTGCAGAACGAGGCATTGGCCATGGAGATCTCCTCGCGGAGCGAAGACTTCCGCGACGGGCTTGCCGCCTTCAGAGAGAAGCGACCGCCCGGCTTCACCGGTCGATGAGTGCCCCTCCCACAGTGGGGCGTCTGGCGGTGGGCCCGGATTCGCCACTCGACGAGGTGCTCGCAGCAGTCCGCGACTGGGTGCACGATGTGGTGCCGCGGACCTGGGTGGAGGCAGGCCGCCGGGGTGGCGCCGCCGCCATCCGCAAGGTGCGACCCCGCGCGGAGTACGAGGCGTGGTACCCGGCGTTCGGCGCGTCAGGCCTGGTCGTGCCGACGTGGCCGGTTGCCTACGGGGGGCTCGATCTTCTTGGGGACGTGGCGCGCCGCGTGGAGGAGGAGTTGCGCCCGTACAACCTCGGTCGCCTGAATCCCCTAGGACTGAACCTGGCCGCCCCGGCACTCTTCGCCCACGGCACCGAAGAGCAGCGACTGCGCTTCCTGCCCCCTATCGTGCGCAACGAGGAGACCTGGTGCCAGCTCTTCAGTGAGCCTGGATCGGGCTCCGACCTGGCGTCGCTCGCCACGCGTGCCGAGCGCGACGGCGACGAGTGGGTCATAACCGGCCAGAAGGTGTGGACGACGTGGGCACACGTGTCCAGCTTCGCCGTGCTCTTGGCCCGGACAGATCCCGACGTCCCCAAGCGCGCCGGCATCACGTACTTCCTCATCGATCTCCGGCAACCCGGCGTCGACATCAGGCCGCTGCGACACATCGGAGGTGAGGTCGACTTCAACGAGGTGTTCCTCGACCAGGCACGCGTGCCCGACGCGCAGCGCGTCGGCGATGTCGGGGCCGGTTGGAAGGTGGCGAACGCAACGTTGTCGGGCGAGCGACAGATGGTTTCGGGGTCGGGATCGGGGGGAGTGGACCGGATCGGGGGGTCGGGCGCCGACTCGCTCGTCCAATTGGCCGTGCGATTGGACGCGGAGGGAAAGCCGGCTGGGTGGGGCAACCCGGTGCACCGAGACGAGGTGCTGCGGCTCTGGTGCGAGGAGCGCGTGCGCGAGTGGACGAACCTGCGGGTCAGGGCACGGGCGCGCGCCGGCAGGCCGCCGGGCCCCGAGAGCTCCATCGGCAAGGTCCATCAGGGGGAGTTGAACCAGCGCATTCAGGCGTTGGCCGTGAACATGCTCGGTGCGGATGCCATCGCCTGGGCCCGAGGTGACGGGTCGTGGGGCGGTTCGATGCCCTACGAGGTGCGAGGCATGCTGCGCAGCCGCGCCAACACGATCGAAGGCGGGACGACGGAAGTTAACAAGAACATCCTGGGGGAGCGGGTGCTCGGCCTTCCCCGGGAGCCAGACCAGTGGCAAGGCCGATCCTGGCGCGAAGTGCCACGCAATTGACCTCGTACTCCTCGCTCCTGGTCGAGAGGAAAGGGCCTGTTGGTTGGCTCGTGTTCAATCGACCCCACGCAGGCAACGCCATGGACGCCCGGATGCTCGACGAGCTGGAGATGGCATGGCGGGAGCTCGACCAGGACCCGGAAGTGCGTGTCATTGTGAACACCGGCGCCGGCCGCGCCTTCCAGACCGGCCTCGATGTGGTCCAGCTCGCACGCGATCCCGAAGCGCTGCGCACCCAGGCGCGCCGTACCNNACGGGGTCTGGAAGCCGGTCATTGCAGCCGTCAACGGCATCTGTGCGGGCGGCGGGCTCCATTTCGTCGCGGACGCCGATATCGCGATCGCCGCGTCCGACGCGCAGTTCGTCGATCCGCATGTCTCCATCGGCCAGGTCACCGCCTACGAGGCCGTCGCACTCGCGCGCAAGATGCCCTTCGAGGCGGTCATGCGCATGGC
>PKYA01000036.1 GCA_003133545.1 Acidimicrobiaceae bacterium | reverse complement strand
TATATGAGCGACGGATCACTAGCGAAGTCGACCCGCGCCCTCCTCGCGTCGCGCGCCGCCCAGTTGCGTGAAAAGGGACCGTCGTGACCAGATGCCCGAGCGCAGCACGATACGCGGCAGCAGCGGTTGCACCGTGCGCGCCCGCACGCAGCCGAGCCAGAGACCGATGCCGTAGGCGACGTCGTCCGCCACGTGCAGCGCGCCGTAGCGACCCGCGTCGAGTTCCCCGGGATCGGTGATCCAGTCGGAGACGGCAGGGGCGAGGAGCGCGCACACTGCGACCCGGCGCGTGCGACGGGACGCGAGCCCGAGCACCAGAGCGGGCGACCAGGCCCGGGCGAGACCCCCCAGCGCGGGAAGGGCCGACTTCGCCGCACCCCCGGCGGTGATCCGGCTCGCCGCGTACAGCGGTCGGTCGACCAGGCCGTGGAGACGGCGGCCCAGGACGAGGGCCGAGACGCCCAGCGTGCCCGCCGCCAGGACGGGTCGCCGGCGCAGGGCCAGACCCCAGACGGCAGCCGTCCACACCGACGTCTCCAGCGGGGCCAGCGCGCCGGGGTGACGTCGGGCGAGCGGTCCGGCCGTCGAGCCGTAGAAGGCCAGACGTCGCAACCACGACGGCAGGGTGCGGGGCCCTTCATGAGCGACCGTGCTGGCGGGGTCGTAGCGGACGTCCCAGCCCGCCTCCACCAACCGCCAGATCAGGTCGACGTCCTCCCCGCCGCGGAGATCGGGATCGAAGAAGGGGAGCGCGACCACGTTGCGCCGGATGATGAGGGCGGCGCTCGGCACGTAGGGCACGCGGCTGCGCGGCCGCACCAGAGCGGCCGCCTCCCCGCGGTCGAGCGACGAGCGCACCCTTTCGTAACGGAAGAGAGAGGAGGAGGTGGACGCCGGAGCAGGAACGATCCGCGGTGCGACGGCCGCCACCAGCGGGTCGTCGAAGTAGCCGAGGAGTGGCGACAGCCAGCCTGTCGACGGCACGCAGTCCGAATCGACGAACGCCACCAGCGGGGTGGTCGCCTCTGCCGCCCCGGCATTGCGGGCGACCGACGGGCCGCCGTTGGTGGCCAGGCCGATGAATTTCGCCCCGGCCCGGCGAGCCGTCTCTGCGGTCCGGGGGGAATCCGCCGACGCGTCGTCGACGACGATGCAGGCGAGCCCGGCCAGTGCTGAAAGGAGCCGCTGCAACTGCTCGGGCCGATCGCGCACCGGGATCACGACCGTGACGTCTCTCGGTGAGAACGTCGTCGTTGTCCCCGGTCGGGGGAGGGCAATGCCCGAGGAGACCAGGCGGCGGGCCAGTCGGCCCGCCGCCGGCCGATCGCCCACTTGCGCACCGCCGTTCCACTGCGACACGACGACGGTGGCCGCAGCGGAGAGCCGCAACAGGCGGAGCGGCGTACCCCCCATCAGGACGGTTCCTTCTTGCCACGTGGTCGTCGCGGGATCAAGACGCACGCCGAAGGATGCGGGAAAGGGAGTATCGGCGCGGTCGGGGGCGCGTCCCAGGGGTGCAGGGCGATTTCCATCTGCCCTGCTGGGACGGTGCACGAGGCCATTTTGGCAGGAACAGGCCCATGGTCCTTCAG
Source organism: Acidimicrobiaceae bacterium (assembly GCA_003133545.1). Classification (GTDB taxonomy): domain Bacteria; phylum Actinomycetota; class Acidimicrobiia; order Acidimicrobiales; family RAAP-2; genus Bog-473. The sequence continues at coordinate 6,235 of PKYA01000036.1, read as the reverse complement.
GGGTAGGATGACGCCGACGTGAAGGAGGCGACGGTGCTGTCTGAAGAAGCGGTGGTGGAGGATCGGGAGGCCCGGGACGCGGACGCTCTCGAAGAGCTTCTCGTAGAAGACGAGCTCCTTGTCGAGGAGGTCTCGATCGACGGTATGTGCGGCGTCTATTGAGCGTGACCGATGAGCGGGCACCCGTCCCCGCTCTTGCCTTCGACCCGGATCTGGCGTGGGGAGTGCATCCCCAGGTCGCGTTGCGCGACGAATCCTTCGGGGCACTGGCCTACCACTATGGCACCCGCCGCCTCCTGTTCTTGAAGTCGCGGCCGTTGGTCGAGTTGGTCTCGTCACTCGATCAGTACGAGAGTGCGACAGCGGCCATCGTCGCCGTGGTCCCTCCCGAACAGAGGCCGGCCTACCGGCGGGCGTTAGCACGTCTGGCTGCATCGGAGGTCATCGGTGTCCGTTGACGCCCCAATTGAGAACCTACCCCTCCGGCAGCGCTTCACCCGGGGGCTCGATGCGCCCATCTGCCTTACATGGGAGCTGACCTACGCCTGCAACCTGGCCTGCGTCCACTGCCTGAGCTCGTCGGGTCGCCGTGACCCTTTGGAGCTGACTCCGGCCGAGACTCTCCACGTGGTCGACGAGCTCGCCGACATGCGCGTGTTCTACGTGAACATCGGCGGCGGCGAGCCGATGCTGCGCCCTGACTTCTTCGACCTGCTCTCGTACGCCGTCGACCACAAGGTCGGGGTGAAGTTCTCCACCAACGGGACACGGCTGACCGCCGAGCGGGCGCGGCGACTGGCCGGCATGGACTACGTCGACGTGCAGATCAGCATCGATGGAGCGCTGGCGTCGACCAACGACGCCGTGCGCGGCGAGGGATCCTTCGCCGCCGCCCGCACTGCGATGGACAATCTGGCGGCGGCCGACTTCGGGCAGTTCAAGATCAGCGTCGTCGTCACCCGCGAGAACGTCACGCAACTCGACCAGTTCTCCACCATCGCAGAGAGCTACGGCGCCCAGCTGCGATTGACCAGGCTTCGCCCTTCGGGCCGCGGGGTGGACGCGTGGGACGCCCTGCATCCGACGGCCGATCAGCAGCGGATGCTCTACCACTGGCTGCTCGAGCGTCCCGATGTCCTGACCGGCGATTCCTTTTTCCACCTCTCGGCCTTGGGAGAGCCGCTGGACGGGCTGAACCTGTGCGGCGCGGGAAGGTTGGTCTGCCTCATCGACCCGGTGGGTGATGTCTACGCCTGCCCCTTCGTCATTGATGACGAGTTCCTGGCCGGCAGCGTGCGCCAGGAGGGGGGCTTCGCCCGGGTGTGGCGCCAGTCCGACCTCTTCCGGTCCTTGCGCGAGCCGCAGAGCGCGGGCGCCTGCGCCTCCTGCGGGTCGTACGACGCCTGCCAGGGTGGGTGCATGGCGGCCAAGTTCTTCACCGGTCTCCCACTGGACGGGCCCGACCCCGAATGCGTGTTCGGCCACGGCGAGGATGCGCTGGCCGCACGCGGGAGCGGCCCGGCGCCGGTGGCGGCCGTTGGTCACTCCAAGGTCGATCGCCGGGGGGTGCCCCTCCCCGTCCCCACCCCCGTTCGGTTCCGGACGCCGGCGCGCGCCTAGTTCGGTCGGGACGACAGCGACGGTGCAGCTCGGCGGAGCCACCTGGCCCGAGATCGCGGCGACGGAAGGACGGTGCCTGCTGGCGGTGCCGATCGGCTCTCTCGAACAGCATGGTCCCCACCTGCCGCTCGACACCGATACCCGCATCGCGGTGGAGCTCGCCGCGCGTCTCGCTTGCCGCCGTCCCGATGTTGTCGTGGCGCCACCCCTCGCGTACGGGGCCAGCGGTGAGCACGCCGCCTTCCCAGGGACGTTGCTGATCAACCACAGCGCCCTCGCGGAGATGCTGGTCGAGCTCGTCCGCTCCGCGCGCAGTTCGTTCGCCGGGGTCATCTTGATCTGCGGACACGGCGGCAACGCCGAGGCGTTGGCAACGGCCAGCACACGGTGCCGCGCCGAAGGCGATGCCGTGTTGGCCTGGTTCGCCGCCCCTCCGGGCGGCGACGCGCACGCCGGGCGGACCGAGACGTCACTCATGTTGGCGATCGATCCCGCCGTCGTGCGTAACGGGTTGGCAGTAGCCGGCCGCACCGATCCCATAGAGGTGCTCCTGCCGCGGTTGCGCGCCGAAGGGGTGCGCCCGGTATCGTCCAACGGCGTGTTGGGGGATCCGCGTGGTGCGAGTGCCGAAGAGGGGGCAGGGCTCCTGGGGGCGCTGGCGGACGATTTGGGAGCGGCGGTCGCGGCGCGCTGGCCCCTGGTGCAGCAGCCGACGTGAGCCCGGTCGCCGTTCTGACCGGGGCAGCGCGCGGTATCGGCGCGGCCACCGTTGACCGGCTGGTGGCGGCCGGCTGGCAGGTGGTCGCGGTCGACCTGTGCGCGGACGATCCTGCGCTGAGCTATTCCCTGGCCACGCCGGCCGACCTCGATGCTGTCGCTGCCCGTCACGGCCCCATGGTGCACGCCATGGTGGGCGACGTCCGGAGCCTCACCGACATGCGCGCCGCCGTCGACGCCGCGCTGGGGCACTTCGGTGGCCTCGATGCCGCCGTAGCCGTGGCGGGCGTGGTGAGCGGCGGGGTCCCCCTCTGGGAGTTGACCGATGCCCAGTGGAACGTGCAGTTCGACGTGAACGTCCATGGTGTGCGGCACCTGGCCACCGCGGCGGTGCCGGTCCTCCTCCAAGCAGCTGCGCCCCGGCAGGGTCGCGTGGTGGCCGTGGCCTCGGCGGCCGGCCTTCTCGGGTTGCGGCGCCTGAGTGGGTACAGCGCGTCCAAACATGCGGTGATCGGGCTCATCAAAGCGCTCGCGGCCGACTTGGCCGGCACCGGCATCACCGCCAACGCCGTCTGCCCGGGCTCCACCCGCACGGCCATCCTCGATGCCTCCGCGGCCGTCTACGGCCTGGCCTCAGCCGAGGAATTCGCCCACCAGCAATTGGTCGAGCGCCTGCTGGCGCCCGACGAGCCGGCGGCCCTTATCGCCTGGCTCTGCGCTGTCGAGGCCAGCGGAGTGACCGGGGCGGCATTGTCCGTGGACGGTGGTCTCACCACTTCCTAGGGGGCTCCGCTACGCCGGCATCGCCCGCAGGTCATTAATCAGAGCCCATCAGTTGTGCTCCACTGCGGCACCTTGGAGGCAGGAGCTTCATGGGTGACGGGTATCAGACGGTCCGGCCCGGGGCAGCGTCTGGCTCACTGCAACGAACTCTCATTACGCTTTCGCCCATGCCTTCAGACCTTGCCCTCAAAACCATGAATCGTGTGCATCGGGTACTGCTCGGCGCTTCGGGCGGTCGGCTCGGCTGGAGCTTCTCCGGGATGCCGGTGATTGAGCTGACCACGACCGGCAGAAAGAGCGGCCAGCCGCGCACGACCATGCTCACTTCGCCATACCAGGAGGATTCCACCATGGTGGTCGTCGCCTCTCGGGGCGGTGACGACACCAACCCCGCATGGTTTCTCAACCTCCGGGATGATCCGAAGGTGATGGTCAAGCTTGGCCCCAAGCCCCCTGCGTCGATGATCGCTGAGATTGCCGATGCCGACGAGCGAGCACGGATCTGGCCGATCATCGCCAGCAAGCACCGCAACTACGCCGCGTATCAGCGCAAGACGGACCGAGAGATTCCACTCGTAAAGCTCCGACCAGCGGGAGGCTGACCTAGCCACCCTCTGTCGATACCGAGCAGGACTCGAGGGTGCCCCGTCCGTCGGAACGGGTCATTCAGGACGCGGCGAGTGCTCCTGCCTTTGTCGGATAACCCTTAGGGTTTCTGCAAAGCGAGCGGCCTGTCGTTGGTACACGATTCGAACGATTTCCCACCACGGTCGTCCGGGGAAGAGTTCAACCTCGAGGCTACTTGCGAGGATCTGGCACGATCCGTCCTTGGAGCCGACGAAGTAGTGATGTAGCTGGGGTCCTCCATGCCGGTAGTGGTCACCGAAGGATCGACGGTTGTAGTCATCGATATTGGCCTGCCACTTTGAATCCTCAATCTCGAAGCACCCGTGGCCGAGTTCACCTCTGGGGTCCTTCCAGAAGGCATCTTCGTTGGGGTAGCCTACGACGCTTTGGACACAACCGACTCCAATGATCAGCGCCGAGGTCTCGATTCGGTCCGATGTATCAATATCCGGGGCATAGCCATTGATGACGATGAAGCAATTGTGTTGCTCCTCGTCTTGCCAGAAGTGAAACTGTCCGCCCGAAGCGGCTGGAACAAAGCCAACATCGAGTCGTCTTGGCGTTCCGCTCAGGTAATCGAGCATCTATCCAGGATGACACAGGAGCTTCCTTCGCCCGCCCACGTCGTACGCGGAGTCGGGAAACGTTGACGCAGATTCAGCGACGTCGGCCAGTGCCAAAGTGGATGAACGGCCCATCCCTTTTTGCTAACTCTCGACAACCCAGGAATCGTTTCCGGCCACTTGACACCGGAGGTTCTTGACGTGGCCCATCCGCTTGGTGAATTGAGCTAGGGATACACCCGGTCGGCTTGCCGTCCGCAGGTTTCGGGGCGGGGCCACTGTGGCCCTACTTGCTAGGCCAGGTTCCAGGATGCTGGGTTTGTCCACAAGTCGTTAATCAGACCTCTCGAAAGTGCCCTCTACCGAAACCATGGGGCGTGTGGATAACCCCCCTTGAGCGACCGAAGCCCTCACGAGAACAGGCCCCGGGTCAGAGCCGAGGGCCTGTCGTACGTCGAAGGAGTATCTAACTCAACGTGAACGTCCCGATCGCTTGCACATCGCCGGTATCGGGAACCTACTCAGAAGGAGGCGAGGCGCTTCGGGGCGGCGAGTCGAAAGGCTTCGATCATAAACTCCTTGACTTCGCTCCAATCGACGACGGGCACGTCAAGCCACAGTCCGACCCAGCCCCGATGCCCGAGATATGGAGGCACAAAAAATCGGTCTGGTGCTGATGCGACGAGCGCCACTTGTTCGCCGGGTGGAGCCCGAAATGTCAGGGCGAGGCGCCCGTCACCATGATGATCGACTGTGAAGTAGGCAAAGGTCTTCTTTCGCACCACATATGCAATGTGCAAGCCCTTCTCGCCGCCCGGTCGCTGCGTCGTCTCGGGAAGGGCGGAGGAGATTCGGTCGAGGTGTTTCCTGCACTTCTCCGCATCCCGGAGTGCCACGCAGTTATTCTGGCAGAGCTACTCGCTGGGTGCCCCAATCGGCCGGACTTACACCACCCGAGGTCCCGCAGCGTTTGCCTCTCTGAGTCAACCAACGGGGGGTCCGGCGACCATGCGAGGGAACTTCGGGCAGAATGGCGTCAGTGCCTTCCTTCGACGACCTCCCGGCCGAGTCCACGCAGGAGGGGCAAGCGGCGCGCCTTGTTTGGCAGTACGGCGAGCCGATCCACGCTGTACTTTTCTTCGCTCCGGAGACTCGCGTAGTAACTGATGAGCTAGGCCTCAAGGGCGGCTGGATGAGCTACTTCGGCTGCCGCGCGGCTCCTCTCGGCACCGTGCCGGCAGCCGTGGTGTCGTCGATCTTCTACGGCTTCCACCCACGAATGGTCGGACGCGCCATCCCCGCCGCGTGGGCGTACGCCGAGCCACGACAGCTCATCGACGGTCGCCTGTCGGCGATGGACGTCGCGCTTGGTCGGCTACTGGGAGAAGCCATCGATGGGCCCGACGTTCGGCGAGCGGCGTCACTCGCCACGGCTGCCGTCAGCTCAGCTGACTTCTCGGGCCGACCGCTGGGAGCGGCGAACGCCGCTCTCGCCGATCCGGTCGCACCCCACCTCCAACTCTGGCAGGCTCTCGGTGCGATACGCGAGCATCGCGGTGACGGTCATGTCGCTTGTCTCGTCGCCAACCAGGTCGATCCGTGCCAGTCACTCGTCATGCAGGCGGCGACCGGACGCTCCGACGGTGAGAGCCTTCGCACCAAGCGAGGGTGGTCCGATGAAGAGTGGCGAACGGCGGTCATGCACCTTCGAGACAGGGGATGGCTTGACGACGAGGAGCGTCCCACTCCGGCAGGTACGGGAGCTCGCGATGCCATTGAAGCCGCTACCGATCGATTGGCTGCACCCATGGTGGCCACCCTCGGCGCCCGAGCAGTCGAACTTGTCGATGCGATGCGTCCGCTCGCCGAACGGATCATGGCGGCTGGCGAAGTACCGAAGCTAAGCCTCGATCCACCGCCCCGAT
>PKYA01000113.1 GCA_003133545.1 Acidimicrobiaceae bacterium | reverse complement strand
GATCTTGCACCCGGCGAAGGTGGCGATGCCATTCTTTGCCGCAACCGTGTTGTTGGTGCAGGCGAGCGTGGCGCCGGTCCCGGGTTGGGTGTTGATACCCAGGGTGATCGAGGCAGTAGATGTGGTGATGGCGTTCCCGCCGATGTCCTCGACGGTCACCGCTGGCTGGGTGGCGAAAGCGGTGCCGTTGGGCCCACCACTGGGCTGAGTGGTGAACGCCAGCTGGGAGGGGGCACCTAAGGTAATCGGGAATGTTGTGCTCGTCCCGCTTATCGGGCCGGTGGCCGACGCGCTGAGCGAGTAGGTGCCTATCTGCCCGACGATGTTGCACCCTGAGAAATCAGCGACACCGGCCGTAGCGGCGAGAGCATTGCTCGAGCAGCTCAGAGACGCCCCGCTCCCGGGCAAGGTGTTGATGGAAAGCGTGATAGGAGCGGAGGACGTGGTCACCACGTTGCCGCCACTGTCCTCAACCGTCACCACGGGCTGAACGGACCACGCGGTACCATCGGCCCCGCCGCCCGGTTCCGTGGTGAACACCAACTGGGTGGCGGCACCGGCCGCAATGTTGATGGGGCTGCTCGTGGCCGAGGTAAGGGACCCGTCGGTCGCGGTGAGCGTGTAGCCCACACCGGCCATGTTGATCGAACACCCCGAGTATGTTGCGATGCCGACCACCGCCCCGAGTGGGTTCGCCGACGTGCAGGTGAGAGTTCCACCCGAGGGGTTCGTCCCGATCGCTAGATTGACCGCGGACGTATTGTTGGTGACGATGTCACCAGACGAGTCCTCGACTGCAACGGCGGGTTGGGGGGGGAAGGCCACACCGCCCGTCGAGTTGCCGGGTTCTTGGGTGAACGCCAGCTTGGCGGCAGCGCCGGCCACCGTGAAGCCGTTGCTCGTGGCCGAATCGGTGGCCGGAGGCAGGGACACGTCCGTCGCCAAGAGGGTGAAGGCCCCCTGATTTCCGAGCGTGATCTTGCAGCCCGTGAAGGTGACCACACCCGAGGTCTCGCTCCCGGTGCAGGATGAGAGAGTGCCGGTTCCCGAGTTGATCGACAGCGTGACAGTGGACGCGTCGGTTGTGACGACATCACCGGACGAATCCTCGACAGCGACGGTGGGCTGGGTGGGGAAGGCCGCTCCGCCTGTCGAGTTGCCGGGCTGTTGGATGAATGCCAGCTGGGTGGCCGTGGTGCCCGAGACAGTGAAAGACGCGCTCGTGGCCGGCTGCAACGTGCCGCCATCGGTTGCAGTCAGGCTGTACGACCCCTGCGTGCCGATCGTGATCTTGCAGCTGGCGAAGCTGGCGACGCCATTCGTAGCCGCCAAGGGGTTGCTCGTACACGATGTCAGGGTCGACCCGGCCGGCGAGGGTTGGGAACCGATCGCCAGGGTGATCGAGGTATTCGAATTCGTCCCCGAGGTGACCGGGTTGCCGCCCGCATCCTCGACCGCGACCACCGGTTGGGACGAGAACTTTGCGCCGGTGGTCGAGGCCTTTGGCGATGTTGTGAAGGCGAGTTGATAGGCGGGGCCCGTCGTGACGTTGAATGCACTGCTTGGTGCCGAGGGCGTATTCAGGCCGTCCGTTGCATCGGTTGCCGTGAGCGTATAACCCGTCCCGATCTTGTTGATCGAGCAACCGGAGAACGCTGCCACACCCGCCGTGGTCGTCTCGGTGCATCCGGAAAGGGAGCCGTTGCCCGGGTTGGTGCCGATGGCCAGCGTCACCGTGGACGTATCGCTGGCTACCACGTTGCCGGACGCGTCCTCGATGCTTACGACCGGCTGGGTGCCGAATGCCTTACCGCCCGTCGAAGTACCACCCGGCTCGGTGGTGAAAACCAGTTGGCTCGCGGTGCCCGCAGAGACACTGAATGTGCTGGGACTGCTTGCGGCCAGATTGTCCGTCGAGTCAGTGGCGACGAGGGTATACGCCAGTCCGGCCTGACCGATGTTGCAGTTTGAGAAATAGACAACGCCGTAGACGGGACTGCCCACACAGCCCGAGAGGGTGGCCGACCCGCCGGCGATAGGCGTGCCTTGAACTGTCAATGTCACTGACGACAGATCGGATGTGACCACATTGCCGTTCTTGTCTTCGACTGCGACCTCGGGCTGGGTTGTGAAGGGGACACCGGCGGTGCTCGGGCCCGGCATCTCGAGAAAGACGAGCTTCGCCGCCGCCAGGTGGGGTGCGGCAGCGACAGCCGAAGGATCATCGATAACGGTCACAATGGTCAAAATGGCGCCGCTGGCAGTGTCGGTCACCGTGATCGTGATCATCTGGGGTGAGTTGGCGGGGCAAGGCGTTGGGCTCCCTGGCATCAACCAGCTGGGTGGGGACGCAGCGCTGTCCCAATACTCAATCCCAGTGATCTGCTCCGTGTAGCCGGTTGGAGGAGTGAGTGTTATGTATCCGGGACTGGTCGGAGTGGTGTAGTAAGAGAGAGGCGCGCAGGACTCATAGAGCGGCGTCGCTCCGTCCTCGAGTTGGGAGGTCGCGTTCTCCGCTGCGCTCCTGAGCGCGGTGTCAAAGGTGGTAAGGCTGCGGTGCTCGGCCGAACCGGAGATCGAGGACGCAAAGGCGCCAAGAAGGGCGACCGCCGCCAAGCCCATCACGACGAGGGCGAGCAGAACCTCAATGAGGGTGTCACCGTTCTCTGACCGCCGGGCTGGTCGAGGAACCGCTGACGGGACCCTCTTCGGCACCCGAGAAGAAGGACGCATCATGAGAGGAGCAGTCCGAGAAACATCGCCTGGCGGCCGGACCCGACCAATGTCACGGTGAGCGATGAGGGAGAGAGGGCCTCGAGCATCACAGTGCCCGACTTTTCGCCCTGCTGGTTCGAGGGCGCGACGCATGCCACCGTCGTGGTACCGATTCCCGTCAAGTATTTGGTGTTGTACGACGGCCCGAGAGTGCTGCCACACGCGTTCCCAACGTCTGAAGGCTGGAGGCCCGAAGCGGGGACGTTCGGAATCAGGTTCAGTACCGGGCCGGTGGCGCCCGTGGACCATGTAAGCGACTCGCCAGGGTCGGTCGATTCGGCATCCCCCGTGACCAGCTGCCAGTCCGTTGCCGGGTTGCCCTGTGCATCCAGGACCTGGATATTTGAGATGGTGACCGTGGCTATGGAGCCTTCATCCACCGTGTAGAGCGCAGGATTACCGGGAACGCCGGTGTAGAAGCCCCCGTTGCCCAAGAAGGCCTCGCTGACGGGCGGGTCGTAGTAAGTGGGAAGAGGCACCGCAGTGATGTCGTCAAATCCCGAGACCGCGATACCCCCGTCCACTGCCGTGGTCGTCCCCACGAGGGGGGCGCCATCCGACGACTGGCTGACCACGCTCATGCAGAAGCTCATCGTGTAGGGGGTGTCGGCGATGGCAGCAGAGATCCCCGCCGCTCCCCCCGCGCACTGCATTCCGGGCGCACTGAGCTGGTTGTTCCAGTCGGTTCTGAAATCGATAAAGCACAGCGACGACGCGTACGTGCCCGATCCCGGTGCNNGCTCGCCGCACTGCTCGCCGCCTCCGTAGTTTTCAACGTGACACCCGTGACGCAGGCGGCGGATATCCAGCCTGATGCGGCAACGGCGTTAGTGCAGCTGGACGTTGCAGCTGTGGTCACAGTGGCTGCCTGGTCGCTCTGCACGTCATACGAGAGCGTCGATGACGTCACCGGGGTGGTGAAGTTGCCGTTCTGGCAGACGTAGCGAACTAGATCGTTGGTCGATCCGTTGGCGACCTCCTCATAAGAGATCACGGTCTCTCCGCCGTTGGACTGGAGTCCGAGCAACTGCGTGCCTTGGGTAGTACCGGGCACGCATTGGGGCGAGCTCGGAGACTCCGTAGTGACCATCGTGGCGGAGTGGACATCCGCTACGAAGCTGGCCGACACGACCTGGGCCTCCCCCGAGTACGTGAGTCTGTTCGAGACGCTGGACTGAATCGAAAAGACCGAAATAAGTGCCACGGTGATGCCGCCGACAACGAGCGGGAGAATAGCGATGACGATGAGCAGCTCGACCAGGGAGAAACCACCCTCGGCGCGCGCGGAGGAGTCGCCGGCCAGATGCCGCCACGGCGTGGGACCGCCGTCGCCCCGGCCAAACGCTTTCATCCCACCTTCACTTGGTTGTAGATCCCATACATGGCCGAGATAAGCGCTACCGCAACGAATCCCACAATCACACCCATGACGATGATGACGGCCGGCTCGAAAAGACTCGTGAAATGCTTCACCCTCACTTCGAGCTCGCGGTGGTAGTACACGGCCGCTGTCTCGAGTTGGGTGTCGAGAGTCCCCGTCTCCTCGCCGACCCGAAACATCTGCTGGGCCGCCGCCGGGAAAAGCTCTGTCCGGGCCAGCGGCACAGCCAAACCCTGGCCCTCCAACATCTCTTCGCGGATGCGATTGATGCCGATCCGATAGACGGAGTTATTGGCGGAGTCCGCGGTGACGGACATCGCGTGGGGGAGGTCGACCCCGGCCGTGAGCATGGAGGAGAGAACCCGGCAGATCCGCTCCAGAACAGCGGCCTGGACGAGAAGGCCGAGAACCGGAAGTTTCAATATCACGGTATCGAGGTGTGTCCTACCAACCGGCGATCTGCGCATGAGGACGAAGACGACGACGACGACGACGAGTAAGCCGATGATCGCGAACCACCAGTTGGAGACGAAGGCCGTGACACTCAGCAGCATGCGAGTGGGGAGTGGGAGCTTCGCATGAAGCGACTTGAAGAAGACAACGAAACGCGGCATTACGAAGGTAGCCAGGACGATAACGACCACCACCGCCATACAGGCCACCACGGCCGGGTAGATCATCGCCGACGTCAGAGTTGAACGGGCTTCGACATCACGTTCGATGTAGTCAGCCAATTGGTCCAGCACGACATCGAGGTTGCCGGTCAACTCGGCCGACGCGAGGATGCCGACATAGAAGTTCGGGAATGCCTCTGGGTGTGAGGCCGCCGCTGCCGCGAAGTTGTCGCCGGCCCGTAGGTCCTCGATCATCTCGTGGAGAATCCGCTTGAACAGCTTCTCGGTCGTCTCTTGCTCGATCACCTCGAGGGCTTCCATAATCGGAATCCCCGCCTTCATGAAGACACCCAACTGGCGCGAGAAGTGCATGATCTCCTTGCGAGGCACCTTCTTCTTGGTGATCTCCAGACTGAGGATGCTCTTCTTTTCAGTCACCTCCAGCGGCTGGAAACCACGCTCGACGAGGGCGAGATGGGCAGCACCTGAGGTGTTCGCCACCTCCACACCGGAGACCATGGCTCCCGAGGCATTGAGCGCGCTAAAGCGGAACCTAGACGTGTTCGTTTTGGTCTTCATAGCGTGTACATGCTCCTAATCACTTCGGCCACGGTGGTCACGTCGTCGGCTACGAGGTTGATGGCCTCGGTGCGCAACGTGCGCATCCCTTGCTTTTGGGCCAGGCTGCGCAGTTCTTCTTGGGTGGCCCAGCCGACAATGAGGCGCCGGATCTCGGGGGTCATCTCCAAGAGCTCATAGACCCCGATGCGGTCCTGGTAGCCGGTGTCGGAGCAGAAGTTGCAGCCGGTGCCGATGTAGAAGGTTTCCTTGGGCGGTCCCCCGCTCTCCTCGTAGAAGGCGAGCTCCTCGGCGCTCGGGTTGTAGCGGGCCTTGCACGACGGGCAGATGCGCCGCACCAGGCGCTGGCCGACGACGGCGAGCACAGACGAGGCGATGAGGAACGACTCGATCCCCATGTCCAAGAAGCGGTGCA
>PKYA01000064.1:24633-72764 GCA_003133545.1 Acidimicrobiaceae bacterium | reverse complement strand
CGACGTCCGTGACGTTCGGGACGCTCGTGGTGTCCCCGACGGTTTCCACCGTCGTCGTCAACCCCTCGGTGGCACCCCTGGCGGGGAACGGCGCACAAGTCACGGTGACTCTTCTCACATCGGGGAGCAGTCCGGTAGAAGGCAGAACGATCGCCCTGACCTATACCGGCAATGCCGGCAATACGGTGACCGTCGGAGAACCGAGTTCGGGAACGGGATCCGACGTCACGAATTCCTCCGGTGTGGCCATATTCCAGGTCACCGACACCGCCCCCGAGACGATCACGCTGACGGCGACGGACTCAACTGACACCATCCCCCTTTCGACCATGCCCACCATCACGTTCCAGGCCTCCGCACCCTCGGCGGCGACGTCCACCGTCACTACCGGTTCATCGCAGTCGGTCGCCGATGGGCAGACCGAAACGCCGGTGACGGTCATGATCGACGACCAATTCGGAGTGGCCGTACCGGGGCAGACCGTCACCATCCAGGTCTCGGGGAGTGCCGAGGAGCATCCGTTTTCTTCCGTTAATGCTGGTGTCACCAACGCCTCCGGTCAGGCGCAGTTCGAGGTGAGTGACACGGCCGCCGAAACGGTGACCATCTCGGCGACCGACACCAGCCCGAGCCCAGCACTCATCGTCACCCAGACCGCCACCATCGTCTATTCCGCAGGGAGTCCTGATCCCGGGTCGAAGTCGTCGACCGTGGTCGCGTCCAACACGAACCCGCCGGCAGACGGTACGACGACTACAACCCTCACGGTCACCCTGACCGATGAATTCGGAAACCCCGTTACGGGCCAGATCATCACACTGAGTGCGCTCCCGTCGGGCAATGGAGCACACATCACGACCGTCAATGGAACCACCAACGGTTCCGGAGAGGCGACGTTCTCCGCCGTCGACGCGGCTACCGAGGTCGTCACGTTCCAAGCGACGGATACTTCGGACAACAACACTACGTTGACCTCGGAGGCCGTCGTGACCTTTGGCAACCCCCCTATCCCACCGCCGGTCGCGGACTTTTGTTCGGTGGTGGTCAGCCCCAGTTCCGTGCCGGCCGATGGCACGACCGCTGCCACCATCTCCGTCCTCCTCTACAACGGTGATGGCGATGTCGTCCCGGGCAAGAACGTGAGCCTGACCGCTTCTTCAGGCACCGCGAGCAGCATCACCACGGTGAACGGGACGAGCACGAGCACCGGAAACGCCCTCTTTACGGTGACCGACACGACGGCGGAATCAGTGACCTATACCGCCGAGGACACGACGGACAACGTGAATCTCACAAATCTGCCCGTCACAGTCACGTTCGGGCCGGCGGCATCTTCGACGACGACGACCACCACGACAGCCCCCTCGTCGACCACGACGACCGGGCAGTCCACGACGACCACGACCGCCCCCTCGTCGACCACGACGACCGGGCAGTCCGCGACGACCACGACCGCTACGGGAGCGGCCGTGGCGACAGACGACTCGTCATCGAGCGGAGATTCGGGGACCTCGTCGACCGGCGGAAGCGACGGTGGTTCGCTGGCGTTCACCGGAGTGTCGGGTTTGGTTCCCTGGCTGGCTGGTCTTGGCGTCGTGATGACGGGTATCGGCACGCTGGGTCGCCGCCGTTTCAAGCGAGTACATCAATGAAAGGAGCTTGTGAAGCTGTGTGTAGGTTTGGTGCGATTCGGAGCCTCGTTGGAGTCATCGCAGCCGGGCTCCTCCTCGTCTGCATCACGTCGTCAGCTGATGCAGCTAGTCCTCCCACATTGAGGCTGACCGGTGGTGCCTATCACAACGAGCAATTCATCAATCTGTCTGTGGGTCCAAATCACTACTTCAAGCCGTACTCCAGCGTGAAAATCCTCGAATGCGCCGACCGCGGTGGCAAAAAAAGCAATTTGCCCACGAGCTCGTTGACCTGTGACGGCAATACCATTCAGGGCAATACCGTCCTTGTCAACAAGAACGGGAGCTTCTCAGAACGCGGTTATCAGCTGTTCGTCCTACCCAACAAGTCGCAGCTCGGTGAGTCCACCGACAACCGACCGGTTTGCAATCAGCGGGAGGCATGCGTTCTCTACATCGGCGAAAACCAAGAGATTTTCACCTGGCCGAAAATATTTTCGCGGCCCTTCACCATTCAGGCGTCCCGAAAGCATCGATAGTGCTACTCGGTGACTTTTCCTCGGGCAACTCGGTCGGGCTCGCATGCTGGGCGTGCGGGCTGACGGTTGTCGTCGCCCTGACGATAGGACAAACGGCCGGTGCGAGTACGGCGTCACCGACTCTGAAAATGTCGCCTGGCGGGCAGCTGAGGGACGGCGAGTCTGTGTCGATCTCGGTAGACGCCAACGGGTATTTCACGCCGTATTCGCACGTCAACATCCTCGAGTGCGCCGATCCGGCAGGGTCTCCCGCCAAGCTCCCCACCAGTGACAGCACCTGCGATGGCAACACAATCCAGGGCAACACGGTTCTGATCAGCTCCAACGGAAGTTTTTCGGAACCTGACTACACGGTCTACCTCCTGCCCAGCCCAGCACTTGGGGAACAGTCAAATTATCAACCGGTCTGCGACGCGACTAATCCCTGTGTCCTCTATGTCGGCCAAAACCAGAACGACTTCACGGCTCCGAAAGTTTTCTCTGCTCCGTTCACCATCGCCGCGGCTGCCGGGAGCACTTCGACGAGTTCCACGTCGTCAACGAGCTCGTCCCCAGCGACGACAGCGACCTCCGGAACCACTCCCACCGTCACGGCGACCACCGCTCCGAACCCTTCGGTGAGCATTGCGTCATCGGCTGCGGGCGACACTGGCGCTCTGGCGAATACGGGCCCACCGGAACAGCTGGTCTGGATCGTCATTTCCGGGGCGGGTCTCTTTCTGGTCGGTTCCTTAGGTCGTCGGCAGGTACAGAGAGCGCGACGATGACGATTTCCGCACCCACCATGCTTCATCCCGAATCTCCCGCGCACAATGACGTGCCCGTTGACCTCGGCCTCAAGCCGTCGGGCGCTGACCGGGTGTTCAACTCAGTTCTGGCAGGGAGTAGCACCGTGTCGCTCTTGGTGCTGGTTGGCGTGTTGGGTTTTCTCTGTTTCTACGGATTCCCGGCCCTCAGAGTGGCTGGATTCGGGCTTTTCACCGACAAGACGTGGAGCCCGGAGACCGGCCAGTTCGGGATGCTGCCGCTGCTGGTCGGCTCCGTTGCGATTGCGATCATCGGAGTCGGTGTCGCCTTTCCCATTTCGATCTCGACGGCATTGATGATCAACGAGTACGGGCCGCGCCGGCTCAAGCCGGTCCTCACCGCGGTCATTGACCTGCTGGCCACCGTGCCCAGCATCGTCTATGGCTTCTGGGGACTTGAACTGGTCTCAGGTCTTCAGGCGGCTCCGGCGAAATGGCTCGTGCGGTGGGTGTCGTTCGTGCCGGTATTCCGCACCTACAGTCCTGGGCAATACACAAACTCGATCTTTGCCTGCGGCTTGATCTGCGCGGTCACCATCATCCCCATCATCACCTCCATCAGCCGCGAAGTGATGGCCCAGGCGCCGCGCGATGTGTGTGAGGCCTCGCTGGGGCTCGGCGGCACGCGCTGGGGGATGGTGACCGACGTCATCCTTCCGTTCTCGCGCAACGGGATTCTGGGTGCTGTCCTACTCGGGTTCGGGCGCGGCCTCGGAGAGACGTTTATCGTGGTGCTCGTCCTTTCCTCAGGAAACCATATGACCTCGGCCCTTTTGGGCCCGTCAGGGTTAGGTTCGATCGCCTTGCAGATCACGGAGTATTTCGTGACCTCCCAGGGGATTGCACAAGACGCATTGATTCTGCTGGGTTTGGTGCTGTTCCTCACAACGTTGGCCGTAAATGTGGCCGCCCGCCTTATTGTTGAGCGACCGAACAGGGCGATGTGATGGTGCAAACTCTTGAGGCCACACGGCAAGATCCTCCACCGCCCGCACCGGTCCCGGACCGTCCGAACCGTCGAGTATCGATCCCCCTCGATTCGGCACTCGAGTTGGGCTTTTCAGTTATTTCTGCGGTCGCTCTCGTGTGGTTCTCGTTCGCCGTGGCAGGGATTGTGGGCGCTCTCGGATTCGCCACCTGCTGTCTGGCGGGATCTTTCGTGATCTACGGATTTGTCTGTTGGCGCCTCCACGGTGTGCTGTTGATGAAAGATCGATTGGCCACGTTGGCGATCTGGTCCGGTGCTTTTGTCGCGTTCATACCCTTGGTCGCCGTGATCTGGTTTGTCGTCTTCAAGGGTGGTCCTGTGGTTGTCGCCCATTTTCCGGGTTTCTTCCTCAAGGACTTCGCTCGGTTCCAGGCCAATGCACCCGTAACCGCCGTAGGTGCGGGGGCGCCCATTGTGGGCACTATGGAGCAGGTGGGACTGGCCACCCTGTTCAGCGTCCCCCTGGGCATACTCA
This sequence comes from Acidimicrobiaceae bacterium, assembly GCA_003133545.1. Lineage (GTDB taxonomy): Bacteria > Actinomycetota > Acidimicrobiia > Acidimicrobiales > RAAP-2 > Bog-473. Next base: position 68,325 of record PKYA01000064.1, on the reverse strand, counting down.
CCGCCACGTACCTGGTCAACAACCGAAACGTGTTTGCAAGGCTGGTGAGCAACGTTGTCGATGCCATGTCAGGTGCTCCGGCCATCATCCCGGGCATCTATGTGTATCTCCTTTGGGTAAGGCCGCAGAAGGAAACAGGCCAGACGGGTTTCGCGGCCGCTCTGGCTCTGTCCGTGATGATGCTTCCCATCGTGACCCGTGCCGCCCAGGAAGTCATCTCCATTGTGCCCGGGTCGCTCAGGGAGGCTGCGCTTGCCCTCGGCTCTCCGCAATGGCGATCCGAACTGCGGGTCACGCTGCCCACCGCACGCATCGGGTTGGTGACGGCGATGATCCTGGGCATAGCCCGCGTTGCCGGGGAGACGGCTCCGGTATTTTTGAACACGGGGGGAAACCCGAATTACAACTGGAATCCCTTCAGCGGCAAACAGGATGACCTGCCCTTCCGCATCTACCAGATGATTCAGCAGCCGGGAGTGAACTCGACCAGGGAGGCCTGGGGGGTGTCGTTCGTGCTTGTCCTCGTCGTCGTCTTCCTCTTCTTCCTGGCGCGCCTGATCGGGTCAAAGAAACCAGGGCCCAGTCGGTGGCGAAGGCTGTTTGCAGCGCGTAAGAGACTCGCCCAAGGAAACGAACAGTGACGAAGCCCGTTCAAGAATCGCCATCGAGCAAAACCAAGGAGCAACGAACAATGCGGAACGCCAGCCGTGTGTCCAGCCGACGCAATTGGAACAGCAAGAAGGCAAGGGCAACCGCTACCTGCGTCGCCATTGCGCTTACGTTACTGATCCCCAGCCTGGCCCCACCGCTCCCGGCGTCTGGGGCAGTGGCAGCCAACGGTGCACCGCTGAGCGGTACTGGCTCGTCGTTTGCCGCACCGGCAATCGAAACCTGGGTCGAACACGTCACGACCACTCCGTACAACCTGGCAATTCAGTATGCGTCCACCAACTCGGGAACCGGACGCTACGAGTTCACCAACCAAACCACTGACTGGGCGGTCAGTGACATCGGCTATGTGGGGAACTCGGACGCGACCCCGCCGAGCTTTCCCTTCAATTTTATTCCCGTCACTGCCGGCGGAATCGCGTTCATGTACAACCTGCCGGGACTGACCAAGCGCCTACAGCTCACCAGTTACACCGCTTGTGCACTCCTCACGGGTGGGATCACGAACTGGGACAGCTCCCTCCTCGCTGCCGATAATCCTGGAGTGACCCTTCCCAACCTGGTCGTCCAGCCGGTTACCGAGAGCGACTCGGCGGGGACGAACTACGTACTCGAAGAGTGGTGCATTGACGAGCAGCCATCCTTGTGGGCGAGCTTCGTTGCGGCGCAGGAGGCGCAGTCAGGAGGCCCGAGTGATGGGGTGCCGTTGAGCGCCACGTCCCCCGAGTCGAACTGGCCGAGTCCCAAAGGAGGGTTGGACACCACCTCCACTACCGCTGTGGCCGGCGACGTAGCGGACAACGCAGGGGCGATTGGCCCCGTGCAGGTGCAGTACGCCAAGGATCTGGGCTTCAACGGTACCGATCCTACGAAGAACGTCGCGCTGGTTCAGAACGCTTCGGGGGATTACACAGGCCCGACGCCCGTCTACGACGTCTCCTCGGCGTTGGCCTACGCCTCCCAGCTCCCCAATGGCACGCACCAACTGAACTTCAACGGAACAGGACCGAACGTCTACAACCCCTCGACCTACAGCTACTTGCTCACGCCGACCACCGGTTGGCCGGCGGCGAAAGGAGAAACGCTGAGCCAGTTCGTGGACTACGTGCTCACGCTGGGCCAACAGCTGGCACCGTCCTTTGGCTACGCCAGCCTGGGTCTTTCGCTCGAGCAGTACGGGGTGAACGCAGTACAGAAGAATGTCCCCGGAGCGGTGGCTCCCACCGCAGCAGAGCAACAGGCGTACTCGTGCGGGGACCTCACTCCGGAAGAAGTGCAGGCGGGACAGACGACCCCAACCTGCGGGGTCGTGACCTCCACCGCCCCTCCACCGTCGGCAAACGGGGGGACAACGAAGGGGACGGCCGTCGCTCCGTCGTCGTCGGGGAGTACGGCGACGTCCGCGCCCGGTAGCACGGCGACGACTGCCGGCAAGGGCTCCACCACAACGGCTGGGAAGGGGGTGAGCACGTCGTCGAACAGCATCGCTGCCGCGCTGGGAAGTGCTTCGAGTACGGGGGGCGCCGCCGGCGCCGGCACCACCGGCGGCGGCACCGCGGGGGGCAGCACCGCGGGGGGCAGCACGACGGGCGGCAGTACCGCGGGCGGTGCCGATCCTTCGGTTTCGCTCGCCGCGACGGGGGCGATGCCGAACACGGGGGGGGATCCGGTGCCGCTCACTATCCTCGGGGCAACCCTTCTCTTACTAGGCGCCTTCGGCCGTCGACGAGTGCTCGCCATGCGGCGTGGAGCGGCGAAGTGAGACGTCGATCGATCACACGACACGCCGCTCTCGCGGTGATGGCCTCACTGCTGGCCATAAGCATCGGACTGGTGGAAGAGTCCGGGAACGCCCACGGGGACAGCGGCGTTCCCGGAACATTGACAGGTGAGGGCGGCGACGCCATGACCCCCGTCATGCTCAGCCTGATCAAAGATGACGGGGCCCAGCTAAGCCCAGACATCGGTTCTTACACGAATGTCACCCTCGACCAAGCAATAGCCGACTTTGTCGGCACCGCACCGGGTACGTTCGCGGCGGATTTTGCGGTTTCCGAGCGAAAGCTAACCTCCGCGGAAGCGGCTACCGCGACCGCCGACGGGCGATCGTTTGCCTATGTTCCCTTTGCTGCTTCGCCGGTCGCCCTTATGACCCTCGTGCCAAATGCGAACTTCACAAGCGGCACCGGAACTATAACTCCAGACGATTTCTGTCAGCACATCCCGCTGAACCTCGCCGAGCTTGACGGCATCTACGGCTCGCCGCAGTATTCCGGCTGGGGTGATCCGCAGATCAGCTGCACTGTCCCCACGTCTTCGTCCACTACGACCACCAGTACATCGAGCCCCACTACCACCAGTACCTCCAGCCCCACCGTCACGACAACGACGTTGGTAGGCTCCACGTCTGCTGCTGCGCTTCCCTTTGCGCTATGGGGGAATGAAGATCCGACCATGGAGAACTCTGCGCTCGAGTCGTTGCTCGACAGCACGACGGCCTCAACGAACAGCTTTGGAGCCGAACTGACGACGCTCAAGGCCACCAATCAAGTGTCCACCACGTCCACTGGGCCGAGCGAGCTCTGGCCCTACAACCATACTGAGTTCCCTGGCGGGGACCAGGCAACCGTAGGCAAGCTCATTGCACTGAACGCGATTTCAGGTGCCCCCAGCAATATTGCTGCACAAATTCAGCTCGGGGCCATCATGCCTGTCGATGCAGTGTGGACGGGCGCCCCGCTCGGCGTGTCCTGGAATTTGCCCACTGCTGCTATCCAGAACGCCGCCGGTGACTACGTAGCCCCCTCGACTGCGGCGGCGCAGGCCGCGGAGAACGACGCCACGCTGGCTTCCACTACTGACCCGACGACGAACAATCTGGTCACATTCAACGCCACTGGGAGTGACGCCGCCGCGTACAACAACTATTTGATGTTGGAGAGCTACCTCGTGGTGCCCACGAACGGGCTCCCCCAGGACAAGGCAATCGCGCTTGCGCAATTTATACGGTTTGCTCTGGGAACCGAGGGCCAAAGTGACATTGCAGCACTGGGGGCCGCTCCTGCCACCACCGCCATGGTGACTGCCGGTCTGCAGGTTGCCCAGCAACTCGACGTCGAGGCGGCGGCAGATGCCGACGACAGCGCGTCGACGACCTCCACGACGGAGTGCGCGACGACCACTACAACAACGAGTCCGACGTCCAGCTCTTCGACGACATCGTCGACGTCATCGAGCCCCACTTCGACGACCACGTCCTCAAGCCCAACTTCGACGACCACGTCGACGAGCCCGACAACCACGACGACGTCGACCTCCCCGACGACAACCACGACAACGGCTGCGGACTCGACAACGTCCACGACGTCGACTTCGGACACAACGACGTCGACGACGGCTCCTACGTGCAGCCCCTCGACCACGACGACCACGTCTGGGTCGTCCACGTCCACGTCGCCGTCCACAACGACCACGACGACCGCTGCGGGTTGTCCCACGACGACGACCCTTGCGCCATCTAATACGGGGAGCTCCACCACGACGACATCCTCGAGCCCGAGTTCGACGACGTCGACAACGTCCTCGAGCCCCACGTCAACAACGACGTCCTCGAGCCCGACGTCCACCACGACGACTTCGGACTCGTCGACGACGACGTCCTCGAGCCCCAGTTCTACGACCACGTCATCGAGCCCCACTTCGACGACCACGTCCACGAGCCCGACGACCACAACGACGACGTCGTCGAGCTCGCCCACTTCGACGACCACGTCCACGTCTCCGTCCACTACGACATCCTCGAGCCCGACGTCCACGACGACGTCCTCGAGCCCGACGTCGACCACCACGACGTCGTCCCCCACGACGACCACGACAACCGCGCCATGCACCACCACGACCACCTCCGCCGTGACGACGGGCAACTCAACCACCGGCAACGACGGCGGGTCTCCGAGCGACCTGGCTTTCACCGGCCTAAACCCGGTGCCGGTGGTTGCTCTAGGATTCCTCTTCTTCCTGGTCGGTGAGATGGGACTGCGCCAGCTGCGAAAGCGCCTGAGAAGGGCATGACGGGTATGACGTTGCTTCCGGTCGTGACGTGACTGCTGTGGACCAGCACGGTCTGTGGGGACCACCGGACGTGACTGCCACCCCTGCGCCAATGCCGCCCCCGGCGCCGGTCATGCCCCCGACGCCCTTATCGGCGCCGGCCAACTCACCGGCGCAGCTCACCGCTTCGAACGTCAGTGCATGGTTCGGCTCCAACAAGGTCCTCGAGCGGGTCAGCCTGGTAATGGAGCCGCGGAAGGTGACGGCCCTCATCGGGCCGTCAGGGTGCGGGAAGTCGACTTTCCTGCGGATCCTCAACCGGATGCACGAGCTCGTGCCCAGCGCTGCCCTCGCGGGGTCGGTCAAGCTGGACGATGTCGACATCTATGGCCGGGCGGTCCCGGTCACCCAAACCCGGCTGCGCATCGGCATGGTGTTCCAGCGGCCCAACCCGTTCCCGTCGATGACCATCGCGCAAAATGTCCTTTCCGGCCTCCGCCTGTCGGGGATAAAGGTGCCCAATCCCGACGCGTTGGTCCGCGAGTGCCTGGAGCGTGCGGGGCTCTGGCGCGAAACTCGTAACCGGCTCAACGAATCGGGGGCGGCGCTGTCCGGAGGTCAGCTGCAGCGACTGTGCATTGCCCGGTCCCTGGCCGTTCGGCCGCGGGTGCTGCTGATGGACGAGCCGTGTTCAGCCCTTGACCCCATCTCCACCAGTGTGATCGAAGGAACCATCAAAGAGCTCAGTGGCGACATCACAATCGTCATTGTGACGCATAACATGCAGCAAGCGCAGCGGGTGTCCCACAATTGCGCCCTCTTCCTCGTAGACGGAGAGGGTCAACCCGGGCACATCGTTGAAGCAGGGCCGACCGAAGAAGTGTTCAACGACCCGATTGATCCACGTACCGCCGACTACGTTCATGGAGTGTTCGGATAAATGAGCGCGATCACACGAGCGATTACCGGTCATCCGCATCCGGCCATTTCCACGCTCAGGAGATGGCAGTTCCAGGCGCAGTCCGCCTGGGTGAATGCACAGCCCAAGACACGGTCGACCATCCAAGTTGCCTCGTTGCTCAGCACCGTCTTCATCGCGTACAGCTACTCGTTGACCACGCTGTTGCAATTGGCCGACCTCAACACCCCTCTGGCCTACGTCAGTCTTGTGCCCATCATCTCGCTGATACTCGCTGCCGTGCACAGCAACCCGGCACGACCCGAGCCCTCCATACACGACCGGCAGACGGACTACATCGTCGGGATCCCGCTGATGGTGGCTGCACTCCTGGTCAACTACCTGCTGCCGTCGAAGTTCTCCGCCATGTTTTGGATCTGGAGGATCGACCTCCTCACGCTGCCTTTCTTCGTGGCTGGCGCGGTCTCGCTCATCTTCGGGCTGAGGGTGCTGTGGCGCCAGAAATTGGCCGTCGGCTTTCTGATCCTGGCGTGGCCGTACCCCTACACCACGGTGCTCCTCAGCGTTCTCAACGCGTTCACCACGGCAGCCCTGATCGCCATGAACAAAATCGTGCGGGTCACCCACATAGCCACCCTGGTGGGCAATCTCAACGGTGGCGTGTTCACGGTCGTGCACGACGGGAAGCCGTTCACCCTCAGCGTGGTGTCCGCCTGCTCCGGGGTGAGCAGCGTGGTCGGGTTCCTCCTGGTGGGCACCGCTTTTGCTGCCACTGTCCGTGGGCCAATCGTGCGAAAGGTGCTGTGGCTTTTCGGCGGGCTGGTTTTGCTCTGGACCATCAACCTGGGCCGGATCACCCTGATCTTCTGGACAGGCCGTCAATATGGGGAGCACTTCGCCATCGACGTTCTCCACCCCTTCATCGGGCTCGTGACCTTCTCAATCGGAGTGGCGATCATGATCCTGTGCATGAAGCCAATGCGACTCCATCTCGACATCGCTCGAGACAAGCCCACATCGATGGCCACCGATGCCCCAGCGCGCACTACGCAGGGTTCGAACAGACCGGTCATTGCCGTACCAAAGGTGTACCTGGCGGTTTCGATCACCCTGATCCTCGGCATCCTCGTCGGTGTCACCGACGTTGGACTGCAGTCGTACAATCTCGTGGCCAATGTGGCCGGAGAGAGCAAGCTCGCCTCGTACATCAACGATCCCGTATCCCCCGTTGGCTGGGTAAGCCGCTACGAGACCACCTATGACTGGGCGGAACCCCTCTTTGGGGATGGCTCCATTTGGGACCGCTACGAGCTCTACCCGCGCCACGGAGGCGATCTGCACGCGAGCACCGATGTGATCGCCGACGTCATCGACAGCTCGCAACTCGAAAGCTTTTCAGCATATGGCGTCGAGCAGTGCTATCAGTTCCATGGCTACTCGCTCTCCAATGTCTCGACGGTGGCTCTTGGTGGTGGCATCACGGGACAGACACTTGCCTACACATCCGAGGAATACGGGAGCTGGACCATCGTGTACTGGATCGTGCCGGTCGTGCGCGCCGGCGCCACGGTGTACGAACGGATCGTGCTCTACGTCCAGAACCAGCACGGGCTGATTGCCCCGACCGAGGGGCAGCAGTCCGGAGCCAGGACCGTTGCCGACGCCATCGACTCTCCGGGACAGATCCTGATCGATAATCGCAACTTCCTGATTGCGTACGCGCGCGAATTTATACGTGCCCAGGCGAGCCGGGGTGCCAGTGTCCTGTCCCACGGATCCCTGACCTGAGTCACCGGCATGCCCGTTGTCACCGAGGACGACGCTCCCGTGGAGCAGCGGGGAGCGCGCAATCGTCCATTGCTGCACCCGCTGAGGACGCCCGATCTGTGCCGTAACTTCATTGAGCAGATGGTCGCTCGGGGCATGGTGATCGCAGCCCGGCGCCAACCTCACTCCGGGGTTCCCGAAGTCGACTGGACCTCGATCTGGAGCAAGGGCGAAGGTGCACTCTCTGCTGAGCAGGCAATAGGCAGCATCGTCGCTGAAGCTTTCATCACGGCGCGCGACCTCTCGGGCGGGACGGACGAGCTGTTCGGTCCGATGGTTCCCCAGCGCGAGGTTGCGCCCGCACAACGCCCACCGCCTGACCTGCCGTCTGCACAGCATCGCGTCGACTTGTCGTTCGCGCCCGCGGTCGCATACGAGCAGCCCCTAGCGGCACAAGCGCCGCCGCCGGCCCCCTCTGTGCCGTCTCGGGTGGTCGTACCGGCGGCGCCTCAGGCCGCACTCCCAGACGTCGTGGCGCCAGCCGCCCTCCCTGACGCTGACACGCCGCCGTCCGATGCGCCGATAAAAGGCCAGTTCAGAGCCCACTATTCTCTGGTCACCGCCTTCACGTGGATCCGCAATATCGGTGCCGTGCTCCTCCTCTTCGTGGCCTGGCAGCTCTGGGGAACCGCAATATCGCAGCATCACGCGCAAACGCAGCTGAACTCCGCCTTCAACGCGTCGGTACGCGCGCACAAGGACACGGCGAAAGGCTCATCCGTCCCCGCGCTCATAGCAGCCAGTGCCGTCGTCCCGTCGCCGCCGGAAGGATCGCCCGTGGCGCGCATTGCAGTTCCCGCCATCGGCCTCGATGAGGTGGTGGTCTCGGGGACCGCCGAAGGAGACCTCGCTGAGGGCCCGGGCCACTACATCGGATCGGCCATGCCGGGCCAAGCGGGCAACGTCGCCATCGCCGGCCATCGCACGACGAACGGTGCTCCGTTCAACAGTCTGGGCCAACTGGCCGTAGGAGACCCTATCTACCTCACGACGCTGTCTGGCCAGCGACTTACGTACCTGGTGGCACAGCCACCATTCCCGGTATCTCCGAGTGACGTGTCCGTCCTCTACGATTTCGGTGACAACCGGATCACACTCACCACGTGCAACCCGGAGTATTCGTCTTCGCAGCGCCTCATCGTGGTCGGGGAGCTCAAGGAACCAGGTCATGCGAAACCTGCGGTGACTAAGGCCAAGCCAACCGCCTATCACCTCGTCGATCCGGCCACGGCCAGCTGGAACTTGTCGTCATTGCCTGTCATCATCCTCGAAGCTGGCGCTCTGCTGCTCCTTGCCCTCAGCAATCGCCTCTTTGCCGTCTGGTTCGGCACTTCGGCGAGGTGGTTCATCCTGGTGCCCATCTGGGTGGCAGGGTTCTATCTGCTCTTCTCGAGTCTCGTGGCCTTTCTTCCCGCCAGCATCTAATCGCCACGATTCTCACCTCGCTTTGAGGTCGAGGTAATCAGTCGTTCACGCATCGATCACCATTAGGTCACCCCCATCCGTCATGCTTGGTCTGGGCGCGAGGTGACTGCCTATGCTGAGCAAACCGAGGGGGTCGTGCTTGCCACGATCATTCGGTTGGCGGTCAGATCCGTATGAGAGAGGCCACTGAAAAGAGATGGAAAGATCCATCGAGGGTTGGTACACGGATCCTTATGGGCGCTACGACGCCCGGTGGATGTCGCGAGGCGTGCCGACCCATCTGGTGCGGAGCGGCGCCATCGAAGGTAGTGACCCGGTGGCGGCGGAGCAGCCCTACAAGGTCATTCCGATCAAGATCGCGTGGGAGCGCAACAACGTTGGCGCCGAAGGCGCCGTTCGCCGGCGGTCCGAGAAGTCGGAGCCGAAATCGCCGACGCCGCCCGGCAGTGACGTATCGCTCCGCGCACTCGGTGCCGGCTCGTTTCGGCAGGTTTGCCGCATGGCGATGGCGGTTGTCGCAGTGGTCGGGCTTGCGGCACTGACCGCGGTCGGCGCGCACGGCATTGAGGCCGTCACCGCATCGCTGTTGTCGACCACCTCCGCACCGCCGAACTTGCTCGAGGGTGTTTACGTGGGCGCGGCCAATCCCGCGGGAGTGGCGGCCTTTGGTTTGGTGACGGACACGTCGCCGACCATCGCTTCGGACTACCTGCCCTCCGACGGCGGCTGGTCGGGCATGGACGGGGCGGGGGGGAGCCTCTCGTGGCTGACCGGCCCCTGGCAGGGGAGTGGCTACACGCTCTCCCTGGGTGTGCCGATGATCCCTACGGACTCCTCCGGCACTGCCGTGGGCACGCTTGCCGCCGGGGCGACCGGGGCCTACAACAGCTACTTCGTCACCTTGGCCCAGACCCTGGTGGCCGCCGGCGATGGCAACGCCTACTTGCGGCTCGGCTGGGAGTTCGACGGTGGCTGGTACGCCTGGTCGGCCACCTCTGCGGGCGCTGAGGCCAGCTACGCCGCCTACTTCGACCAGATCGTCACCGCCATGCGCTCGGTGTCCGGCCAGAACTTCAAGTTCGTCTGGAACCCGGACGCCCAGGCTTTCAACGAGGCTCCCTACGACGTGACGCTCGCCTATCCGGGCAACGCCTACGTCGATGTCATCGGCCTCGACGACTACGACCAGACCTGGGTGACGCCGCAGAACCCGGCGAACGAGTGGAACGAGACCAGCCTCCCTGGCCTCGACGACGCCCACTCCTTCGCCGCCGCCCAGGGCAAGCCCCTCGCCATCACCGAGTGGGGCCTCACCATCCGCTCCGACGGCCACGGCCTGGGCGACGACCCGCTCTACATCAACGACTTCACCTCGTGGATGAAGGATCCCTCGAACGACGTGCTCTTCGAGAGCTACTTCAACTTCGATCCTTCGGGGGACAACTCACAGATCACCGACGGTCTCTTCCCGAGCTCCTTGGTGGCGTTCATCGCCGACCTTGGTGCGTCCTCGACGACGGGTACGACCTCCCCGGCCTCGACGACGACTTCGACGTCTCCGCCACCGCCCACGACAACGACCTCCACATCTGCCCCCCCGACGACGACTTCGACGTCTCCGCCACCGCCCGCGACAACGACCTCCACATCTGCCGCCCCGACGACGACCACCACTCCCACCAGTCCGCCCACGACGCTGCCGGTGTTCCCGGAGACCTTCGACGGGCAGGTCTGTCAGGCCGTCGACTATCGCTACTTCGAGTCGTCGGAGAGTGGCGACCTCGTGTCGATGCTGGCGGCGCAGAGGGTCGAGGAACTGCTCCGCAACGCCACGGCACCCATGAGTTACGAGGCATTTCCGTTGCAGCTGGCCATCAACACCAACAACGGGGCCTACATGGTCGGTGTCTTCTTGTACCTCGAGGAGGTAGCCTGCCCACCCATCGCAATCCAGCCCGGAAGCTAAAACCGAGAGCCGTCCTCGCTTTCGCGCAGAGGGGTGTCCACTGCTCGAAAACGGCGCGCCGTCCCGACGGGAGCGTGGGTAGTTCACGTCCGGGAGGTGACGGTTGGTGGATGGGAACGTGAACACAGTTGACGAGTTCGTCGGGCCCGCGTGACGCGTTGAGGCTCCTCCTTGCGCGCGCGTACTCCGTGTCACCGGCTCGTGGCCGGACGTGGCAGGGGGTGCGTGAACGGACGGCCATGGTCGTGTGACATATCGGTGCCACCGTTGACATACCGGCGGCGCTCCAGGACACTTGCAAATGGGAGTTACCAGGGGAATTGTCCCCACAAGGAATACTCTCGGCGGCCGATTTTCCGCCCTCTCGGAGGTCGACGACACGGGGACCGAAGGCTGTCCGTTCTCGGAAGGGCTCAGGCCGGAAGGAAGGGTTTCAAGGTGACGTTGGGTCGTAGTGGTAGGACCGCGTCCGGTATTCGGCGCGTCCTTGGTGGGATCGTGGGCGTCGTTGCGCTTGGGTCCGGGGTCGTGCTGACGGTGACGGGTTTGGCCTCCGCAGCCTTTCCCGGATCGAATGGTTCGATCGTGTACCAGAGCACGGAGTCGGGCATCTCCCCGTGCGCCCCGTTCACCAGCAGTGAGTTGTTCGCGGTGCCACCTGGTGGTGGCGCGAGCACCCAGGTCGATTGCAATGGGAATACGGATCAGCACGCCTTCGTCTCGCCCGACGGATCCGAAGTGGTGTTCGCCAGCAATCGCGGCGGTGGCTCGGGGGCGTTCCAGCTTTACACCGAGTCTCTGACCTCGCCCTCGACTGCGGTCGATGTTTCATACCCGCCGAACGTCGGTGTCGACGACTACCCGTCGTGGGCGCCCGCCGCACCTGGCCAGCAAGGAACCATCATCTTCCAGCGCACTTTGCCGGGCGGGAACCCGCAGCTCTACATCGAGAACGTGAACACCCCGTCGTCGCCCGCCACCCCGGTGTTCTCGTCGCCCACGGGGTTCATCGACACCGAGCCCGTCTTCGACCCGTCGAACGCGAATGAGATCCTCTCCGTCCGTCAGGCGACCGGTGGACCCCAACAGATCTATGAGTACAACCTTGCGACACCTTCCACACCTCCGGTCAACCTTTCGGCCGCCGACGGCGACGGCGCGAGCAATGACTCCAAGCCGGACTTCGCGCCCACCGTGACCGGGTTGCCCGCGGTGCAAGAGATCGTGTTCCAGTCGGATCGCCCCACGCCCGGCGCATCGGGGGGACCGTGTGCCGGGACACAGATCTACACCATGACCGATCAGCCGGGGTCGGCGGTGACACCCGTCTTCCAGATCTGGGCAGGCTCGCCCCTCACTCCGACCGGCCAGCAGGTGTGCCCCAAAGTCAACGGGACCAACGCCGCCACCGAGAACCCGGTCTTCTCGCCGCAGGGCAACGAGGTGGCCTACGACGTGCCCGGACCCAACAGCCAGAACGTGTCGACCTACGATGTATCGTTCTCTGACAGTGCGAGCATGATGAGCACGGCGAAGGACATCACACCGAACTTTTCCACCGACGAGGCGCCCAACTGGGCGCCGGTCTTCCCAGGGGCGAGCACGCCGGAGGCTCCGCAATCGCTCATGCTTCCGGTCGCGGGCGCGTGCGTGTTGGGTGCGGCGTCGCTCCTCGCCGTCGTGCGCCGCCGCCGTTCTCGGAGCGTCGCCGCCTGAACGTTGGCCGGCTGCACCAGCGCATTGGCAGATCGGCAATCCTCGGGTTGGCGCTTGCCCCGTTCCTGACCGCGGGCGTGTCCGGCGGGGGTGAGGCTGCCAATGCCCTGGGCAGCTCGACGGCCGAGAGCCACGCGCTCAAGGCGGCGATGGCCGCGGCGACCAACGCGGGATCAGTGCGGATCACCGTCCAGTTCGTGACCGGTCGCAGCACCGGTGAGGTCGTTCAGGACTCCGGGCGGGACTCGGGGCTCCAGACCGTGGCCATCGGCAAGGAACGGGCCTCCGTGCTCTTGTTGGGCGGAGTGGCCTACATCTCGGGCAATCGCCAGGCCGTTGTTTCCTACTTCGGCTTCCCGACATCCACGGGGACCCTCCTCGCCGGGCGTTGGATCTCCCTAGAGCCCAGCGACTCGGGGTACCACGCGCTCACGGGGAACCTGACGCTCTCCGGCGCGCTCGTGAACGTGAGGCCCTCGGGCCCCTTGCTCGCGGGCAAGCAGCTGACGGTGCACGGGCGACTGGTCCGGAGCATCTCCGGGGTCGCACCGGGCGGCCAGGGTCGGTTGACACTCTTCGTGCCGGTCAAGGGTAAGCCGCTCCCCGTGGAAGCCGTCGAGTCCAGCGGCAGTGGCAAATCGGCGGCGGGTGAGATAGTGAAGTTCTCTCGCTGGGGAGAGCACGTGCAAGTGCCCAAACCTTCGGGTGCCGTTTCCATCGACACCCTGCTGCCACCCATATCGTCCTCCACCTAGGCCGCCACTTCGTCGTCTCGCCGGCGGGATCGATTGCCGCCACCACGCGGCGAGGCAACCGCCTCCGGGCTTCCCGGCACAGGTTCCCCAGGCTTAGGCTGCCCGGTGCGGAAGCCACTCTCCGGTGCTGACCGCCAATACCTGAGGCAACTGGGACCGCACGCGGTCGCCCACGAGGAGGTGAGCAGAGGTGGCGATGAGGCGGTCCATTCCAGTCCGGGCGGTGCTGCGCCGGCCGACTCTGAGCTCAGCGGACATCCTCGTCGGCGCGTTGCTGCTCGCCATCCTCTACATCGGCGTGCGCTTGGGGCGATCGCTGACCGTGAACTTCACTCCCGGCCATTCCACCGAGCGGATCTCCACGAACCTGAGCAATTTGCCGTACTACGCGCTGCGCTCGCTCACGCGCATGTTCATTGCCTTGGCCCTTTCGACGCTTTTCACGTTCGTCTACGGGGCCGCGGCCGCGAGACTCCAGCGTGCCCAAAAAGTCCTGGTCCCGATTCTCGACATCCTCCAGTCCATACCCATCCTCGTCTTCCTCCCTGTCGCGCTCACCTTTTTCTTAAAACTCTTCCCCAACAGCCTCCTCGGCCTCGAGGCGGCATCTATCTTCGTCATCTTCACTTCACAGGCGTGGAACATGACGTTCAGCTTCTACCACTCGCTGATCACGCAGCCGATCGAGCTGGACGAAGCGGCGCGTATGTACCGCTTGACGAAGTGGCAGCGCTTCTGGAAGCTCGATGTGCCCTCCAGCATGATCGGGCTGGTGTGGAACGCCATGATGTCCATGGGTGGCGGATGGTTCTTCCTTACCGCCTCGGAGGCGGTGACCGTCTTTATCCATGGGAAGGGGCAGCCGATCGACTTGCCCGGCATAGGCAGTTACATGGGGGCGGCGGTCAAAGAAGGCTCAGTCCCCAAGGTGCTCATCGGCATCGTGGTCATGATCATCCTGGTCGTCGGGACCAACTTCTTGCTCTTCCGCCCGCTGGTGGCCTGGGCCGAGAAGTTCAGGGTCGAGACTTCGACGTCGTCGGACACCCCGCGCAGTTCGGTGCTCAACTTGCTCCGTCGCTCCTCCATACCGTCGTTGCTCGGGCGCGCCACTCGCCCCATCGGTCGTGGGCTCGACCGCATTACCCGACCGTTCGGACTGGCGGAATACCCCTTGGCGCTCGACGCCACGCGCAAGCGATTCGGGGACATCACATTCTGGGTGCTCGTCGGCGGTGTTTCGCTGTGGGGTGCGTACGCCGGATTGGCCTACCTGGGCCGTGTGGTGGGCTTCAGCCGCTTTCCGTACCTCTTTGGGCTCGGCTTCATCACGTTCGCTCGAGTCGTCGTACTGATCGTCATCTCGACGTTGATATGGGTGCCAGTCGGAGTCAAAATCGGCATGGATCCGAAGTTGTCCCGCTACGCCCAACCCGTGGTCCAGGTGCTGGCCAGTTTTCCGGCGATTTTGCTGTTCCCTCTCATCACCCTGGTATTCATCGATCTCCACATCTCGCTCAACATCGGCGCCACCCTTCTCATGATGCTTGGCGCGCAGTGGTACATCTTGTTCAACGTCATCGCCGGCGCGAGCTCCATCCCAAACGACCTGCGGGAGATGTCCGCCAACATGCACCTGACCCGGCGCCTCCGATGGCGCCGGGTCATCCTGCCCGCCGTTTTCCCCTACTACGTCACCGGTGGCATCACCGCCGCCGGCGGCGCCTGGAACGCGTCGATTGTGGCCGAAATCGTCACCTGGCATCACTCGACGCTGCACGCGAAGGGACTGGGCAACTACATCGCCGTCCAGTCTACGGACGGAAAATTCGCCTTCCTCCTGGGTGCGGGGGTGGTCATGAGCATCTTTGTCGTAGTTGTCAACCGGGTCTATTGGCGCCGGCTGTATCAATTGGCCGAAAGTAGGTATTCACTATGACGTCGCTCGCCTCGACCTCGGCCGGCCGGCCTTCGCCCCCCGCCACCCCGTCGATCATCGAGGTGTCCCATGTGACCAAGTCGTTCACCTCGCCCGATGGCAGTCCGTTGCCGGTGCTCGACGACATCTCCCTCTCTCTGCACGAGGGAGAGATCGTCGCCCTTCTCGGCCGTTCGGGTTCAGGCAAGAGCACCTTGCTGCGGTGCCTGGCCGGACTCATCGCCCCCACGTCGGGCACGGTGTCCTACCGCGGGACTCCGCTCAACGGGGCCAATCCCGGGGTGTCCATGGTGTTCCAGAGCTTCGCCTTGTTGCCCTGGCTCACCGTGGCCCAGAACGTCGAGCTCGGATTGGAGGCTCAGGGGGTGGGTCCCGCAGAGCGCAAGATGCGGGCCGAAGCGGTCATCGACCGTATCGGCCTCGATGGCTTCGAATCTGCGTTCCCCAAGGAGCTCTCGGGAGGCATGCGCCAACGGGTGGGATTCGCCCGCGCATTGGTGGTCGAACCGGATGCCCTGCTCATGGACGAGCCCTTCTCCGCCCTCGATGTCCTCACCGCGTTGAACCTGCGGGCGGAGCTGTTGCGGCTGTGGTCCGAGCCCGATTTCCCCACCAAGGCCATGCTCATCGTGACGCACAACATCGAAGAAGCCGTGGTCCTGGCCGATCGCATCTTCGTGCTCGGATCGAATCCCGGGCGCATCCGCTCGGAGATCTCCTGCATGTTCCCCCAGCCCCGCAACCGGCACGACGAGGCATTCGGTGCTCTGGTCGACCAGATCTACACCCTGATGACTGGAGGCTCCACCGGGGCACCCGCGCACGTATGGACGACCGCCACGCCGGGGGAGGGCTCACCCACCGAGGTTCCACTGCCCGCGGCAACCGTGGGCGGCATGTCGGGCCTCCTCGAGATCTTGGAGGCCAGAGGCGGGCGCGACGACCTGCCGCAGTTGGCCCACGATCTCACCTTTGAGGTTGACGACCTCCTTCCCCTGGTCGATGCGGCGCAGCTGCTGGGGCTGGCCGAGGTGGAGGACGCCGACATCGAGATCACGGATGAGGGTCGTGGCTTCGTGGCGGCCGACATCCAGCGCTCGAAGGAGATCTTTGCTCGGGAGGCCGAGGATCGGGCGCCGCTGGTCAGGGCAATCTGCCGGAGCCTGCGCGCGACGAAGGACGGGACGCTCGGTGAAGGGTTCTTCCTCGACCTCCTACGGCGTGGTTTCTCGGAGGAAGAGGTGCGACAGCAACTCGACATCGCGATCCAGTGGGGCCGCTACGGCGAGCTGTTCGATTTCGATGCAACGACGGGGCAGTTGACGCTCGAACCTCCGCACCCAAAGGTTCAGTCCGCGTAGGGAGTCGGCCGTTCCCACCAGCCGCTTCGGTCCCTCATTGCGGGGCTGCATCGCTTCCGGGGGCGTTGGGCGAGGCAAGCTTGGCGTCACGGCGGGCGATGATGTGCACGTCGATGCCGACGGGAGCGGCCAGCTGGGAGATCTTGCGGACTATCGACCCGCCACTCTTCAACTCCTGCCACCGGCTGCGACCACTCGATCCGACCACTATTTGGGTGATCTGGTGGGAGCGTGCGAAGTCGTAGAGCGCGTGCGCCGGGTCGTCGGCCCGGACCTCGTGCCACTGGGCACCGACATCGGCGGCCAGCTGGCGGAGCACGCCGAGCTGTTGTTCGTGCGAAGGGCGCACTCCCTCGCCCGAGATGATGTGGAGGACATGCAACTCGGCCTTGATGCGGGAGGCCATCCTCGAGGCTCGCCGCACGATGGTGTCGGTACCGGGCGCGGCGGTGACGCCCACCAAAATGCGTTCACTGGTGTCCCACAAGACATCTGTCTGGCGGTCCCTGAGATGCCCGAGCAGCTCCTCCTCCGTCTCGTCGGCGAGGAAGCGGAGTGCGAGTTCCCGCAGGGCCATCAGGTTGTCCTCGCGGAAGAAGTTGGTCAGAGCCTGAGGGACCTTCTCGGCCGGATAGATATTGCCGTGCAGCATCCGCCTGCGCAGTTGCTCCGGGGACGAGTCGACCAATTCGATTTGATCTGCCTTGCGCAGAACCCAATCGGGGACCCTTTCACGAATGGGAACGCCGGTGATCTGCTCGACGGCATCGGCGATGCTCTCCAGGTGCTGGATGTTCACGGTGCTGATGACATCGATCCCTGCCCCGAGAAGCTCCATAACATCCTGCCAGCGCTTGTCGTTGCCGCTTGAGCCGGGGATGTTCGTGTGAGCCAGTTCGTCGACGAGCGCCACCTCTGGGTGACGCGGTAGCACGGCGGCGAGATCCATCTCCTCGAAGAGAGTCCCGCGGTACTCGACGCGTTTGCGCGGGACCATCTCGAGATCTGCAATGAGCCCTTCTGTGCGCTGGCGCCCGTGGCACTCCACGAACCCGATGACCACATCGGTGCCGCGTTGCTTACGGCGGTGACCCTCGTTGAGCATGGCGTAGGTTTTCCCCACTCCGGCTGCCGCACCGAGATAGATGCGGAAGTGACCGGCCGGTTCTACCTCGTCGGCGTGATCTGGGGGCGCCGATGCATTGGTCGCATGGACCTGGACGTTGCCCTGGGTGTCTGCCATGAGCGTTACTTCGACCTTCTCTGTGTGCGCGCGTGAGAAATCGCAGCAGTACTGGACGACATCATAAGGAGCTGGCGTTGCCGGCGACACCACACTGTTCACACCCCATTAGCGGGGTAGGAACGGTTGTCTCCGGCCGGACCCGGCCACCTATAGTGCGGTACTCGGGCGTGGCCATGCGTGGCAGTGGCGCAGCGGACAACGGGGGTGCGATGCCGGTAATCGAAGTCAACGGGGGCCAGGTTGCCTACGAGATCCTCGGTGAGGGCGACCCCATCGTCCTCACCCCAGGCGGGCGGTTCTCCATGGGCATCCCGGGCCTGCGGCCCTTGGCCGAGGCGCTGGCACCGGATATGAAGGTGCTCATCTGGGACCGCCCCAACGCCGGCGCCTCCGATCTGAACTTCACCGGCGAGACCGAATCCGACATGCACGCCGACACCCTCGCCGAATTGCTGCGCCGGCTCGACATGGCTCCGGCGGTCGTCGCCGGCGGCTCGGCCGGCGCCAGGGTGTCCCTGATCACGGCGCTGCGGCACCCCGACGTGGCCCGCAAGGTCTTGGGTTGGTGGCTCTCGGGCGGTGTCTACGGGACCATGATCCTGGCCATGACCTACAACCTCCCCTTCATGGCGACCGCCCTGACCGGCGGCATGACCGCAGTGGCGGACATGCCACAGTGGGCCGAGACGATCGCCGCCAATCCCGGCAACCGGCAACGGCTGCTCGACATGGACGTGGAGGAATTCCTGGCGGTCATGGATCGTTGGCTCCGTGCCTTCGTGCCTGAGGAGGGCAAGCCGATCCCAGGAGTCACCAGCGAACAACTCGCCAGCATCAACGTGCCCACGGTGATCTGGCGCAGCAGCCCGCTCGATCGGTACCACACCGAGATGACGTCACTGCAGGTCCACAGCCTGATTCCGGGCGCCAAGCTGGTCGAGCCCCCGTGGGGTGACGACGAGTGGACGCGCCTGCAGATCCTCACTTCCCAGGGCAAGGGCCACATCTTCGACACCTGGCCCAGGCTGGCTCCCCAGATCCTCGAGTACTCCAAGGAAGGTTGAGCAGGGCCGAACGGCACGCCGACCCGAGGACAAAACGAAAGGGCGTCATCGTAAGCTTTCGACGTGTCCGCCGATCAGCTTGAGCCCTCGGAGAAACGGGTTGCGGTCGGGCGCCGGGTGTTCCTCGGCATGGCGGGACTGGGCGCACTCGGTATTGCGTTCGGCGCGCGTGCCCAGAACGCGGTAAGCAACGTTCTCGGGTCCGGATTGGGCGGTCTGCTCCCGGGAGGCGACAATTTCCGCATCTACTCCATCACAGGGACGTACCCGGTGATCCCGCGGGACGAGTACCGCCTCACGGTGAGCGGGTTGGTCACCCGACCCGCCACCTTCACGATCGATGATCTCGAGGCGATGCCCAGCACCAGCATGGTGCGCGAGTTCCAGTGCGTGACCGGGTGGGTTGTTCCCAACGTCCACTGGGAGGGGGTCAAGCTCTCCCAGATCCTGGACACCGTGGGGGTGAAGCCGGGGGCAGTGGCCCTGACGTTCGAGTCCTACGACGGGGCCGACTCCGAGAGCCTCACGCTCGACCAGGCGCGCCTGCCCGACGTCATTGTGGCCTATCGGATGCTCGGAGCCCCCGTGACCACCCAGCACGGCGGCCCGGTCCGGCTCTACGTGGCGCCGATGTTCGGGTACAAGTCGCTCAAGTGGCTCTCTGCCATCCGCGTCGTGGATCGGGTACAGCCCGGGTTCTGGGAGCAGAACGGGTACCCCGTTAACGGGTGGGTCGATGGTTCGATCGGCCCGACCGACCCGAGTCTCACGAGATGACCACGGTTACCCACGCGGCCGCGCCGGTGCGGATCTTGCGTTTCGATCGGGTGCAGCGGGCCGCCCACTGGGCCAACGCCATCCTTTTCGGCATTCTCATGGTGACGGCGCTGTTCCTCTACTTCGGGTCCATCGCGGGCTTCGTCGTCCAGCGCCATCTGGCGGCGCAGATCCACCTGTGGGCCGGGCTCTCGCTGCCGGTGCCGCTCCTCGTCTCGATGCTCGGACCATGGGGTGCCCGCATGCGGCGCGACGTACGGCGCATCAATCTGTGGACGCGCGATGAGATCCGCTGGCTGAGGACCTTGGGCAGAACGCCGCTGGTGGCCGACAAGTTCAATCCCGGGCAGAAGCTCAATGCCATCTTCATCGGCACCACCATCGTCGTCATGTTGGCCACCGGCTCGGTCATGCAGTGGTTCGGGCATTTCCCGGTGTCGTGGCGAACGGGCGCAACCTTCGTCCACGACGTCGTTGCCTTCACCGTGTTCGTGGTGGTCTTCGGGCACATCGCATTCGCCGTGACGCACCGCGACTCCTTGCGGTCGATCTTCAAGGGCTGGGTGACCGAGAGTTGGGCCGCCCGGCACGCCGCCGGATGGCTCAAGGAGAGGGAGGCGTCCCCGTCCGGGCCCGAGCCCTAGGCATAGCTCGCGCAGTTGCGGAGCACAGGCCGGCCAGAGAATGATCATGGCGATGCCATCAGGGCCGGGTCGCAGAGAACGATGGGGATAGCGCACCTCCGGTCCGACGCGGCACCCGACGCAGTGGCGGAGGTGGTCAAGGCCGACGGTGCGGTGATCGTCGACCGCCTGGCCCCGCGCGACCTCATGGACCGCATTGAGAGAGAGCTGCATCCCTGGGTGTCGCGCACCCCGATGGGACCGGACGAATTCAGCGGGCGCAGGACCCGCCGTACCGGTGCGCTCATCGCGCGCTCCCCAGCCAGCCGGGAACTGGTCATGCATCCGCTGGCCCTGGGCGCCACCGCAATGGTGCTGGCCCACGCCACGAATTTCCAGCTCCATCTGACCCAGTCCATCGCCATCGGTCCGGGCGAGCCGGCCCAGCCCCTGCACCGCGATCAGTGGGCTTTTGACTTCTTCCCGTTTCCTCGTGGCTATGACGTGCAGTGCAACGTCATATGGGCGCAGACCGCGTTCACTGAGCCCAACGGGGCGACCAGGGTGGTGGTGGGCAGCAACAACGCGGAGGATGGCCGGGTGTTCGCGCCTTCCGACACGATGCCGGCCGAGATGGAGTTGGGATCTGCCCTTTTCTACTCGGGTAGCGTGTACCACGGTGGAGGCGCCAATCAGACGGACGCCACCCGCGTCGGCTTGAACATCACCTACAACGTGGCCTGGCTCCGCCAGGAGGAGAACCAGTACCTCTCGGTGCCACATGAGGTGGCCGCCGGCCTGCCCGACGAATTGCTCCGGCTCATGGGCTACGCCCGGGGGGCCTACGCGCTCGGCTACATCGACGATTTGCGCGATCCGATCGAGGCTGTCCGGCCGGGTCTCGGCTCCATCGGCTTCCGAGGAGATGCGGCGTGACCGGCCATGACGGCGCCCGCGTCACGGCCACCACCGTCGCGCTGCACCCGGCCACTCCCGACGAATACGACGACCTCTTCACGGCGTTCGCGACGATCGTCGACGCCGGTGACGGTTTCCCGCAGGGCCCTTCCCTCACCCGCGCGGCGTTCGACGATTACTGGGTGGCGCATTCCTCGGCGGTTTGGCTTGCCCGGGACTCGGGGCGGTTGGCGGGGGCCTATTACATAAAGCCGAACTTCGTGGGCCGGGCCGCCCACATTGCCAACGCCGGCTACTTCGTCGTGGACGGCCATCGGGGCCGGGGGCTCGGGCGCAGGCTGGTGGAGCACTCGCTCGAACAGGCGCAACAGCTTGGATTCGACGCCATGCAGTTCAACCTGGTCTTCGCGTCGAATCCCGCACGTTCCCTCTATCGCGCGCTCGGCTTTCAAGAGATCGGCCGCATACCCGCCGCGGTCGACGGAGAGGACGCGTTGATCTACTGGCGCAGCCTCCCGTGAGCGACGTCTCCATCGGCCGGGACGGGCACATAGGGGTGGTGTGCCTGCACCGCCCGCCTAACAACTTCTTCGACGCCGCCCTGGTCGGTGGCGTCGCCGAGGCATACGAGGAGTTGGCGGCCGTCGGCTGGTGCCGGGCCATCGTCCTGCGATCCGAAGGGAAGCACTTCTGCGCCGGGCTCGACTTCGCGCACAACGCGGGTCAGGACATCGCGGCCCTCTACCGCAACGCCTTGCGGCTCTTCGCCGCTCCGTTGCCGGTCGTTGCCGCCGTGCAGGGGAGTGCGATCGGCGGCGGCCTCGGCTTCGCCCTCTCTGCCGATTTCCGCGTCGCCGCACCCACCAGCCGCTTCAGTGCCAACTTCTCCCGGTTGGGCTTCCATCACGGGTTTGGCCTCACCATCACGCTGCCTCGGGTCGTCGGCGAACAGGCGGCAGCGGACCTCCTCCTCTCCGGGCGGCGGGTGGACGGCGCGTATGCCTTTGCGCTCGGACTGTGCGATGAGCTGGTCGAGGAGGCCGACCTCCAAACGAGCGCCCTCGCCTTCGCCGCCCGGTTTGCCGCGGGCGGGCCGCTCGCCGTGCGTGCCATCCGGGCCACCCTGCGTCAGGGACTGGTCGAGCGTCTCCGCCTCGCCATGGCGCACGAGGGCGCGGAGCAGGAGAGGCTGCGGAGCTCCGCGGACTTCCACGAAGGGATACAGGCCAGCGCCGAACGCCGGGAGCCGCGTTTCACCAACGAGTGAGCACGCGGCGCAGCCGGGCCCGAACCATTCGCGCTCTCGGTGCGTCAATTGGCGCGGGGGAACGCTCCGTCTCCTCAGTGAATGAAGGGAGACCTCTCGCATGTCAGACGTCGAAGGTGATGTGGTGGACGGCGCGCCACGTGCAGGAGGCCGCCATGGTCGCATCTCCCGGCTCTCCGCCCTGACGCTCGCCGTGGTGGCGGCCGTGCTGCTCGGCGGTGCGGGCCTGGGAGTGGCCGCCGGACGATCCGGGCCCGCGGCGCGCGGCGCGACCTCCTGCGGCCCGTCGACATCCAAGGTGACGGTGCAGGGCAGCGGCGAGGCGACGGCCACCCCCGGTCTCCTCACCGTCGTGGTGCAGGTCAGTGCCAGCGGGCCGAGTGCAACAGCCGCGCTGGCCAGCGACAACGCCAAGGCCATGGCAGCCGTGTCCGCTCTCGAGTTCGGCGGAGTCCTCCCCAAGGACATACAGACGTCGGGGTTGTCCCTTCAGCCCCAGTACGCCTACCCCAAGGGCGTCCCGACCTTGACGGGCTATCAGGTGACCAACACCGTCACCGCCACCCTACGCGACATCGCCAAGTCCGGTGCGGTCCTCGACGGAGTGGTGGGCGTGGCCGGAGATGCGCTCCAGATCCAATCCGTGAGCTTCTCGGTGGCCGATCCCAGCGCCGTGGAGGACCTGGCGCGGGCTCGTGCCGCCAGCCAGGCCATCAGCCATGCCCAGGCCTTGGCCCGGGCGGCAGGAGAGTCGCTCGGCGCGTTGTGCTCCGTGACTGATCAGTCCCCGCTGGCTCCGCAGGGTGTCAGTGCGGGCCTCGAGTACGCGTCGGCCAACGCTCCCAACGCAGCGGTGCCCATCGAGTCCGGCACGGAGATCCAGTCGGCCCAGGTCTCCGTCGTTTATGCCCTCACGCCTGCTGCGCACGCGCAGAAGGGCTGAAGCTGCTCAGGGCACGGGCACCAGTGCCGGCTCCTCGACCAGGTCGTCCGCGGCGGTCCTCGTGGTCCTGATCAGGGTGAAGGCCGTCACGGCGGCCAGGAGCAGGATGCTGGCGCTGAAGGTGAAGGCCGTGGTGTAGCCGTGGATGGATCCGGCCACAAGGGCGCGCGCGGATGTCCCGTGCACGGCGAGATACGACGCCGTAGCGCCAGTGGCGATGGTGTTGATAAGCGCCGCCCCCATGGAGCTGCCCGTCTGCTGGGTGGTATTGACGAGTGCACTGGCCACGCCCGCGTCCTCGGGTTGCACGCCGATGAGGGACGTGCTGCTCATGGCCACGAAGGAGAGCCCCATGCCGAGGCTCACGATGACCATGGCGGGGAGGACCAGGGTGGCATACGAAGAGTGCACGCCGAGCAGGGTGAACACCCCCAGGCCCACGGCGCCCAGGCTGAGGCCGCTCACCACCACCACCCGCGGCCCGAAGCGGGGGAGAAGGCGGCTGGCCCAGGTGGCTCCGGTGATGATGCCCAAGGAGAACGGCACGAAGGCGAACCCGCTCTTCATCGCCGAGTAGTGCAAGGTGCCCTGGAAGTAATAGGTCAGTGACAAGAAGGTCCCGAGCATGGCTGTGCCCACCAGGAGCGAGGAGAGGAAGGAGCCCCCCCGGTTGCGCTCGAGGATGATGCGCAGGGGAAGGAGCGGGTGGGCCGCCCGTCGCTCTATGAGGACGAAGGCGACGAGCAGCACCGCAGCCGCGCCGAAGAGGACGAGCGTCGTCGCCGAGCCCCACCCGTCCAGGCCGGCCTTGGTGAAGGCGTAGACCAGGGCGAGCAACCCGCCGGTGGCGGTCGCCGCCCCGGGGATGTCGTAGCCGTGCCGCACCGGGCTCTTGCTCTCGGTCACCACCCGCCAGGCCGCCAGGGCGGCCCCGATGGCGATGGGGACGTTGATCAGCAGCGTCCAGCGCCACGAGGCGTATTGGGTCAGCGCGCCACCGAGGATCAACCCGATGGCCGCGCCGCCGCCGGCGATCCCGCCGTAGACGCCGAAGGCCCGGGCGCGCTCCTTGGGCTCGCTGAAGGCGACGGTGAGCAAGGAGAGCGCCGACGGTGCCATGACCGCGGCGAAGGCACCTTGGAGGGCACGGGCGCTGAACAACATGGCCGAGTTCGGGGCCAATCCCCCCAGAGCCGACGCACCGGCGAAGCCGATCAGGCTGATGAGGAACATGCGCTTGCGGCCCATGTAGTCGGCGATGCGTCCCCCCAGGAGGAGGAGGCCGGCGAAGGCCAGGGTGTAGGCCGTCAGCATCCATTGCCGGTTGGCCGTCGAGATGTGGAGGGAGCGTTGGGCCGAGGGCAGGGCGATGATGACCACGGAGGCATCGAGCACCACCATCAATTGGGCCAGCGCGATCACGGCCAGGGCACGGAAGCGCTTCGGATCGAGAGCGGGTGCAGGCCCGGGCAGGTCTTCGAGCTCGAGCGTGGCGGTCATGGGTTCTCCTCTGTCTGCGAGCGAACGGCAGTCGATCGGGGGCCGAAAAGCGGGCCTGGCATTGTGGCCCCGGTGGTCCTACAATCGGAGTACTGGTTCCATTTAGACTATACGGAACGATAGCTCCGTTTGTCAACCCGGGGGGAGGAGGATTGTGGTGCCGACACAGATGACACAGTCCGACGGTGCTGGCGCGCCCGAGGAGGCAGCCAAGCCCCAGAGGGCCGACGCGCTACGCAACCGCGCCCGGGTCCTCGAGGCCGCCGAGTCTGTCTTCGCCGCCGAGGGGATCTCGGTGCCGGTCGATGTCATCGCCGAGAAGGCCGGGGTCGGCGTGGGCACGCTGTACCGCCATTTCCCCACCAAGGAGAAGCTGTTCGAAGCCATTTTGGTCGGGCGCATCACCGAGATCGCCGAGGAGGCGCGGGCCCGCGCCGGCGCCGACGACCCCGGCGCCGCCTTCTTCGGGTTTCTCGCGCATGTGGTCGAAGAGAGCGCATCGAAGCGGGACCTGATCCAGGCCTTGCTGGGGGCCGGCGTGGAGATAGAGATGGCGGTGGCCGACTGCAAGAAGAACCTCGAAGCCGCCGTCGCTGAGCTCTTGGCGGTGGCGCAGCGGGCCGGTGCGGTCCGGCCCGATGTCACCCCGGCGGTGGTTCTTGCCGTGGTCAGTGCCACCTGCATGGCCGCGGACCACCACCCCGGAGCGGGGACCGGGGACATCTTGCAGATCGTTTGTGACGGGCTGCGCCCGCCGGCACCCCCCGCCACGGGCCCGGAGCGCCGGGCGTGAAGGCGGCCGTCTACTACGAGACGGGAAGCCCGGAGGTCTTCCGCTACGAGGACGTGCCCGACCCGCCGGTCGGGGAGAACGACATCCTGGTGCGGGTCGAGGCCGTGAGCATCGAGGGCGGCGACACCCTCAACCGCCTGGGCGGGGACATGCGCACCGTGCCCCACGTCGTCGGGTACCAGTGTGCGGGGACGGTGCTGGCCACTGGTGCCCACGCCGCTGCGTTCGCGGTGGGCGACCGTGTGGTCACCGTCGGCATCGACGGGTCCCATGCCGAGTTGCGCGCCGTGCCCGAGACGTTCGCGTGGAAGATCCCTGATCAGCTCTCGACCGACGAAGCTGCGTGTGTGCCCGTCCCGTGGGGGACGGCCGACGACTGCCTCTTCGAGTTCGGCCACCTGGTCGCCGGGGAGACCGTGCTCGTCCATGCCGGCGCCGGCGGGGTCGGCATTGCGGCGATCCAGCTGGCCAAGCGGGCCGGGGCCCGGGTTCTCGCCACGGCGTCGAGCAACGAAAAGCTCGAGCGGCTGAAGGAGCTGGGGCTCGACGAGGGGATCAACTATGCCCGCGACGACTTCGTGGCCGAGGCCCGCCGCCTGACCGGCGGCCGCGGGGTGGACGTCGTCGTCGACTCGGTCGGCGGGCCGACGCTGCAGGGCAGTCTCTTGGCGCTGGCCTACCGCGGCCGCTGCGTGACGGTCGGCGACGCCGGTCGGTCCCGCGGCGAGCATATGGACATCTCCACCATGCGCCCCGCCAACCAGACGCTCTCGGGCTACTTCATGGGTGCCGAGCTCCTGCTCTCCCCCCGTCCGCACGCGCTGATCGGCAGCCATCTCGCGTCCATCGCCCGGGGCGAGCTGCGGGTCGTCATCGATCGGGCCTTCCCGCTGTCACAGGCCGCGGCGGCGCACGCCTACATCGAGAGCCGGCAGTCCTTCGGGCGGGTGCTGCTCGTCCCGTGACCAGCGGCGGGCCGAGGGATCCGGGGACTTGGCGCCCCGAGGGCCTGCCTGCCAGTCTATGAACATGGCCTGTTCCGAGGGTTCGAGGCGGTGACGTCGGCCGTCGACGCGCCCGAAGCCCCGGCGGCAGTCGAGGTCTCACTGCTGATAGAGGGCATGACCTGCGGTGCGTGTGCCGCCCGCATTGAGCAGCGGCTCAATCTCCTCGACGGCGTTGAGGCCCGCGTCAACTACGCCACTGAGCGGGCCAGCGCCACGGTCCCCTCCGGTTTCGCCATCGAGCGTCTTATGGAAGAGGTGGCCGCCGCCGGCTACTCGGCCCGCCGCCTTGCCCCGGTTCCCGGACGCACCCGGCCCGGCGCTGAGGAGATCGACGTGCGGGTGCGGTCACTGCGGCGGCGATTGCTCGTCTCCGCCCTTTTGTTCATGCCGTTGTGCGACACGTCGATCGCCTTCTCGGTGGCGCCCAACCTGCGCTTCAGCGGGTGGCAATGGCTGATGGTGGCCCTGGCCGCGCCGGTGGTGACCTGGGCGGCATGGCCGTTCTACCGGGCGGCCGTCCGCAGCGCGCGCCACCGCCTGTCGACCATGGACACCCTGGTGTCGCTGGGCATCGTGTCGTCCACGGCCTGGTCGCTCTACGCCATGTTCTGGCGCGACAACAGCCGGGTGCCCCAATCCATGCTCTTCATGCTGGTGCACCGTTCGGGCGGCGCCATCTACCTCGACGTCGCGGCCGGAGTCACAACCTTCGTGCTGGCGGGGCGCTACTTCGAGGCGTGGTCCCGACAGCGGTCGGGGAACGCACTGCGCGCGTTGGCGGCCGTGGGGGCCAAGGATGTGGCGGTGCTCGACGACCAGGGAATCGAGCGCCGCCGCCCGGTGGCCGCGCTCGGCGTCGGCGACCGCTTCATCGTCCGGCCGGGGGAGACAGTGGCCACCGATGGTGAGGTGGTCATGGGCCACTCCGCGGTGGACCGCAGCGTCCTGACCGGCGAGTCCCAGCCGCTCGAAGTGAGCCAGGGCGACCTGGTGGTGGGAGGGACCGTCTCGACGAGCGGTCGGTTGATCGTGCGCGCCACCAAGGTGGGCGGCGACACGCAGCTGGGGCAGATGCTCCGCCTGGTGGAGCACGCCCAGAACGAGAAAGCGGCGGTGCAGCGCCTGGCCGACCGCGTGTGCAACGTCTTCGTCCCCGCCGTCGGCTGCATCGCCCTCTTCACGCTCGCCGTATGGCTCCTGCTCGGGTACCCGGGGGAGCAGGCCTTCACCGCCGCCCTCGCCGTCTTGGTCATCGCCTGCCCGTGTGCCCTCGGCCTCGCCACCCCGGCCGCGCTCTACGTGGCGGCGGCCGAGGGGGCCCAGGCCGGGATCTTCTTCAAGGGGTACCGCGCTCTCGAGGCCTCGCGGCAGATCGACACCGTGGTGCTGGACAAGACCGGGACGTTGACCCAGGGCAAAATGAAGGTCACGGACATCGCCTGCGCTCCCGGGACCGAGGTGCGGGACCTCCTGCGCTGGGCCGGCGCACTGGAGCAGGCCTCCGAACATCCGGTGGGCGTGGCCATCGCGGCGCGCGCGCGGGACGAGGTCGGTCCGCTCCCGGCGGTCGAATCCTTCGCCGCGCGGCCCGGATCGGGGGCGAGCGGCACCGTGGAGGGGCACCACATCGCCATCGGCAGGCTCGGCGGGGAGGCGCGGACCCGGACGGAAGACCTGCGCGGGCTGGCCGGACGCCACGCCGAGTGGGAAGGCCAGGGGCGCACCGCGGTCTTCGTGCACCGCGACGGCGTGGTCGTCGGCGCCATGGCCGTGGCCGACACCCTCAGGGACTCCGCCGCCCCCGCCGTGCGCCGACTCCAGCAACTTGGGCTGCGCTGTGTCGTCATGACCGGCGACAACGAGGTGACCGCACGCGCGGTCGCCCGGTCGCTGGGCCTCACCGAGGTGGTCGCCGGCGCGCTGCCGGCCGACAAGGTGGACGCAGTACGCCGCCTGCAGGCCGAGGGCCGGTCGGTCGCTGTAGTCGGCGACGGCGTGAACGACGGGCCCGCGCTCGTGGCGGCCGATCTCGGCCTGGCGGTGGGCTCGGGCACCGATGTGGCCATCAATGCCGCCGACCTCATCGTGGTGCGCGACGACCTGCGCTCCGTCGCCACCGCCATCGACCTGTCGCGCCGGACCCTGCGGACCATCCACGGCAATTTGGCCTGGGCCTGTGCCTACAACGCGGCGGCGATCCCGCTGGCGGCGTTCGGGCTCCTGAACCCGCTCGTGGCGGCGGCGGCCATGGCGCTGTCCTCGGGGTTCGTCATCTGGAACAGTTCCCGCCTGCGGCGCCTGGTGGCGCACCCGGGCCGGTCGCGCACGTTGCCGGCCAGCGCCGTGCGGCCGGCCGCCCTGCAGGGGTAACCGGCCCTGGGCGTCCGACCCCGGGTGATGGGCTACAGGTTGGTGATGCTGTTGTAGGAGTCGCCGCTGTGTCGGGCGGTGCGCCCGGCCTGGTCCAGCGCGTGCAGGAGATCGGCCCGCGCCCTCGACACCCGCGAGCGGATGGTCCCGGGAGGGCACCCGCACACCGCCGCGGCATCACGGTAGGAGAGGCCGAGCATCTGGGTGAGGACGAACGCTTCCCGCCGTTCGGGCCGGAGGCGGGCGAGGGCATCGTGCACCCCGATCTCCTGGCTTGCTTCGGCTACCGGGACCGGGACGGCGACGGCCGCCCGCAAGGAGGCGTCGCGACGGCGCCGGCGGGTCCGGGTCCGCAATTCGTCCATGCACGTATTGCGGGCGATGGCCAGCAGCCAGGTGCGGGCGGACGCCTCACCGCGGAAGGCGGGCAAGGAGCGGACGGCGCGCAAGAAGACGTCCTGGGCCAGGTCTTCCGCGCCCGGCTCGTCCACCAACCGGGCACAGAGCCGACGGACCTGCTCGTAGGACCCCTCGACGAAGCGGTCGAGGGCGACGCGGTCGCCGTCGCGTGCGGCCAGGGCCAGGCGGGTCAGCGGGTCCACGCCCGGCACTCTATGGAGGGCCGGCGAAAGTGCGCCATTCGCCCCGAACGCGGGAACCGCGGCGGCTCCCCGTTCGACTACCTGAGCCGGCGTCGCTTCCCAGGGCGGGGTCACCGAGTCCCTACGACCCCTGAGGAGGCGCACCGGCGTGCCGGGAATGAGCACCGGTCTCAAGACCAACAACCCGACCATCGTGAGCGCCTTGCACACCGCGCTGTTGCACCAAGGGCTGGTCGTGCTCCTGATCCTGGCCGTGGCCGGGATCACGCTGAACGCCCTGCGCACCTTGCAATTCCGCGGCTACGCCCGGGATGCCGAGCGCCCTCCGGCACTGGCCCAACCGTCGGGCCCGCCCGAGCCGGCGGCGCGCCGGCTGCTGCGCATTTCCTTCGGCCTCCTGTGGCTCCTCGACGGCATCCTCCAGGGCCAGTCCTCCATGCCGCTGGGGTTGGTCCCCCAGGCGATCCAGCCC
Organism: Acidimicrobiaceae bacterium; assembly: GCA_003133545.1. GTDB lineage: Bacteria > Actinomycetota > Acidimicrobiia > Acidimicrobiales > RAAP-2 > Bog-473. The sequence continues at coordinate 38,116 of PKYA01000064.1, read as the reverse complement.
ACCGCGGGCGCGTCCCCGACGTGGGTCCAGCAGCTCGTGCACGACGGGACGACCATCTGGAGCTATCACCCCGTCCAGGCCGCGGCCGCGGCAGTTTGGATCCAGGTGGGTATCGGGATATGGCTGCTCGCCGTCCCGCGCGGGCGGTGGTCCCGGCTAGGCGGGGCCGCGAGCGTCGGGTGGGGCCTCGTCGTCTGGGTCTTCGGCGAGTCGTTCGGCGGCGTCCTCGCCCCCGGGCTGACCTGGCTGTTCGGCGCACCGGGGGCGGCGGTCTTCTACTGCGCCGCCGGCGCGCTCCTCGCGCTCCCTTCCCGGTCGTGGGCGACCCCGCGGCTGGGCCGGGGGATCCTGCGCGCTCTGGGGCTCTTCTTTGTGGGCATGGCCGTGTTGCAGGCCTGGCCCGGGCGCGGCTTTTGGGGTGGGGTCACCCGCACGGGCGGGACGGGGACCCTCACCGGGATGGTCCAGCAGATGTCCCAGACGCCCCAGCCGCACCTGCTCTCGTCCTGGGTGGCCAGCTTCGAGACCTTCGACGCCGCCCATGGGTGGGGCGTCAACCTCGGCGCGGTGCTCGCACTCGCGGTGATCGGCGCTGCGCTCCTGACCGCCCGCCCGCGGCCGGTGCGTATCGGAGTGGTCGCCGCCGTCATCCTGTGCGCGGCCGACTGGGTGCTGGTGGAGGACTTCGGTTTCTTCGGCGGTACCGGCACCGATCCGAACAGCATGATCCCGCTGGCCCTCGTCTGCGTTGCCGGGTACCTGGCCCTGACCAGGCCCTCTCGCGCCGTGGCCGACGCAGCGGTTCCCATCCGGGTGCCCACCGTCGCGCCCACCTGGCGGCAGCGTCTCGTCACCAACCCCGGATACGCCTTCCGCTTCCTCGCTGCGATGGCCGCCATCGGGATCGTCCTGGTGGGTGCCGTCCCCATGGCGGTGGCCGCTGGTTCGCCCAACGCGGATCCGATCCTGGCCACCGCGGTCGACGGGGCTCCCAACACCCTGCACGACGCCGCGCCCGCTTTCACCCTGGTCGACCAGCACGACCGGGTGGTCTCGCTGGCCGGCCTGCGGGGAAAGACGATCGCCCTCACTTTCCTCGACCCGGTGTGCACCTCGGACTGTCCCATCATCGCCCAGGAATTCCGGCAGGCCGATGCGCTGCTCGGGGCCGCGGCCAAGGGGGTCGAGCTCGTCGCCATAGACGCCAACCCTCGCTACACCGCCCCGGACTACCTGGTGGCCTTCGACGCGGAGGAGAACCTGTCGGATGTGCCCAACTGGCTCTACCTGACCGGCTCGACGGCCCAGCTGCAGAAGATCTGGGACTCCTACGGGATCCTGGTCGGCTACGCGTCCGGTGGGGCCATGATCTCGCATAGCGACACGGCCTACGTCATCAACCGCACCGGGGGACTGCGCGACGTCCTCGACGCTGATCCCGGCTCGGGCAGCGCCGCAACCAGGTCCTCGTTCGCGGTCACGCTCGCCGACACCATCGAGGGCGCCATGGCCGGGTCGAGCGGCTCATGATTGTCATCGTTCGACGTCGCCGGGCCCGCTGCGCTGCGCTGGCTGGCGGTTGCTGTGCGCTCGTGGCTCTCGCCGGCGTCGGGGCGGCGTCGGCCGGTGCGGCCGCGCCGGCCCCGAGCGTCCCGACCCCGTTGGCGACCTCCCTCCAGTCCGGCGCCGGCACCTGGGCGACGTTGCCTATGGGCCTTCTCGGCCAACCGCTCAACACGTTCTGGCAGCTGTTCTTCCGTCCCGCGGGCGCGGCGACCTGGTCCGACCGGGTGGGGGCCACGGCCACCGCCACCAACGGCGGCCTGGTGCTGGCGAGCGCGGTGGGGCAACCTCTCCTTGCCGCCGTCAGACCCTCGAACCTGTTGCGCTTCTCGCCGCTCATCGCCACCACCGACGGGCACGCCTGGGAGGACGGGTTGGTGCCGGGGGGGTTGGACGCCACCCCCGGCGCCCTGGCCACGGCCCCCGGCGGCCGCTCGCTGGCGCTCGTCGGGGGCGGGGCGGGCGCGCGGGTGCTGGCCAGCGCCGGCGACATCTCCCGCTGGACGACCCTGGGCACTGCCCGGGGGCTGGCGGCCGCGCCGGCCGGGCGCGCGTGCGGGCCGAGCTCGCTCACGGCGGTGGCACTCCTGGCGGGCCTCTCCTCAGCGACGGAGGTCCCGATGGTAGGGGGGGGCTGCAGCCGCCCGGGGGTGGTGGGGATCTTTACCATCGGCGCGCAGACGTGGCGCGCCGATGCACCCGTGGTCCCGGCCGCGCTCCGCCGCGGCCGGGTCACGGCCCTCTCATTGCGAGCGACAGAGGACGGTCTGACCGCGCTCCTCGGGGTCGAGAACGGGACGTCGACGGTAGTCGTCGCTGCCTGGACCAGCGGTGACGGTACGAAGTGGACGGAGTCGCCGGCCCTTGTGCTGTCCCGGGGGGCGCATCTCGACTCCTTCGGCCCCACCGACGGGACCGGCTCGTTCGTTCTCAGCACGGACCGCGGCGGCGTGACCAGCTTGGCGACCATCGACGGGCCGGCCGATGGCTGGGGCCACCTTCCCCCACCGCCGCGACAGACGGCCACGGTCGCCTTCGACTCGACTCCCGCCGCGGCGACCGTGGCACTCGCTCCGCAGGGCACGACGCTCACCGTGTGGTCGCTCGCGCCGGGGGGGCGGGACTGGACCGAGGCCCAGATTCTCCATGTCGCCCTGACCTTCAACTCGTCCACATGAGGAACGTGCCGTCGTGAGGGGCCGGTGGCGATCCGGACGGGCAGAGCCTCCGTGCGACACGTTCCGTCAGGCCATCTCGTCGTTGCTCGACGGCGAGCAGCCCCCTCTGCCCGCCAAGGCGGTCGCGATCCATCTGGCGCGCTGCGAGGACTGCCGGCGCTTCCAGGACGGCGCCATGGATTTGACCGCCAAGATTCCGCTGCAGGCGTCCCGGCCGGTACCGGCCGCGCTGGTGACGCTCCTCGGCGTCGCGTGGGACACATCCGTCGGGTCACGCCCGGTCGCCCCAGGGGGGCGCGCGCAGGCGCGCCGCCCGCGTCCCGTCTGGCGCCGCCGCATCCAATGGGTGGGCGCGCTGGTGCCGGCGGCGCTCGTGGTCGTGGGCCTGCCGCTGGGGGCGCTCGCGGTCCCACGCGCGGTCCCGTCGCATCAGGTGACCCCGTGCACCGCGCGTCTTCGGTCCCTCGAGGAGCGGGGGACAGCACCATAAGGCGATGCCGCTGTAGGAGCAACGCCCGACGTCCACCGCTCCATGCCTCGACCTCGGTACGTTGGTCCCATGAGTGACGTGCCGCCGCACAGTCGAGATGACGCTGTCGCCTGGGGAATCGAGTCCCATGGGGAGCCCCGATGGCCCGCACAAGTGGCGGTCCTGGGGGCCGTCGCTTTACAACTTCTCCTCCCCGACAGCCTCATTCGAGGACTTGGCAACCGTGCGTTGATCCCTGCCATGGAGGGTGTACTTCTCCTGGCCCTTCTCATCGCCAATCCCGGTCGCATCTCCAAAGAAGAATCACGCCTTCGCATGATCGGCGTAGCGTTGATTGCGCTCATCACCGTCGCCAACGTCGTGTCGCTTACCGAACTCATCCATGCCTTGCTCTACGGGAGCAAGACAGGAGGGCGACCCCTTGTCTATGCATCTATGCCTATTTGGCTCACAAATGTCATCGTGTTCGGACTTTGGTACTGGGAGCTCGATCGTGGCGGCCCCGCCCTTCGGCAGGAGGCTAATCACCGCCGACCGGACTTCCTCTTTCCCCAGATGTCGACGCCAGGTTCAGCACCGGGATGGGTACCGGACTTTCTCGACTATCTCTACACTTCATTTACGAACGCCACGGCCTTCAGCCCGACCGACACCATGCCGCTCACCGCATGGGCGAAATTGTTGATGATGCTGCAATCTCTCGCATCGTTGGTCACCGTCGCTGTTGTCGTCTCGCGTGCCGTGAATATTTTGAACTGACCGGAGGGACACTCACGAGGTAAGGGTCCCCACTTGGGCTACGCCGAGGCGCGCCACCGCCGTTCGAAGGGAAGACGCCACGTCCGCGGGGCGATGAGATCCCGGATGGCGTCGGGCCCCCACGTCCCCGGCTCGTAGGGCAGCACCGGCGGAGGGTTCTCCAGCAGTGGCGTCGAGAGCTCCCAGAGCCTCTCGATGCCCTCGGCCGTGTTGAACAGCGTGTGGTCGCCCAGCATGGCGTCGTGGATGAGGCGCTCGTAGGCCTCGAGGACGTCGGTGTCCTGGCCGGTCTCGTGCAGGGCGAACTGCAGGCTCAGCTTCTCGAGGTTCATGCCGGGACCGGGTTTCTTGCCGTAGAAGGACAGCGACAGCTTGGAGGAGTCGGCCAGGTCGAAGGTGAGGTGGTCGGGTCCCTGCGTGCCGACCCCGGAGCCTTGGGGGAACATGCTCCTGGGTGGCTCACGGAACGCGATGGAGATGATGCGATCCCCGCCGCCGAGGCGCTTGCCCGTGCGGAGGAAGAAGGGCACGCCGGCCCAGCGCCAGTTGTCGATTTCGCACTGGAGCGCCACGAACGTCTCGGTGTCCGAGTCCGGCGCCACTCCGGGGGTGTCCCGGTAGCCGACGTATTGGCCCCGGACGACCTGGGAAATATCGAGGGGGCGCATCGACCGGAAGACCTTGTTCTTCTCCTCGCTGATCGCGCGTGATTCGAGGGCGGTGGGAGGCTCCATGGCCATGAACCCCAGGATCTGGAAGAGGTGGGTCACCACCATGTCCTTGAACGCACCGGTCGCCTCGTAGAAAGCGACACGATCGTCGACCGAGAGGGTCTCGGGGACGTCGATCTGTACATGATCGATGTGATCGCGGTTCCAGATCGGCTCGAAGAGCCCGTTGGCGAACCGGAAGGCCAGGATGTTCTGCGCCGCTTCCTTGCCCAGGAAATGGTCGATCCGGAAGACCTGCTCCTCGTCGAATATCCGGTGGACCGTGTCGTTGAGGGCCCTGGCGCTCGCCAGGTCGGTGCCGAAGGGCTTCTCCATGATCACGCGGGCCCGGTCGACCAGGTCCGCTTTCCCGAGCAGCTCTATGACGTCGCTGGCGGCATTGGGCGGGATGCTGAGGTAGTGCAGCCGGCGCACCTCTCCGCCGATGGCCGATTCCGCTTTGGCCACCGCGGCCGCCAATCCCTCCGGACCCGCTGATTGGGGGACGAACTTCAGCTTCTGCTCGAAGCCGGCCCACTCGAGGAGGGAGATCTTTCCGGTGGCGTACTGGTCGCAGGCGTGGCGGGCCAGATGGCGGAACTCCTCGTCGCTGAGTTCGCTCCGCGAAGTTCCGACGATCCGGAATTCGGGGAGCAGGCCCACCTGGGACAGATGCAGCAGGCCGGGCAGGAGCTTGCGCGCCGCCAGGTCACCGGTGGCGCCGAAGAGGACGATGACGTGGGGCTCCAACGGCGGGGAACCCGTGGCCGTGTCTGTTCCCCCTGCGCTCGGGTCGGTCGTTGCACTCACCGTACGGGGGCCTGGTAGCTGTTGAGGGCCGACGCGTTGGCACCCATGATCTTCGCCACCGCCTCGTCGTCGAGCTTCTGCAGCTCGCTGACCCAGTCGGTCGGTTCGGGCAGCCCCTCGATATGGGGCCAGTCCGATCCGAAGATCACCCGGTCATCGCCCATCAGGTCGACGATCTCGTTCACATCGTCCTCCCAGAAGGGGTTGATCCACACGTGCCGGCGGAACGTGACGACGGGGTCCTCGCTGAAGTAGCCGGGCATCTTGCGCGCCGTGCCGGCCAGCTTGCGGAACAAGGGTGCGAGGAACTCCGAGCCGTTCTCCACCGACGCGATGCGCAGGTTGGGGAACCGGTCGAAGAGGCGCTCGAGGATCAACGTCGCCAAGAAGTCGTGGGCCGCCCGCTCAATGGCGAACATCTTGATGCTGGGGCTGGCGTGTCCCTGTCGGAAGTTGGCGGAGAAGCCGTCGGTCGCGTAGCCGTTGGACGACAGGCCGGCATCCCCGGCGTGGACGACGACCGTGAGGCCGGCCTCGTTGACCCGGGCCCAGAACGGGTCGAACATCTCATGGGACGGCGAGTAGGGGCCACCGGCGGTGGTGGGGGCGGCGGCCCGCAGCACGACAGTGCGCGCCCCCTGGCCGAGGGCCCACTCCAACTCGGCCACGGCCGCGCCGACGTCGGCCAGGGAGATGTAGGGGGCGGCGAAGATCCGCTCTTTGTACGCCATGCCCCAGTCCTCGGCCAGCCACCGGTTGAAGGCGCGGAAGAGCAGCACCACGGCCCCGGGGTCGTGCTTCAACCCCTCCTCGTAGACCATGCCCAGGGTGGGGAAGAGCCAGATCTTGTCCAGGCCCTGCGCGTCCATGACGGCGAGGCGGGCATCGCGGTCCCGGTACTCGGGCCGGATGGGCTCGGGTGTGCCCAGCAGCTCGAGGGGCGAGCGCCCGTGCGGATTGCCCCGGAAGTACTCGACCAGGGAGCCCGCCGGCGACACGGGATCGAAGGTGGGGTTGGTGACCGCCCGGTTGATCTGCCCGCCGAGCGCGTGGTACTTGCGCCCTCCGACGTCGACCCATTGGATGACCCGGGGCCCGTCGGCGGGCCGCAGGTGCCGGGTGAAGGCGTCGAGGGCCTCGTAGTAGTGGTTGTCGGCGTCGAAGACCGGCGTGTCGACCGTGTGCATGCTGTGCCTTCCAAGGTGGGGTGGAGCGGACAACTGCCAAAACACTATGTGCCGCCCGGGGGACCGGCTGCCGTGTGCCCGGCGCCGGGCGGGTCGACGGCCCATGCGGGAGCCTCGCCCCACCTCTCGCCGTAGACGAGCTCGGGGAGAGGGCGTCGCCGGACCGGACCGTGGTGTCCTACCGGGCGCCCCAGGGTGATCGTCGCGGAAATGACGGCCTGGTCGGGGATGGCGAGCAGCGCCCGCAGGTCGGTCTCGACGCTCTGGTGCCAGCCGGTCAGCACCCCGCCGTAGCCGAGGGCCCGCGCCGCCAGCAGGAGGTTCTGGCACGCCGGGTAGACAGACGCCCCATCGGACGGGGCCGGCGCCCGATACCCGAGGTAGCAGGGCAGCACGAGGACCGGCACGCGCTCGAAGTCGTCTACGTAGTGCTGCATCGTCCGCGCCAGGCGGGACTTCGGCGAGTCCTCCATTTGTCCCGACCCGCGGTCGTAGCCGTCGGCGGCGCGCTTGGCTTCCCAGAACCGCCGCGCCCCCGTGCCGATCAGCCGTTTGGCCTCTTGGGCCACCGGGCCGGAGGTCAGGACGAGGAAGCGGAAGGGCTGGCGGTTCGAGCCGCTCGGCGCCCTCGTTGCCGCAAAGAGCATGTCGCGCAGGTCCTCGTCGGGCGCGGCCTCGTCGGTGTAGCGCCGGATGGCGCGGGTCGAGAGGATCCCTTCGTAGAGGCCGACGGTGTCGCGCCCGGTGGACTCCACCCCTGCATCGTAGGTGGCGGCCAGGGGGCTCCCCAGTCAGTCCTCCAGGTCCCGTGCCATAAGGGTGACCAGGTCGAAGACGACGTGGGCCGCCGCGATCGCCGTGATCTCGGCATGGTCGTAGGCGGGGGCCACTTCTACGACGTCGCCCCCGACGATGCGCGCAGCGTCCAGCCCGCGCAGGAGGGCCAGCAGCTCCCGGCTGGCCAGTCCGCCCGCTTCAGGGGTGCCCGTGCCGGGAGCGAAGGCGGGGTCGAGCACGTCGATGTCCACCGAGACGTAGAGGGGCGCGTCCCCCACGCGGGCGACGACACGGTCGATGGTGGCGTCGGTCCCCTGCGTGGCCACGTCGTTCGTGGTGATCTGGAGGAAGCCCATGGCGGCGTCGTCGGCGAGGTCGGCGCTCCCGTAGAGCGGGCCGCGCAAGCCGACGTGGGCGCTGTGGTCCCGGAGCAGGAGGCCCTCTTCCCAGGCGCGGCGGAACGGGGTCCCGTGGGTGAACCGTTGGCCGAAGTAGGTGTCCCAGGTGTCGAGATGGGCGTCGAAATGGACCAAGGCCAGGGGGCCGTGGCGCGCCGAGGTGGCGCGCAGGAGGGGCAGGGCAATGCTGTGGTCGCCCCCGATGGCCACGATGCGCCCGCCCTCCGCCAGCAGCGACCCGGCGGCGTCCCCTATCCGGGCCACCGCCGCTTCGATGTCGAAGGGGGAGCAGGCGATGTCCCCGGCGTCCACCACCTGGCCCCGCTCGAAGGGCAAGGTGTCCAGCTCAGGGTGGTAGGGCCGCAGGAGGCGCGAGCCCTGCCGCACGGCGCCCGGGCCGAAGCGGGCACCGGGTCGGTAGGTGGTGCCCCCGTCGAAGGGCACGCCGACCACGGCAATGTCCCAGCCGGGCACCTGATCGACGGTGGGCAGCCGGGCGAACGTGGGAAGGCCGGCGAAGCGGGGGACGGTGGTGGCATCGACCGGGCCGACGACGGGGCCCCCGGCGCCGGTGTCAGTCATCGATGGCTTGATAGACGAGCGCGCGCAATTGCGCCCGGAAGGGATAGGCCACCGAGGGCAAGAGCTGGGTCATGAAGACGGCGAAGAGATCTTCGGACGGATCGATCCAGAATGCCGTGCTCGCTGCGCCACCCCAGTAGAAGTCACCGGCCGTGCCCGCCATCGCGGTGGCCGCCGGGCCCTGCCCCACGGCGAAGCCCAGGCCGAACCCCACGCCGTCGAACCCGGCTTCGCCGAAGCCCCCGACGGCGAGATCTTGCAGGGTCGCGCCGCCCGGCAGGTGATTGGCGGTCATCAGCTCCAGCGTCTTTCGCCCAATGACCCGCCGGCCGTCGAGCTGCCCCCCGTTGCCCAGCATCTGGCAGAAGGCGACGTAGTCGTGGGTGGTCGAGACCAGCCCGCCGGACCCCGAGAGGTACGAGCGGGTGCGCAGGTACGGGCTCGGCTCGGGTGTCTCGAGCAGAGCGGGTGCCTGGGCCGGTCGGAATTGGTAGAGGGCGCAGAGCCGGTCCGCGGTTGCCTCGGGCACGAAGAAGCCGGTGTCGACCATGCCCAGGGGTTCGAAGACCTCCTGGCGGAGGTACTCGTCGAAGCGCCGGCCGGAAAGGATCTCCACCAGCCGGCCCACGATGTCGGTGGAGAGGCCGTAGTTCCATTGGGTCCCGGGATGGAACTTCAAGGGATGCTGGGCCAACAAGGCGGTGACCTTCTCGAGGGTCATCCCCTTTTTCTGCGCCCGCAGCGCCTCGGCGAACGCGTCATCGATCGGATGGCCCGGAAAGAGAGCGCCCGCCAGCCCCGTCATATGCATGAGGACATCGCGGACGTTCATCGGGCGCCGGGGCTTGACCAGATTGAGGGAGCCGTCGTCCTGTACTTCGCCGACCTGGAGGTTGCGCCACTCGGGGATGTAGCGGTGGACGTGATCGGTGAGCTGGAACATCCCCTGCTCGTAGAGCTGCATGAGCGCCACCGACGCGATGGGCTTGGTCATGGAGAAGATGCGGAAGATGGCATCGTCGGCCAGCGGGCGCGCACGCTCGCGATCCATCAGGCCCAAGGAGCGGTAGTAGGCCACGTGCCCGCCACGGACCACGGTGATCTGGCAGCCGGCGATCTTCCCCGGCGCCACGTACTTCCCCTCGAAGTGCTCGGTGATGCGCTCGAGGCGAGCCCTGCTCATCCCCGCCGCATCGGGTTCGACCTTCACTGTGCCTCGCTCCTGTGCCGTCGGATGGTCACGGTCCCGCCCCAGGCGATTCGCGCGACAGTATCGGGAGGTGATTCAGTTCGCGGCGCGCTGCTGGCGCAGATAGCCGGCGGTGCCCTCGATGAACTGCCCGACGTCCTGGGCCTTGTTCTTGCAGATATCGGCGAAGTACTCCGGCACGAACACCTGGGCCGCTCCGGAGGCCAGCCCGCCCAGAATGGCATCGACGGCGGCCGAAACCGGCTCGGCCGGCACGGGCAGGTTGGGGACGTCGTTGTCCGGCAGGCTGAACAGGTCGGTGTCGATCACCCCGGGGTAGACGACCATCACCTTGACCCCCGACTCCCACAGATCTATGGCCATGGACTCGGAGAAGGCAGTCAGCGCCGCCTTCGACGCGTCGTAGGCGGCCTCCCCGGGTGCGCTCAACAGGGCGGCGATGGAGGAGATGTTGACGATCGTCCCCGAGCCGCGCTCGAGCATCTGGGGCAACAGGGCCATGGTGAGACGAGTGGGGGACAGGTAGTTGATGTGCATGACCTGGGTGATGGTGTCGATGTCCAACGCCGTGACATGACGTCGCTTGGGGATCCCCGCGTTGTTGACCAGCAGGTCGACCCCACCGAAGGCATCGAGCACGTCCACGCTCAGCCGGTCGACGGCGTCGAAGTCGGCCAGGTCGACCACCCACATCCGGCTGTCCGGTGAGTGCTCCATGCAGCGATCGACCACCTGGGACAGGCGGTCGCCCCGCCGGGCGCAGATGCCGACGACGGCCCCGGCCGCCGCCAGGGCTTCGGCCAGGCCGGCCCCGATGCCCGATGAGGCCCCGGTGACCAGGACGCGACAGCCCTTCAGGTCCAATGCCATGTCTCCACCCCGTTCTCTCCGTTGGCCCCCGTGCCGGCGGCACCGTACCTGTGCCGAGCCTCACTCTACGCAGTGGGCGCGCCGCCACGAGAGGGGAGCAGGCCGCGCCGGCTACTCCGCGGGCGCGGCGGGCGCGTCAGAGGGGGCACCGGTGGTCAGCTGGTAGCCGATCCCGGGAACGGTGCGCAGGATCCGTCCCTCGTCGTCGTTCATCTTCTTGCGCAGCCGGTGGGTGTAGACGCGCACGTAGTTGGACTCTGCGCCGTAGCCGGCGCCCCAGACGTCCTTCAGGATCATGTGATGGGTGCATACCTTGCCGGCATAGCGGGCGAGGTAGGCCAACAGATCGAACTCCCGACTTGTCAAAGGGAGCGCCGCACCGCCCATGGTCGCCATGTGGTGCACCATGTCGATCTCCAGCTCTCCGACCACCATGGTGGTGAGCGGAGGGCTGCCGATGCCGGCGCGGGCAGCCGAATGGCGCATGGCCACCCGCAACCGCGCCTCGAGCTCGGCCATGCCAAAGGGCTTGGTGATGAAGTCGTCGGCACCGCCGTCAAGTGCCTCGACCTTGCGGTGCTCGTCGCCATAGGCCGAGAGGACGACGACGGGCACGCCGGAGAACTCCCGGATGCGACGGCACACTTCGAGGCCATCGACGTCGGGGAGACCCAGGTCCAGTATCACCAGGTCCGGGTTGACGAGCGCAACCTGCGAGATGGCATCTGTCCCCGAGTGCGCCGTGACCACTTCGTCACCCCGCGCCGTGAGCCCGATGCGAAGTGCCTTGACGAGGGCCGGATCGTCGTCGACCACCAGTACCTTTGTCATGGCGCGCCGCCGCCCTCACGCATGTTGCGGCACGCTTACGGCACTGGGCACGGTGAAGACCACCCGTGCGCCACGGGTCACCGCGGGGTCGATCCAGATGGAACCACCGTGGGCCTCGACGAAGGCCTTGGCGATGGCGAGGCCGAGACCGGCCCGCGCCCCGCCGCTGTTCTGGCTGAACATCTCGAAGACCCGTTCGCGCTCTCCGGGCGCGATGCCGGGGCCATCGTCGGTCACCGAGATCTCTACGAACGCCAGCGCGGGCTCCGTCACCGGCCGGGCGCCGATGCGGATGGGACTGTCCCCGGGGCTGAGGCGGGCCGCGTTCTCCAAAAGGTTGGCCAGGACCTGCCCGATCAGCACGTAGTCGATCTCCAGCAACGGGAGGTCGGTCGCCGGCTCGGTGCAGACCCGGCTGGGGGGAACGAGGCCCATGACGGCCGCCAGCGACTCGTCCACCAGTTCGTCGAAGGGGATCAATGTCGGTCGGATGATCAGGGCACCCGATTCGATGCGCGTCACGTCGAGCAGGTTGGTGACCAGGCGGGCCAGCCGATCGGACTGGAGCTCAATCAGCTCGAGCAGCTCGGCGCGGTCCGTCGCGCTCAGGACGCCGGTGTCCTGGCGCAAGCTGGAGACGGCCGCCTTGACCGATGCCAGCGGGGTACGCAGGTCATGGGAGACCGCTCCCATCATGGCGCCGCGCCAGCGATCGATCTCTTCTAAGAGCAAGCTGCGCAGCGCCTGGTCCCGCAGCTGCGCTCGTTCCACCGCCAGGGCGGCCTGGTTGGCGAACGTCCCCAGCAGAGCTCGGTCCTGCCGGGCGAACTGCACCTCTTGCAGGACCAGGAGCCCGACAGGGCGGTTGCTGGCGACGAGCGCCACGGCGATGCGGCTGGGCATCTCACCACCGGTCATGCCCAGCGAACGCGTCGTCCCCCCTGGTGCCGTGAGCGAGTCCAATTCCTCGTCCGTGAGCGCTTGGCCCGCCCGTGCCGCCACCACGAGGTCGGAGGTCTCCGCCGCCGTCTCGTTGTCGGCCGGCAGGAGCAGCGCGGTCCATCGCGGTGCGAAGGCCGTTTGCACGGTGGTGGCGATGTGGTCCAGGAGCTGAGAGATGGTGAGGTCGCCGAGGAGCGCCTGGGAGAGCTCGAACAATCGGGTGGAGTCCCCTTCCCGGCGGTGTGCCTCGTCGCGCGCCGCGTGCAGCTGGGTGACCACCTGGGCCACTAGAACGCCGACGGCAAAGTAGACGACCAGCGCGAGCAGGTCGGCAGGGGAGTGGATCGCCAGCGTGCCGTACGGATGGATGAAGAAGATGTCATAGAGGACGAAGCCGCACACCGAAGCAAACGCGCCGGCCGCGAAGCCGCCGATGACCACCGCGACGATAACGGGCACCACGAAGGCCAGGGCTGGGGTGGCCACGCTGAGGTGCGGTCGGAACGGGAGCAGCACGAGCAACAGGACGCCTTGGGCGGCCAAGCCCACGATGCCACCGATGACAGCGCGCCGGTACGCTTCGTTGAGGGCGGTGGGCACGCTTCGCATCACGTCAGTCACAGCTTCCTAGGGACACGTTCCCCTGAGACCGAGTGTACCGACGAGCCTGACCAGACTGGGCCAAGGAGCGACCGATGAACGAGCAGATGGAGTCCCAGGACCCCGACGAGGTTCGCCCCACCGGCCGCTTCCGGGTCTACCTGGGTGCGGCGGCGGGGGTGGGCAAGACCTGTGCCATGCTCGACGAAGGGTGGCGGCGTTTCCAGCGCGGCGCCGACGTCGTCGTCGGTTTCGTCGAGACGCACAAGCGACCCCACACGATCGAGCAGATCCGCGACCTCCCCATCGTTCCCCGCAAGCAGGTCGAGTACCGGGGCTCGCAGTGGGAAGAGATGGATCTCGAGGCGGTCCTGGGCCGTCGGCCCGAGGTGGCGCTGATTGACGAGCTGGCCCACACCAACATCCCGGGCTCGGGCCCCCACGAGAAGCGNNAAGCGCTGGCAGGACGTCCTGGCCATCCTCGACGCGGGGATCGCGGTGATCTCCACCGTCAATATCCAGCACGTCGAGTCGCTGGCGGACGCGGTGGAGACGATCACCGGCGCGCCCATCAAG
>PKYA01000064.1:0-24624 GCA_003133545.1 Acidimicrobiaceae bacterium | reverse complement strand
AGCTGATCGACTCCTCCGCCGATCAGTTGCGCCGACGCATGCTGCACGGCAATATCTACCCGGCCACCAAGGTGCACGCCGCGCTGTCGGGGTTCTTCCGGACGGAGAATCTCGTTGCCCTGCGCGAGCTCTCGCTGCGCTTCGTGGCCGATGAGACGGAAGAGGAATTGCTCGAATTCCTGCGCTCGAGAGGACCTTCGGGTGGGAGCGACGTGTGGGACACCGCGGAACGGATTCTCGTCGCCGTGACCGGTGCGCCGGGCAACGACGCCGTGATCCGCCGGGCGGCCCGGATAGCCGCGCGCAGCAAGGCCGAGCTGCTCGCGCTGTACGTCGTCCCGGGCGACAGCCAGGCGAGCCAGATCGACACCACCCGCCTGCGGGAGCTGGAGGAGCTCGTCCGAGATGTGGGCGGGGCCTGGCNNAGATCACCCAGATCGTGCTCGGCACCTCGAACCGCTCCTCCCTCCACTCGTTGCTCCGCGGCTCCATCATTCAGCAGATCTTGCGCAAAGCGGGCGATGTGGGGATCGATGTGCACGTCATCGCCCGCAAGCCCGATCGCAAGGGCGGTGCCGGGGCGACCGAAGGGGATTGAGCCGCGCGCTCGCGCCGCGGGCCCACGCTTGCTCAGGAGTGGGCGAGATCCTCGAAGGCGGCCCGGGCCGCCGTGTCGGCCGCCAACTCCATGCAGTGGTTCAGGTGGGCCAGCGCCTTGGCCCGGCGGGGATCCCGCGCCAGGTACTTGCCCAGCGCCACCAGGTCGGCCGACCCGTCGGGCTTGCTCAAGGCGAACACCGCCTGGTCGACGATGTGCTCGTCCGGCCTGTCGCTTATGCCGCGGTAGACCGACCATGCGACACCGGCCCGCTCGCACACCTCGGCCACCGCGGCGGCCTCCATGTCGACGGCACCGAATCCCGATTCGAGAATGGGCCGCCACACCTTCTCGTCGCTGAAGAGGCCGTCTGTCGTCATGAGACCGCCGTCGGCGGTCCGGGGGGAGAGGGGGTGGCTCAGATACAAAGGCCCATCGGGGTAGAGGCGGATCCTGCTCGGCACCATCAGCGCGCCGATGCGCATCGCCGGATCGAGCCCCCCGGCGATGCCCACCACCATGACGTGGTCGAAGGGGCTGCTGGCCAGCATCCGCTCGGTGGCCTCCCGGGCCAGCGCGGGCCCGATCCCGATGATCCCGGCCGAGACCGCCCAGTCCCCGGTGGTGCCGGTGTGGGAGAACGCGGTGTCGTCGCTGATCCGGCTCAGGCCGCCGGCCCGCACCACGGCTTTGAGCTCAGGGCGCATCGGGGCGAGCATGGCGACGCGCCTGGTGGTGCCCGCAGAAGATGTCACCTCTCCATCATGGTGGACAAATCGATAGCGTGGGCGGAGCAGCCGGACGGGCTGCCGAGCGAGGACTCCGGAGGGCAGAAATGGCGAGCGCCGAGCAGGTCGTGCGGGACTTCTGTGCTGCAGCGAGCAAGCGGGACCCGGAGGCGTTGCGCCCGTTCTTCACCGAGGATGTGGTGTACCACAACATCCCGATGGATCCGGCCGAGGGGATAGAGGCCACCATGGGCGTGCTGCAGATGTTCATGGGCATGTGCGATGCGTTGGAGTTCGAGATCCACCATCTGGCCAGTGACGGCTCGACGGTGCTCACCGAGAGGACGGACACGTTCACCATGAACGGCAAGTCGGCGCCGCTGCCCGTCATGGGTGCGTTCCAGGTCCTCGACGGGAAGATCACCGCATGGCGGGACTACTTCGACATGGCACAGGTGACCGCCATGCTGGGCGGAGGCTGACCTACAGACCGCAGGCGAAGCGCGAGCTCCACGGGTCGAAGCCGTAGAGCGCATGCAGTTTCAGTGCCAATTGGTCCTGCACGCCCGGCGCGGCCTGGTACGGCCAGCCGGAGTAGCCGAACTCGCGCCACGTGCTGATGAGGATGCCGTAGGCACCCGAGGGTTCCGCCGGGTCGTTGTAGCGATCGCCCGACTCGTGCACCCTGATGCACATCCAGTCGGCCGTGTCGACGCTGTCTGAGTCGGTCACGGGCGGCGGTGGTGGCGGTGGTGGTGGCGGGGCGACCACCGGGGCGACAGCGGGCGCGCCGAACGGCGCCGACGGGATACCCGGCACCACGATCGGCCCTGACGCCGCGTGCACCTTCGCCGGAATGGCGAACCGCGCCAGTGCCGTGCCCGACAGCGCGGTGCCCGACAGCGTCGGATCAGCCAGTGGTGTGTCGTACACCGTGCCCGATGGCGCGGCGCTGGTTGATGTGTGCGCCGCCCGGTGGAGGGCATCCCGAGCCGTGACGGCTCGCGGGCTCCCGGACAGCGTGAAGACTCCTGTGGTCATTCCTGTGACGGCCATTGCCGTCGTGAGTGCAATGCGGATCCGCACGGCACCTCCCTTCGTCGGGCGCGCCGGGGCGCCAGGCTCTGCTCGGTGTGGGCGGGCTCCGGCCATTGCATACGCGCCCCGAACGGAGAGCGGGAAAGGCGTCGTCCGTTCTGGCTTTGTGCCGCAGGGTGTGCGGCCGGTTGTGTGATGGCCCGGGGAATGTCCTCGGTCTGTCCTCGCTTTGTCGTGCTCAGTCCGTCCAGGTGGACGGGGCGTCCCGAGGCGCGACAGGTCTTCGGTGGGTCCGAAACAGGGGCACTTTCGAGAAAAAAGGCCGATATCTCCACTCATCTATCGACACGAAAGTGCTTGGATCTGTTTTGCGAACGGCAGCATACCAGGAGGGTCCTTCGACGGTCACATCCGGGGTGAAATAATCGGATGACCAGGTATTACTTATGTGACGATTGTGATCAGGTTCACAACCCGGGGGCTCTGCCAGTCTGATTTAGCTTTATGAGGACCTTCGAAAGCTCTCCCAATTGCGACAAAACGGTGAACAACTATCTGACCTGCATCTTTTATGTGGGAGACCCGGGGTCGCGGCAGGCCGGTGCCGGTGCGTAGCGTCCTGGTCCATGTCTGCCGCCTCCGCCCGCCCCTCCGTCCCGAATGATTTCACCGTGGCCGGGATCATCAGGCGACTGGCCCGGGCCCGGACCGACCACGAGATGCTGGTGTCGGGGTCGGTCCGGCGGACCTGGGCCGAGGAGTACCGGCGCGCCTGCCAGGTGGCGCAGGCATGCTGCAGGGACGGGGTTGGTGCGTCCGACCGGGTGGCTTTCTTGGATCGCAACGGCCTGGCCTACTTCGATGTGCTCTTCGGGGGCGCGCTGATCGGGGCGGTGAACGTGGCGGTCAACTGGCGCCTGGCGCCCGAGGAGATGGCTGCGGTCATCGCCGACTCGACGGCGCGCATCCTGATCCTGCATACGGACTATCTGCCCGCCTTCTCGCAAATGGGAAGCGACCTCCCCGCGGTGCGACGAGTCGTCATCATCGGCGATGCCGACGAGGGTGGCACGGCCGGCTGTCATGATGCCCGGGCCATCACATTCGACCGGTGGATAGACGGCTGCCCCGCCACGGACCCCGGCCATGTCGGGCGCCCCGAGGACGTCAGCGTGCAGTTCTACACATCGGGGACAACGGGCCTCCCCAAAGGGGTCATGCTCACCAACGCCAATCTCGCCACGGCCATCTCGGAAGCGGCGGACACCTTCACCATCGATGAGGAAACCGTCAGCCTGGTCGCCATGCCGCTCTTTCACATCGGCGGATCGGGTTGGGCAATGTGCTCCCTGTCGCGCGGCGGCCGCGCGGTGATCCTGCGCGAGATGGACCCGCAGCAGTTGTTGGCCCTCATTGCAGGCGAGCGCATCACCGAGATGTTCGTCGTCCCCGCCGTCCTGATGGCGCTGCTGGCCACACCGAGCCTGGCCGCGACAGATCTCTCCAGCCTGCGTCACGTCTACTATGGCGCGTCGCCCATATCCGAAGACGTGGTGGTGCGCTGCATGGCGGCCTTCGGATGCGGGTTCAACCAGGTCTATGGCATGACCGAGACCACCGGCGCCATCACGGTGTTGCGCGCCGGCGACCACGATCCCGACGGCCCCCGCCGCGGCCTCCTTCGTTCGGCCGGCCGGCCGCATCCCGGCGTCGAGCTCCGCATCGTCGATCCCGAATCAGGTGTCGACGCCGCTGTGGGCGAGGTGGGGGAGCTATGGACCCGCTCGGCGTACAACATGGCCGGATACTGGGGGAAGCCCGACGAGACGGCGGCCACTCTCTTGCCCGACGGGTGGCTCCGTACGGGCGACGCCGGCTATTTCGACCCCGAGGGCTATGTGTACCTGCACGACCGAATAAAGGACATGATCGTGACCGGCGGCGAGAACGTCTACCCGGCCGAAGTCGAGAACGTCGTGCTCTCGCACCCCGCCGTGGCCGATGCCGCCGTCATCGGCGTCCCCGACGACAAATGGGGCGAGACGGTCAAGGCCATCGTCGTACTGGTGCCCGGGGCGTCCCTCGACGAAGCGGGGATCATCGCGCACTGCCGGGAGCACCTGGCCCACTACAAGTGCCCGACATCGGTCGACGGTACCGATGCCCTCCCCCGCAACCCGTCGGGCAAGATCCTCAAGCGCGAGTTGCGCGCCCCCTACTGGGTGGACCGCACGCGTCGCATCAACTGAGGATCCCGCTGAGCATCCCGCGCACCTTCCGTCGCTTCCCTATGCGGCGCGCGGTGCAGCCGGAGGATCCCCTCTCCGGAATTAGCCGAAGGTGAAGTCGTAGGCCTGCACACCCGGTGAGAAGGTGAGGTCCAGCTGGCCGTTCTCCAGGGCATTCTCCGAGAACAGCGTGTAGAGCCGCGGGACGCCGCCCACGTTCAGGGTTTGGAGGTGCCTGCCGTCGAAGGAGACCGCGACCGTGCCCGTGCCCCCCATGACCAGGTAGACGTCGTCGGCGAAGAAGTTGAGATCGATCGACGCGTCGGAACCCGCCGTGGCCTCCTGGCTGTGATCGTCCCAGGTCCCGTTGAAGGCGTAGGTGTTGGGCGGCACCGGATTGGGCGCTTTGTACACGATGGCCTTGTTGTCCACGACAGGGGTGCCCGACTCGTACTGTGCCTCCTCGTAGCCGATGTAACTCTCCGGCGTGGTCTGGGTCGTCGGCGTCTTGTTCGGGACGTCCGTCGGGGCCGGCAGGTTCTTCGCGCCGTTGGCGGCGAGGAGTGTCCGGATGTTGCGCTCCATGGTTGAGTAGCCGCCCTCGTCGAAGCTATAGGCCCGCACTTCCCCGGTCGGGTCGATCAAGTAGTCCGCCGGCCAGTACTCGTTGTTGTAGGCGTCCCACGTCTTGTAGTTGTTGTCGATGGCGACGGGATAGTGGATGCCCAGGTTGCCTGCGGCGCTGCGGACGTTGGAGACCACGTGCTCGAATGCGAATTCAGGAGTGCTCACCCCCACCACGACCAAGCCGTCCTTCTTGTAGTCGGCGTACCAGCCCTCCACGTGGGGCAGCGCGCGCTGGCAATTGATGCACGAGTAGGTCCAGAAGTCGACGAGCACCACCTTGCCGCGCAGCTGCGACAGGCTCAGCGGCCTGTCCCCCGGCGTGTTGAACCAGCTGACGATGCCGGTGAAGTTGGGCGCCAGGCCCAGCTTGGGCAGTGCGACCGTGACGGCCCTGCTTGCCTTGTCTGCGTTCGCCTTCTCGACGAACTTGTTGGCGTGCTCACCGCTGAGGGCCTGCAACTGCTTCAGGACGGAGGCGCTGCCCTCGACATGGTCCTCGAGCGCCGAGGTGTAGCCCGGAACTGCGCGTTGCAACGGATCGAGCAGCCCGAATGCGATGGCCAGCGTGGTCACCGCCAGGACGGCTCCGGCAACCCGCCGCAGCGCCGGCAAGTGGGCGCGCAGGGTGGCCCTGCCGGTCACGGCCCGCTGCGCCAGCACGGCGAAGAGGAGGAGCGGGAGAGCCGCACCGACGGCGTAGGAGACGGTGACGAAGAATGAAGACGCGGTGATGCGATGGTTGGCTGCTGCGACGGAGATGGCGGCCAGTACGGGACCTGCGCACGGCACGAAGACGAGGCCCAGGCTCAGCCCGAGGACGAAACCGCCACCCGATCGGGCATAGCGTGAGGTGCCCAGCCGGGCAAAGGGCCGCTCGATCCATTCGCCGATCGACGAGACCATGAGGCCGACGGCGAGGACGAGCAGGAGGCCGATTCCCAGCCAGAAGAGGAAGTTCTGCGGTAGTCCGAGAGCGCTCAGCACCGTGCTCCCGATGAGCTCGGTCAGGCTGAAGCTCACCACCAGCCCGGCGATGATCAGGAAGGGCCGCCTCCGGCTGGTGCCGACCGAGCCCCCGGCCGCGACGACGGGGAGGACGGGCACGATGCAGGGCGAGAGCCCCGTGATCAGCCCGCCCAAGAAGGCCACCGCCAGGAGCTCAGCCACGGATGCCGATCGCCCTCTTGTTGTACGAACGCACGGGTGCCCCTCTGCCTGAAACCCTCGCCGCAGAAGTTAGCGACCGATCGTCCCGGAAAGTCGTCGCCTCCGTTGCGGTCGAGACATTCGTCGAGACATGCGTGAGGAACCAGACTGTGCCCTGTGATCAACGTGCACTTCGTCTATCTCGGGGCGGCCATCGGTGCCGCCGGCACGCTGGTCTACGTGCGCGACACGCTGCGCGGCACCACCCAACCCAACCGGGTCACCTGGTTGCTGTGGGCGATCGCTCCCCTGTTGGCCGCCGCGGTCGAGTTCCGTTCCGGGGTCGGTCTGCGCACCTTGACCACCTTCATGATCGGCTTCATGCCACTGCTGGTGTTCGCCGCTTCATTCCACAATCCCGCGGCGGTGTGGAAGGCGCGCCGGCTCGACTACGCCTGTGGCGCCCTGTCGTTGGCCGGCACCGCTGCCTGGTTGGCCACGCAGAACGGCGTCGTGGCCATTGTGGCCTCCATCGCGGCGGACTTCCTGGCCGGACTCCCCACGCTCATGAAGAGTTGGTCCAACCCGGAGAGCGAGACCGCCTCCTCGTACGTCGGTGCGCTCATCAGTACGGGCATACTCCTTCTCACCATCGACCGCTGGACGACCGAAGTGGCGGCCTTCCCCTTGTTCATCGTCTGCTCCGCCTCGGTGCAGGTCCTCCTGGTCGCCGGCAGGGCGGGTCCCCGCTTCCGCGCGGCTCGGGCCCGCCGCGGGGCAGAGGCGCCCCAGGCCTGGTAGGAATTCGCAGCGGAATCGTCACTACGACCAGGGGAGGCGACAGTGCCCACCGTGCACGTCAACGGGATCGACATCAAGTACGTGACCGACGGGGATCCGGCGGATCCCCCGCTCCTCCTCGTGATGGGACTGGGTGGGCAGCTGACCGCCTGGCCCGAGGGTTTCGTCGAGCAGTTGACCGGCCGCGGTTTCTTCACCATCCGCTACGACAACCGCGACGTCGGCCTGTCGACGAAGTTCGAGGGCATCCCCGACTTCGTCGCCCTCTTCGGCGGTGACAGCGCCTCGGCGCCCTACCGGATTGAGGACATGGCCGACGATGCCGCCGCGTTGCTGGCCGAGTTGGGCATCGAGCGGACCCACGTGGTGGGGGTGTCGATGGGCGGCATGATCACCCAGGCGCTGGTCATCAATCACCCGTCGCTCTTTCTCTCGGCCTGCTCCATCATGTCGACCACCGGGGACCGCACGGTGGGCCAGCCCACCGACAAGGCCATGATGGCGCTGCTGCGCCCGGCCGCTACCAGCAGGGAGGAGGCCGTCGCCGCCAGCCTCGAGTCGGGCAAGGTGATCAGCTCGCCCGGCTACCCCTTCGATGTCGCGTTGATGACCCGTCGCGCCGAGAACGCCTACGACCGCTCCTACTGCCCTTCGGGCACGGCGCGCCAGCTCGGTGCGATTCTGGGCTCGCCCGACCGGACCGAGGGGCTGCACGCGGTGAAGATGCCGTTTCTCGTGATCCACGGCGAGGACGACATTCTGGTCACGGTCAGCGGGGGGAAGGCCACCGCGGCCGCGGTCCCCGGCTCGAAGCTCATCTTGCTCCCGGGCATGGGCCACGACCTCCCCGAGGAGTTGTGGTCCCTGATCATCGATGCCATCGTGGCCAACACCGAGCTCGCCGCCGTCTGAGTCGGTACCGCCGCCGCCCGCGCCACCCCGGAACGGCCCACGGTCAGTCGGGCAGGGCGTTGGCCGCCGCGACGGCTGACAGCCACGCGGCGCTCGGCTTCGGCCTCCGGGCGAACGTGGCGCGATCGACCTCGACCAGGCCGAAACGCGGGCGGTAGCCCAGCGCCCACTCGAAGTTGTCGAGCAGGGACCAGTAGGTGTAGCCGCGCACGTCGACCCCTTCGGCAATCGCATCGAGCACGCCGGCCAGCGCCTGGTGCACGTAGTCGACGCGCTGGGTGTCGTCGGTCGTCCCGATCCCGTTCTCGGTGACGTACAGGGCCAGCGCCCCGCCGGTGTAGTCCCAGGCGCGCCGGAGGCAGTTGCCGAGCGACTGCGGGTAGAACTCGTAGCCCATGTCGAGCACGGGCACCCCCGGCTCGTAGCCGGCCCATCCGTCCGGCCCGATCAGCATCCGGGTGTACACCTGCACCCCGAGGAAGTCGTCGCCCACCGTCCCGTCGAGAAAGACATCCTCGGCGTGGTGCCGGATACTCGCCAGTCGCTCCTCGCCTCCGGGGGCGAGCTGGTAGTCGGTCATGGAGAGCGTGAGCCCGACCGGGATTCCCGGTGCGGCCTCCCGGATGGCCTCGACAGCGGTGCGGTGCCCCGAGACGAGGTTGGCGCCCACGGCGTACGAGAGGTCCTTGTCGGTCTTGCCGGGTGGGAAGAGCCCGGCGTGCCAGCCCATTGTCGCCACGATGTTCGGCTCGTTGATCGTGCACGCCATGGTCATCACGTCGGCCAGCTCGGTGGCCACCACCGTGCAGAACCGCCCGAAGCGCTCCGCCGCCAGCGCGCTTTCCCAGCCGCCTTGCGCGGTGAGCCAGCGCGGCGTGGTGAAGTGGTGGAACGTGACCACGGGGTCGATGCCCCGGGCGCGCAGCCCCTCGCATTGGCGCCGGTAGTGGCCCAGGGCGGCCCGCGAGAACTCGCCCTCTGCAGGCTCGATCCTGCTCCATTCCACCGAGAACCGGTAGTTGTCCAGACCAAGGCCGGCCACGAGGTCGGCATCTTCGGGCCAGCGCTCCCACGAGTCGCAGGCATCGCCCGAGGACTCGGCACAGACGGACCCCGGCGCGTGCTCGAAGGCCCACCAGTCGTTGTTGGTGTTCCCGCCCTCGATCTGGTGGGCCGCTGTCGCCGTCCCCCATGTGAACCCGGCGGGGAACGCCCGTCCCGGTGTCGTCGCCATCTGGTGTGCCTCCCCGGCGTCTGCGCGCCCGCGTTCGGGGGCCAGGGTACGTGCAATGGCGCCGGGAGAGCACCCGTTCCCGCCAAGGTATCGTTGGCTGACGATGACGTCATACTCCTCGCCGACCACTGACGCCCCGACATCGGTGTCGCCCCCCACGCCGGCGCCCGGCCCGGGCGATCCGACCGCCTCGGCGCGGCCGGACGACGGCGGGCCCTCCCGCCAGGCGCCGATGGTCGAGGCGCACGGCCTGGTGAAGCGTTTCGGCGATTTCGTGGCCGTCGACGCCGTCGACTTCACCATCACCAAAGGCGAGTCATTCGGCTTCCTCGGGCCCAATGGCGCCGGCAAGACGTCGACCATGCGCATGATCTCGTGCATCAGCCCGGTCACTGAGGGCACGCTGCGCGTGCTGGGCATGGACCCGGCGACCGAGGGAGCCCAGATCCGGGCCCGGATGGGGCTCGTCCCCCAGGAGGACTCGCTCGACCTCGACCTGACCGTCCTCGACAACCTCATGATCTACGGCCGCTACTTCGACATGCCCAAGAAGGTCATCCGCCAGCGGGCCGACCAGCTGCTCGACTTCGCCCAGCTCACCGAGCGGGCCCACGACCGGGTCGACCCGCTCTCGGGGGGGATGAAGCGCCGGCTCACCATTGCCCGCGCCCTCATTTCGGACCCCGACCTGCTCATCTTGGACGAGCCGACCACCGGCCTCGATCCCCAGGCCCGCCACCTGCTCTGGGATCGCCTCTACCGCCTGAAGCAGCAGGGGGTGACGCTGGTGATCACCACCCACTACATGGACGAGGCGGAGCAGCTGTGTGACCGGCTGGTCGTCATGGACAAGGGCCGCTTCGCCGCCGAGGGGAGCCCGCGCCAGCTCATTGACCAGCACGCCACCAAGGAGGTGGTCGAGCTGCGCTTCCGCCCCGGAGAGCACGAGTCGATCGCCCTCCGGGTGGCCGACCTGGCCGAGCGCCACGAGGTCCTACCCGATCGCATCCTCCTCTACACCGACGATGGGGACGCCGCGCTGGCCGAGGTGACCGCCATGGGACTGGCTCCCCAGAGCACGTTGGTGCGGCGCTCGACCCTCGAGGACGTCTTCCTCCGCTTGACCGGCCGTACCCTCGTCGACTGACGGGCGCGGACCCACTCCCATGTCGATCGTGAAGTCTCCCATTTTCGAGCACGGCGAGGTGGTGACGCCGCGCCGGGTGACCACGCCGATGTGGCTGCGGGCCGCCCTGTACTGGGGCTACCAGTACAAGCGGACGTGGCGCAGCTCCATCTTCACCAGTTTCCTCATCCCGGTCCTCTACCTGACATCGATGGGCGTCGCCCTGGGCTCCCTCATCGACAAGCACTCGCACGGCGTCGCCGGCGTCAGCTACGTCTCCTACCTGGCCCCCGGACTGCTGGCTGCGACCTGCATGCAGATCGGCGCGAACGACACGATGTGGCCCGTGATGGGCGCCATTAAGTGGATGCGCACCTACCTGGCCATGCTGGCCGCGCCGTTGGACGTCTACGACGTCCTTCTCGGCCACCTGGCCTGGGTGGCGGCGCGTATCACCATCGTGGTGACCATATATCTGTCCGTCATGGCGGCGTTCGGCACCGTCCATTCGCCCTGGGGGATCTGCGCGCTGCCGGCCGCGGTGCTCGTCGGCATGGCCTTTGGCGTACCGATGGCCGCGTTCTCCGCCACACAGGACAAGGACACTGCGTTCATCACCATCTACCGCTTCGTGGTGATCCCGCTCTTCCTGTTCTCGGGTACCTTCTTCCCCATCTCGCAGCTGCCCCACCTGCTGCAGTACCTGGCCTACGCCACCCCGCTCTTCCACGGCGTCGCCCTCTGCCGCGACCTGACGCTCGGGCAGGTGCACGGGTGGGTCGACGTCGGCCATGCCGCCTATCTCGCTGCCTGGGTCGGTGTCGGCTATCTCTTGTGCCGGCGCACGTTCGCCAAGCGGTTGGTCGTATGAGCACGACCCAGTCCTCCGACACCGGCCGGGCCTCGCCCAGCGTCGCCCTGCGCATCACGCCGCTGGCGCTCCTGGGCGGCCGCCACGCCTCGCGCGTGCTGGAGCGCAACATCCTCGTCTACCGGCGCTCGTGGATCTTCATCGTCTCGGGCTTCTTCGAACCGCTCTTCTACCTGCTCTCCATCGGCGTCGGCCTGAGTCACCTGGTCGGTCCCATCCCGGTGGACGGCCGTCTGGTGGCCTACACGGCTTTCGTAGCCCCGGGGTTGCTGGCCTCGTCGGCCATGAACGGGGCCATGCTCGACTCGACCTTCCAGGTCTTCATGAAGTTGAAGATCGCCAAGACCTACGACGCCATGTTGGCCACCCCGTTGGGCGTGGGCGACGTCGCCCTGGGCGAGTTGAGCTGGTGCGTGCTGCGTGGCGGCCTGTACTCAGGGGCCTTCCTCTGCATCATGTCCGCGCTCGGCTACGTGGTCTCCCCCTGGGCCGCCCTGTGCTGGCCGATCGCCGTCCTCATCTGCCTGGCCTTCGCCTCGGTGGGCATGGCCGGGACCACGTTCATGCGGACCTGGCAGGACTTCGACATCGTCTCGCTGGCCTTCATTCCGCTCTTCTTGTTCTCGGCCACCTTCTACCCGCTCACCGTGTTCCCGGGGTGGCTCCAGGCCATCGTCCGCTGCACACCGCTCTACCAGGGAGTCGTGCTCGAGCGCGCCGCGGACTTGGGCATCTTCACCTGGTCGCTACTCCTGCACATCGCCTACCTGGCGGCCATGACCGTGGGCGGCGTCGTCGTCACCCGTCGCCGTCTCGGAAGGCTGCTGTTGCCCTGATCGGGCGCCGTGGCGTCATCGGGCGCGCAGGTGTTTCGCTACCCTACGGACGGAGGTCCTCGAGCGATGAACATTGTGGTGAGCAACGTCAAGGGTGGAGTCGGGAAGACGACCACCGCCGTCTACCTGGCGGGCGCGGCCGCCCAGCGCGGGCGTGACGCCGTCTTCCTGGTCGACGGCGATCGCCAGGCCTCGGCGGCGGAATGGTTCGAGACCATGCCCATCCCAGGGGTGGAGCTGCTCGAGGCCCCCTCGGAGCGGACCGTGGCCCGGGCGATGGAGCGGGGGGACGGCATCGTCGTCGTCGACACGCCGCCCGGCGACGAGCGCATCGTGCGGGCCGCCCTGGCGCGGGCCGACGCCCTGGTCATCCCCACCCGGGCCGGAGGGGTCGAGCCCACCCGGGTGGTGGCCACACTCGAGATGACCCCGGCGAACATCCCCGCCGGGGTCGTCATCTGCTCGGCGCGCCTCGGCACCAGAGATCTCGATGCCACCATCGAGTGGTGGGACGAGCTGAAGGTCCCGGTGTGGGGGATCATCCCCGAGCGGGTCTCCATCGCCGCCGGGCCGTCGGCCCGCCTGTCGTGGGAAGGTCTCGAGCTCTATGGAGGGGTGCTCAAGAAGGCGATGAGCAAGCGGCACTGAACGGTCCGGCCTGCCCCGAGCGGCCAGTCAGGTCGAGGCGGTCGGGTGGAGGCAGTCAGGTCGAGGCAGCGTGCTCGGCCAGGGTCGAGGCGGCGTGCTCGGCCAGCTCATGATGGAACCTGCATTCGGTCCATGGGGTCGGCGGGTGCCCGCGCACCTGGCCGATCAGCTCGGCGAGGAACCACCGGCGGACGGCGACGCTCGATTCCGAAGCCGGCAGGGTGAGCAACTGGGCGACCAGGCCGAATTCGTCGGCCTCGTCGAGCATGGCGTCGTAGAACTCGCAGGCCGCCGCGGCGCTCTTGGGCAGTTCGAGGTGCCAGTCGTAGCTGCCGAGGTGGCGGTCGACGACTTCCTGCCAGCCCTCGTCCATACCCGGACCCAAGCCGTGGAACCGGGTGCCGATCTCCGAGAGCAGCACCGAGAGACGCTCGGGAATGGCATCTGACCCGGTCCCGTCCGTCCGCTCCTTCATGAGCCGCAGCTCGCGGAACAGCGCTTCGTACTCCTCGCTGGCTTTCTGCAGCAGTGCCACCGGAATCCCGAGGAGGTCCACCGCCACCGGCGGTTCCTGGTTGATGACCTCATGCAGCTCCGCCGTGGCGAAACCGATGAGATCGAAGCGGAAGGTCCCGTCGGAGACACCCGCCGGCATGATGGAGTAGTCCACCGGCAACTCGAACCACACGATCTTCCCGCCCATCATGGGCTGCACGCCCCAGTCCGATGCCAAGGTGTTGAAGAGGGTGAGGCCCCGACCCGTCGCCGCGTCCGTGGCGTAGTCCTTTATCGACGGGACGACCGGGCTCCCGTCCGCGACATCAATGCGGATGCGGTCCGCCATGAGATGCAGGGTGACGGTGAGCGGGGTGGCGGCGTGCAGCACGGCGTTGGTAACCAGTTCGGAGGTCAAGAGCGCGGCACACTCCATCACCTCGCTGGGGACGTCGTGGAGATGCGCCGTCACCCAATGGCGCGCCATGGGCGTGCTTTCCACCACCGGTTCGAGGCGCAGCGTCGACATTCCAACCCTGTCCTTACCCAAGGCCGGTGATTCTCTATCCTCGCTGGGTTGACCCAGGTACTGCATAGCCAGGACGACGACGTCGTCCGGCCGCTCGTCATCGCTCAAGCGGGTGGCCAGCAGCGCAGCCGGGCGCATGGGCCACCCCCCTGCGGCAACCGCCGTGGTGGCATCGGCGAGCCGTTGCATGCCAACCGTGATGAGCTCGCCGCGGCGCTCGACCAGGCCGTCGGAGTACATCACCAAGGAGTCGCCCGGGGCCAGGGCGAGTTCCTGGGCCGGGCGCACCGGTCCGTTCAGCCCGGCGGCAATGAGGAGGGAGCTCTCGGTGGAAGAGAATGTCGCGGTGCCGTCCGCACGGATGACCAGGGCGGGAGGGTGGCCCGCGTTGGCCAGGCGGACCGTTCCCCTCTTCGGATTGACGGTCCCCACCACCACCGTGACCACGCGGTCCTCCACCAGAGCGTCGAAGAGGCGGTCCAACGAGGACAGCACTTGGGAAGGGGACTGCCCCGCCACGGCGTAGGCGCGGATGGCGGTGCGTACCTGTCCCATGAGTGCGGCCGCGGGCGCGCCCTTGCCCATCACGTCGCCGACGCTGAAGAAGACGCACTCTTCGTCGAGTTGGAAGACGTCGTACCAGTCGCCCCCCACGTAGGTGCCGGCGGCGCCGGCCCGGTACTCGGCATCGAAGTGCAATCCGTTGACGGCCGGGAGGGACTCGGGCAGCACGGCCCGCTGCAGCACCTCGGCCACCACGTGCTCCCTCTGGAACCTGGTGGCGTTGGACAGCGCCACCCCGGTCCGGCTGGCCACTTCGCTCGCCAGGGATACGTCGTCGGGCTCGAAATGGCGCCCGGGCCCGTCGAAGAAGGTCATCACGCCGATCACCTCGCCGTTGACGGTGAACGGCACGGCCAACGCGGTGGCGTCGTCTGCACCCCACCGCGCCGCGGTCGCGGCGCCGACGGGCGCCAGCTGGGTCACCCCGGTGCGATAGGCAACGGCGGCGGGGGCGTCGCAGTCGAAGGGGATGTTGTCGGGGCCGATCAGCTGCTGCGCCGCGCCCGCCTCGAAGACCTCGCTGCGCCGCACGTTGAGGCGTTGCAGGCCGCTCTCGCCAGGCACATGGACGATGCACGCGTCGGAGAGGCGCCCGACCACCAGGCTCATCGTGCGCTGCATCACCGTGGTCGGGTCCAGGCTGGAGCTCAACAACTTGGTCACGTCCGAAAGCAGTGAGAGACGCTCGCGGCCCGATTCTGCGGCCCGCAGGGCCTGGCGCTCCTGCTCGAAGAGCTGCGCCCGTTCGAGCGCCTGCGCCGTCAGGCCGGCCAGCGTCGAGAGGAACCTCAGTTCGGACTCGCTCGGTTCGGGCCTTCCCACCAGCGCCAGGGTCAGCACGCCGAGTGGCCCGACAGTGCCGACCAGCGCCTCACTCACCACGACCACGGCTTCGCCCAGCGCCGCCAACACCGGTGCGACGATCTCGGGCGAAAGCTCCGCCAGTGACGCCTTGTCCAGCCCATCGACGCGCAACGTCGTGACGAGGGTGCGGCCAGACGTGAAGGTGGACCCTGCCTGCGAGTGCTCCACCGGGACCACACCGCGCGTGAGCAGGGCGGGATGACCGCTGCTGGCCAGGCACGAGAGCGAACGCTCGCCGGTCACGGGGACCCGGCACGCCGCGGCTTGCGCGCCGAGCGCCCGGCGTCCACCGGCGATGGCCTCGCGCGCGACGTCGCCCGGGGTCGTCGCCGCCGCCAGCGCAGAGCTGAGGTGATGCAGGTGCTGGCTGCGCTCGAGGTTGGCGAACTCGGTCAACGTGAGCCGGGCCCGCTCGACGGCTTGCGCGGCAGCGCCGGTGATCGTGAAGAGAAAGCTCTTGTCCGCCTCGGAGATGGTGCGGCGCCTGGCCCATTGGACCACCACTGCCCCCACGGAGCGGTCGGAGACCACCAGTGGCACGACGGCCAGCGAGTTGAACCGGTTGGCGTCCACGGACGCGGCGATCGTCAGCCAATCCGGTCGCTGCACGTCGATCGACTCGGCGAAGAAGGGCTCGCCGCGCGAGAGGACGAGCGCCAACTCCCCGTCGGGCTCGAGGGCAGCCAGCAGAGCCTCGTCGGACTCGACCGTCCGATAGCCGAACCGAGAGTGGACGCTGAGCCCGGCACGGTTGATGAGGGCGAACGTGGCTGCGTCGACGTGGAGCTCCTCACGCAGGGCGCCGAAGACGGCGTCGGCAACCTGCGCCGGGTCAGCCGCCGTGGTCAGCGCCCGCGCGAGGGCCTGCATGCTCTGCGCGGTCTCGGCGGCGACGCGCCGCCGGCGTTCGATCCGTGTCTCGGTCCGGGCTGACCACAGTTGGCGGTTGCGCTGGGCGCGCAGGTGGGAGAGCCAGATGGCGACGCCCGAGCTCGCCACCAAGGTGAGGACGCGCAACAGGTGGTTGAGTTGGTCGTACTGGCGCGGCGGCGTGCTCAATACGAGTGAGAAGAACGTGGCGAACAGGCCGACCAGCGCCGTGCGCCGGGGCCCGGAGAACGAGGCGGCGATGAAGGGACCGATGGCCAGGAAGCCCACCAAGCCGAACTGACCGCCGAAGACGGCGTCGACCAGGGCCACGGCCGAGACCCAGAGGAGCGCCACGGAGGTTGACACTGTCTCTGTGTGTTCCCCCCGGGACGGGCCGGAGCCGCTCGATGTGTCCTCGCCGTCTGGTTCCGCCACCCCGATCCTCCCTCCGACCGACCGGCCGTGGGTGCCGCTCTCAGTGCTGCAACGCTATTGCAGGGCGGGGCTCTTTGTCCGTACCCCCGAGGTCCAGGGCCACCGGGGTATTGCATCCGGGGTTGGAGTGTGCTGATGTACCCCGAGGAGGGAGGAGCGCTTCCGAGGTTTACATTCGGCCCGGATGGCAATAGGTCGGGCTGGGCCAATCGCTATTGCACCCTGCCCGGCTCCGCGGCCCGTCGCCCCCGCCTGAAGGAGAGCCACAACGTGATGGAGCAAAACTTCAGTATTGAAGAACGAATCGACCAGGGTGTCCCGATCATCGCGGTCATCGGCGAGATCGACGTGGCGACGGCGCCGCAGCTACGCGAGCGCCTGCACGGGGTGATCGCGGAGGGCCGTGCCACCGTGGTGCTCGACTTGCTGGGGGTGACCTTTCTCGACTCCACCGCACTCGGCGTGCTGGTCGGCGCGCTCAAGCGCTGCCGCGAGCTCGGCGGCGAGCTGCACGTGGTCGTCGCCGACGCCAGGATCAAGAAGATCTTCGAGATCACCGGATTGAACAAGGTCTTCCCACTTGTCGACGCCCTGAGCGACGTCGGTGCGCCGTGATCGGCGCATCCGATGGCGGCAGCGTCGACACCTTGGGCGAGGGTGATCAGGTCGTCCTGACATTCCCCGCCCGGGGCGACCTCGTGGTGCTGGCGCGGCTGGTCGCCTCCGCCATCTCGACACGGGTCGGGTTCGACATCGAGGAACTCGAGGATCTGCGCCTCGCCGTAGGGGAGTTGTGTCTCCTTGCTCTGCAAGGGAGTGACGACTGGCACGGCGATCTGCGTCTCGAGTTCACTGTTTCGTCCGAGGCGCTCGACATCTCCTGCACGTCGGGCGGCGCCGCGCTGGCAGCGGACGGGCGTGGCGCCGAAGGGGACGAAGCCGACCAGCTGAGCGAGCAGATCCTGGCGGCCCTGGTCGACGAGCATGGCCGCGTCCAAGAAGACGGCTCGGTGCGGGCGTGGTTGCGCAAACGGAGGAAGGGGCCCTTGGAGTGACGGGGCGCGGGTACGACGCTCCCGCCCACGTGACCGAAGTGACGAAGGGTGAAGAGTCCGGACGCCCCATCTCCGGCGCGGCGCGGGACGCCATGATCACGGACAATCTCGGCTTGGCGCACCAGCTGGCGCGCCGATTCCTGCACCGGGGTGAGCCCCTCGACGACCTCGTGCAGGTGGCCTCCGTCGCCCTGGTCAAGTCGGTGGACCGTTACGACCCCCAACGGGGTGTCGACTTTGCCGCCTTCGCCACGCGGACCATCATCGGTGAGCTCAAGCGGCACTTCCGCGACAAGGGATGGGCGGTACGAGCCAGCCGCCGGGTGCAGGAGCTGTACCTCGAGCTCGGGCACGCCACGTCGACGCTCGTCCAGCAGCTCGGTCGGAGCCCGACCGTGGCCGAACTGGCCGTCGCCACCGGGTCCAGCGAGGAGGCGGTCATCGAGGCCATCGAAGCCGGCCAAGGGTACCGGGCCACCTCCATCGATGCCTCGGAGAACGAAGACGACCCCTTGGCGGCGCGCCTGGGTGGGCGCGACCTGCGCTACGACGCCGTCGACGAGCGTGCGCTGCTCGCCCCGGCCCTTGCCAAGCTGCCCCCGCGCGAGCAGTCGATCCTCCGCATGCGCTTCGTCCAGGGGCTGACCCAATCCGAGATCGCCCTCTCCATCGGCGTCAGCCAGATGCACGTCTCGCGCCTGCTCGCCTCCAGCCTCGAGGAGTTGCGCCACCACATCGGCGCCGATACCGCGGACTGACGGGCGGCGCGGGGCGACACCGCGCAGGGGCGAAGCCGCGCGAGGGCGACCGTTGCGACTCCCTCGGCGACGGATCTCTGCGCGCCAGAGGCTTCACCGTGCCATAATCGACGCCGAGGTGGTTTGAGGCGGCTGGGATCGGTGGAAATCGCGGAATCGGCGACATGAATCCGGCTCCATTCGTGCAGTGCACGGGACACCATCGCCGAAAGGATCGTTATGACGGATCTGGCTGCGCCCGCGCAGAGCGGGGAAGTTCTCGGTGAGAAAGGCCTGAAGGGCGGAGCGCTGGGGCTCATCTCCTCGGTCGTGGTCGGGGTGGCCTCCACCGCTCCCGCCTACAGCCTGGCCGCCACCCTCGGCTTCGTCGTGATCGCCATCAAGGGGCTGCAGGCCCCGATCATCACCGTGCTGGCGTTCGTCCCGATGCTGTTCATCTCTTATGGCTACAAGGAGATGAACTATGCCGACCCCGACTGCGGCACCACCTTCACCTGGGGTGCCCGTGCTTTCGGGCCGAAGACAGGGTGGTTGGGCGGCTGGGGCATCGTGGCGGCCGACCTGCTGGTCATGGCCAGCCTCGCCCAGATCGCCGGGCAGTACGTCTTCTTGCTCTTCGGCGCGAACGGGATCGGCCACGACTCGAGCAGCGGCTGGGTCCTGCTGGTCGGGGTCCTGTGGATCGTCGTGATGACATGGATCTGTTACGTCGGCATCGAGATCTCGGCCAATTTCCAAAAAGTGTTGCTCGGCATTGAGCTGACCATGCTGCTGGTGCTCTCCATCGTCGCCCTGAGCAAGGTGGGCGCAGGCACCGCACCGATAGGGCACCTCACTCCCAGCTGGGCGTGGCTAAACCCGTTCGACCATTTCTCTTACTCGGGGTTCATGGTGGGCTTCACGCTGATGCTGTTCATCTACTGGGGCTGGGATACCGCGGTGTCGGTCAACGAGGAGACAAAGGACTCCCAGACCACGCCCGGCCGGGCCGCCGTGCTGTCCACACTCGTCCTCCTGGCCACCTACGCCCTGGTGATCATCGCCACCCAGTCCTACGCCGGTATCGGCACCACGGGCATCGGGCTCCGGAACTCGGCCAACGAGGGGGACGTCCTCTCCGTCCTCGGGCACAGCATCTTCGGGACATCGGGCTTCGGGACCGTGCTGACCCACCTGCTGCTCCTGATGGTGCTGAGCTCCGCCGCCGCCTCTACCCAGACGACGATTCTGCCGACGGCCCGCACCACGCTTTCCATGGCCGTCTACAAGGCCATCCCGTCGGCCTTCGCACGAATCCACAAGAGGTTCCTCACGCCGACGGTGTCGACGGTTGTCATGGGGGCCGTCTCCATCGTCCTCTACGTGGCCATGAACTACCTCACCTCAGGCGGTGCGGTGATCGTCGACTCGGTGTCCGCGCTGGGGGTGATGATCGCCTTCTACTACGGGCTGACCGGGTTCTCGTGCACCTGGTACTACCGCGCCTCGCTGACGGAGAGCGCGCGCAGCCTGTGGCTTCGGGGCATTCTCCCGTTCGTCGGCGGACTCATCCTGTGGTTCTGCATGATCTGGTCTTTCTGGTACTACTGGAACAACGGCAATAGCGTCACCAAGTGGACACTGCCGGGGACCCATCGGATCATCGGTGGTGTCTTCATCCTCGACGTCGGCGTTCTGGTGCTGGGGGTGGTACTCATGTTCGTGTACAAGGCGTTCCGCCCCGCGTACTTCCGGGGTGAGGTCCTCAACCGCGACACGCCCACCCGGGTGCCCGAGGACATCGGCACGCCGGTGGGCCTGTTCGGCATTGATCCGTTCGACGAGCAGTGAGCGAGGAGTAGCACTCTCGCTTCGCCCGGCGCGCTCTGGACGTCCCGCCAGCTCGGTCCGGTTGCCCGAGCGAACTGGTAGACCGTCGGGACAGATCCGAGCGTTCCCGGGAGGCGTGATGTCGCAGATATTGGCCGGAACCGTCGCACTGGTGACGGGCGCCAGCAGCGGTATCGGGGAGGCGACCGCGGAGGCCCTGGCCGACGAGGGGGCCAAGGTGGCGCTGGTGGCCCGGCGGCGCGATCGCCTGGAGGCTCTGGCCGCGCGCATCGGAGCAGACCGCGCACTGGTGATCGAGGCGGACGTGTCGGAACCGGCAGAGGCGGCGCGAGCCGTGGACGCGACGGTGGGTCTGCTGGGCCGCCTCGACATCTTGATCAACAACGCAGGCGTGATGCTGCTCGGGCCTATCGTCGGGGCTCCGATAGAAGAGTGGCAGCGGATGGTCAACCTCAACCTGCTCGGCCTGCTCTACTGCACCCACGCCGCCCTGCCCCACCTTCTGGCGGCGGCCGAGAAGGAGCCCCGGCAGGTGGCTGATGTGGTCAACATCAGCTCCACGGCCGGCCGGGTGGCCCGCTTCAACAGCGGCGTCTACAACGCCACCAAGTTCGGGGTGGTGGCCTTCACCGAGTCGCTGCGCCAGGAAGTGACCACGCGCCATGTGCGGGCATCGGTGGTCGAGCCGGGAGCGACGGCCACCGAGCTGGCCTTCCACAACCGTCCGGAGATCCTCGAAGGGATGGCCGCCACCTTCGGAGGCGTGGAGCTGATGCGCGCCGAGGACATCGCCCACAGCGTCCGCTACATCGTCACCCAGCCCCGTCACGTCGCCGTGAACGAGATCCTCATCCGGCCGACCGAGCAGGAGCGCTGAGCCGGTGGACCTCGAAATGGCAGGCAAGGTGGTGCTGATCACGGGAGGGAGCGACGGCCTCGGCTTGGCCCTGGCCCGCCGCCTGGTGCAGGAAGACGCGGCGGTGGCCATCTGTGGCCGCGACGATGCGCGCCTGACCGAGGCCAGGCAGGGGCTCGAGGCTCTGGGCGCCGACGTCCTCGCGCTGACCGCCGATGTCGAACGGGCGGAGGACGTGGCGCGCTTCGTCTCCGGGGCTGTGACGCGGTGGAGCCGAATCGATGGCGTCGTGCACAACGCCGGCCGGAGTGCCGCCGGGCCGCTGGAAGCCAACGACGATGCGGCGTGGGAGGGCGACCTCCAGCTGAAGGTGATGGGTGCGGTACGGCTCGTGCGCACCGCCCTGCCGTACCTGCGGGAGTCGCACGGTGCCGCGCTCTTCACCCTGGCGATGGCGGCGAAGGCTCCGGGGGCGGCCAGCGCGCCCAGCTCGGTGTCGCGCGCCGCCGGGATGGCCCTCATGAAATCCCTGTCCAAGGAGCTGGGTCCCGAAGGCATTCGGGTCAATGCCATTTTGATCGGGTTGGTCGAGAGCGGTCAGTGGGTACGTGGGGCCGCCGCGGCGGGAATGGAACTGCCCGCGTTCTACGAGCGCATGGCCGCCAACGCTGGGATCCCTCTCGGGCGGGTGGGACGCGGGGAGGAGTTCGCCGATCTGGCCAGTTACCTGCTCTCCGCCCGGGCCTCGTATGTGACGGGCGCGGCCATCAATCTCGACGGGGGCCTTTCCCCCGTCGTCTAGGCCCCCGTAATTTTGGGCCCCCGGGGAGGGGCGACGCCATTGCACCGGTGCCTTAGTTGTAGCCCTCCATCTCGGTGACGTCCCCCGCGCCGGTGCGCTCGAGGGCGACGGTGTAGCCGTCGATCATTTCCAGGCGGGTGACGGCATCGACGTGCGCGCGGCCGGTGCCGCCCCATTTCTTCTGGGCTGCCTTGCGGGCGGAGGTGGTGTCCTGCGCCACGACGAAGACGACTTCGTGGTCCTCACCCATCCGGTCTTCGGCCAGCTCGCCGCCCAGGAACGCTGCGTAAAGATGCACGCAGGTCAGCGTAGCGAGTACGAAAGGGACCATGAAAAGCGAGGTGCTGTCCGGACGCAGAATCGTGATCACCGGAGTGACCGGCCAAGTGGCGCGTCCGCTCGCCATCTCCCTGGCGCGTGACAACGACGTCGTTGGCGCTGCCCGCTTCACCGACGGGACGGCACGGCAAGAGCTCGAGGCGGCGGGGGTGCGGTGCGTGCCGGTCGACCTGGTGGCCGGCGACGTCGCCGGCCTGCCCGGTGACGCGGACTTCGTACTGCATTTCGCCGTGGCCAAGACCAACGACTGGGAGATCGACCTGGCGGCGAACAGCGGCGGGCTGGCCGCCCTCATGGAGCACCATCGGGAGGCGGCGGCCTTCTTGCACTGTTCCACCACCGGCGTGTATCGGCCGGAGGGCCACCGTGTGTTCGCCGAGGACGGCCCGCTCGGTGACAACCATGGCGTGTGGCCGTTCCTCCGCACCTACAGCATCTGCAAAATCGCGGCGGAGGCGACGGCACGCTGGGGGGCGCAGCGCTTTGCCCTCCCGACGACGATCGCCCGCCTCTCGGTTCCCTACGGCGACGGCGGTGGGTGGCCGGCCATCCACCTGCACATGATGCTTTCGGGCAGCGCCGTCCCGGTGCACACCGACGCGCCCAGCGTCTACCACCCGATCCATCAGGACGACATCGCCGCCATGGTCCCGCGCCTGCTCGGTGCGGCCTCGGTGCCGGCCACCACGGTCAACTGGGGCGGGAGCGAGGCCGTCAGCATTGAGGAGTGGTGCGGCTACCTGGCCGGCCTCACCGGGATCGAGGCCCGCTTCGAGCCGACGGTGCACACCATCGACAGCGTGCAGATCGACACCACCCGCATGCACGCGCTGATCGGACCGACAACCGTCCCCTGGCGTGAAGGGATGCGGAGGATGGCCGAGGCGCGGTATCCGGACAAGGTCCGCTGAAGTGGCGGAATTCCTCCCTTGTGATCCCGAGGACGTTCCGGCCGCCGAGCTGCTGGCCGCCATGACCGCCGAGCTCAACGCGCTGTACTGGACGTCGAGCCGCCTCGACCTTCCGAGGCTGGAGCCCTCCGAATTGCGCCCACCCGGCGGGGCGTACCTGGTCGGGTGGGAAGACGGGCAGGCGGTCGCCGGCGGGGGAGTGCGCCGGCTCGACGAAGGAGTGGCCGAGGTGAAGCGCATGTTCGTGCGCCCCGAAGCGCGCTCACGCGGCATCGCCGGTGCGTTGTTGGTGGCACTCGAGTCCACTGCCTGCGCCCTCGGGTATCGCAGGGTGCGGCTCGATACCGGGCCCAAGCAGCACCATGCCATCGCGCTCTACCAGCGAGCCGGCTACGTCCCGGTAGAGCCGTACAACGTCAACCCGTTCGCGTGCTTCTGGGGGGAGAAGGACCTGGGTCACTCGCTGCGCTGAGACCCGCCACGCGTCCGGGCCGCGCCTGGAGCGCCGCCCAGACCATCGGGAGCTGTAGGGGCAGCCGGCGCCAGGCCACCACCGCTTTGTCCGCCGGCCCGGGATTCCGGCCCGACCCGGCGTCGAGGGCCATCTGCACATTCGCCGGGAAGACCGCACCGAGGACGGCCACACTGGCCGGTGCCGCCCAGCGCGTCCGCCGCCAGAGCCCGGCGGCACAGATCAGCTCGGCCAGCCCGCTCAGGTAGATCAGCCCCCGGTGGTGCCGGGCGGGAATGAGCCGCGGCATGAGGGCGGCAAAGGTCGCGGGCCGCACCAGGTGGACCAGGCCACTGGTGGTGAAGGCGGCCGCCAGGAGGTCGGGGGCACGACGACGTAGCTCGCTCACGCTGACGGAGCGTACCGGGGACCGGTCCCAGAATGTCGTGCGGGGGCACGCCTCGGGTTCGCGCGCGGGCCGCCGGTAGAGTGACGCGCATGTCAGAGAACAGGATGGTGACGCCATGAGCACCCAGGTGACGATCATCGGCGGCGGTAGCTACCAATGGGGCCCCGAGCTGATGGCCGACCTCTTCGGAACCCCGGCCCTGGCCGGCATGCACCTGGTGCTCCACGACATCAACCCCGACCCCCTGCCGAAGATGGAAGCGCTGGCCCACAAGCTGATCGAGGCGCTGGAGGCCAAGGCGACCGTGGCCACCACCACCGATCAGAGGGCGGCGTTGGCGGGGGCCGACTTCGTGATCGTGTGCATCTCCACCGGCGGCTTCCGCTCCATGGCCGTCGACCTCGACGTGCCGGCTGCCCACGGCATCACCCAGACGGTGGGCGACAGCGTCGGCCCGGGAGGGATCAACCGCGCCCTGCGCAATGTGCCCGTGCTGGTCGGCATCGGGCGCGCCATGGAAGAGGTCTGCCCCGACGCCTGGCTCTTCAACATCACCAACCCGATGACCACCCTCACCCGCTCCGTGTGCCGCGAGACCAGCATCAAGACGGTCGGACTGTGCCACGAGGTGGGCAACTTCACGATGGACCTGGCCATCGCCCT
>PKYA01000217.1 GCA_003133545.1 Acidimicrobiaceae bacterium | reverse complement strand
GGCAACGATGACGCTCATGGCGTAGACGAGGTAGGACTCGCGCATCTCCTGCACCAGCTCGACGCCCCGTACTCCGCCCACTCTGCCGCCGCCCTGATCGATGGCCACCCCTACCTCCCGGACACCTGAGCTGGCAGCCTCTGTTCGAGCGCGGAGTGCCAGGACTGAGCCAGCCCGGNNGTCGGAGCGCCCGTGCCCGATGAAGACCAGGCCGCTCACACCGAGCAGTGGAGCGCCACCGATTTGGGCCCAGTCCAGTCGCTGACGCAATCGGCGCAAGCTGGGAAGCAGAAGGAACGCCCCTAGGCGCGAGCGCAGGTTCGAGGTCGCCTCCTGACGGAGCGCGGCGATGATCGACTCGGCGACACCCTCCGCGGTCTTGAGCGCAACGTTGCCGACGAACCCGTCGGAGACAACCACGTCGACCTTCCCGGAGACGAGGTCGGTGCCTTCCACCGGGCCTACATAGCGCAAGTCCAGCTGACTGATCAAGGTGTGGGCGGCCTGCACGAGGGCGTTGCCTTTGGTGGTCTCTTCCCCGTTGCTGAGCAAACCCACGCGCGGCTCCTCCACGCCCAGGACCCGGTGGCAGTATTCACTGCCCAGCTGGGCGAACTGGGCCAGCCATTCCGGCCGGCTGTCGACCTCGGCCCCGGCGTCAACCAGAAGGGTCCGCCCGGTGCGTGACGGGAAGACGGTCCCGATCCCCGGTCTGGACACCCCCGGAAGACGGTGGAGCTGGAGCAGGGCACTGGCTACTGTGGCGCCACTGTTGCCAGCACTGAAGCAGGCGTCCGCGCGCCCGGTTTGCACCATCTTGACCGCCACCCCGACGCTGGAGAGAGGCTGGCTGCGAACCGCCTTGGCCGGGTGGGCCCCCATGGGGATCGCGCCCTCGGACGATTCCAGCGTCAGCCTTCCCATGTGATCACCGCCGCCTTGGAGCAGCGGCATGAGCTGGTCTTTGGGACCGACCAGGATGAGGTGGAGTCGGGGGTCNNTACGCTCAAATATCCAGGTTCCGGACCGTTTTGGCGTGAGCTTGGATGAAGCGCTTGCGCGGTTCCACCGCCACCCCCATCAGCCGGTCGAAGATGTCGTCGGCGCGCAGCGCGTCCTCGACCTCGACCTTGAGCAGAACCCGGTGCTCCGGGTCGAGGGTGGTATCCCAGAGCTGGTCAGCGGTCATCTCGCCGAGTCCCTTGTAACGCTGGACCTTGCTCTTTTCCCCCATCTCTTTCAGGGTTTGCCGGAACTCCTCCTCGCTGTAGCACCAGGCCAACCGCTTCCGCGAGCCCTCCACCCGGAAGAGCGGCGGCTGGGCGATGAAGAGGTGACCATCGTTGATGACCGGCTGTAGGTAGCGCCAGAAGAAGGTCAGCAGCAGGGTNNCTCGACGTTGAGGATCTTGCCCCGCAAGGGCAGGATCGCCTGGTAGCGGCGATCGCGGCCACCCTTGGCGGTTCCACCGGCGCTCTCTCCCTCGACGATGAACAGCTCGCAGAGCTCGGGGTCGCGTTCTGAGCAGTCGGCCAGTTTCCCGGGCAGGGTCGCCGACTCGAGCAGGGACTTGCGCTGCACCAGCTCACGTGCCCGGACGGCAGCGGCGCGCGCCCTGGCCGCGGTGAGCGATTTCTCGATGATTCGCTTGGCGTCGCCGGGGTTCTCCTCCAGGTACTGGTTGAGGGCCTCGGAGACAACCGTCGATACCTGACCAGCGATCTCTGAGTTTCCGAGCTTGGTCTTGGTCTGCCCCTCGAACTGAGGTTCCTGGAGCTTGACGCTGAGAACCGCGGTCAGACCCTCACGGACATCCTCCCCGGTCAGGTTGGGATCGCCATCTTTGAGGATGGCGGCCTTGCGGGCATAGCGATTCAGGGTGGCGGTTAAGGCGGTGCGGAAACCGGTCAGATGGCTGCCGCCCTCCACCGTGTTGATGTTGTTGGCGTACGCCAGAACATGCTCGGCAAAGCCGCTGTTGTACTGGATCGAGATCTCAACCGTGCTGCCCTCGATCTCCCGCTCCGCGTACATCGGCCGGGACTGGGCGGCACCCTTGCCGCGATTGAGGTAGTGGACGAAGGCCTCGATTCCACCCTCGAAGTAGAAGTTGTCCTCGGTCCAGGGCTCGGTGCGCTCGTCGATCTGCCGGAACAGCACCCGCTTGTTGAGGAAGGCGAGCTCGCGTAGACGGGCGGCTATGGTCTCGCGGTTTAGCTCGGTGGTCTCGGTGAAGATCTGCGGGTCTGGCCAGAAGCGAACCGTGGTTCCGCGACGGCCGGGCTTGCTGTCGGGCTCGCTGCGCAGCTCGGTGCTGGGGATGCCCCGCGAGTACTCCTGACGGTAGACCCGCCGGTCCCGATAGACGACGACCTCGATCCTCTCCGAGAGGGCGTTGACCACCGAGAGCCCGACCCCGTGCAGGCCTCCCGAGACCTTGTAGCCGCCACCCCCGAACTTGCCCCCGGCGTGGAGTTTGGTCATGACCACCTCCAGCGCCGGCCGGCCGGTGGGCTGGTGGATGTCGACCGGGATCCCACGACCGTTGTCGGTGACCTGGCAGGATCCGTCCGGCGACAGCCTCACCTCCACCTCGTTGGCCTCGCCTGCGAGGGCTTCGTCGACCGAGTTGTCGACCACTTCCCAGACCAGATGGTGCAACCCGCTCGGGCCGGTGGATCCGATGTACATCCCGGGCCGCTTGCGCACGGCCTCGAGCCCTTCCAAAACGGTGATGTCGGCCTCGCCGTACGAGACGTTTGCCGGACCGTCTACCTTTATTGCCACAGACGCGTCCTTTCAAAACGACAGTCTTCGCGGTGCGCAGCGAGCCCCCGAAATCTGCACTTCAGGGCTTTCGCTGCGGACACTCCATCCTACCCGACAGCTGTGCCATTTCGGCACCTATCAACGGTCCCCGCCGACCAATTCGCGACCAAAAATTACGGCCGCTGCACGACCACCTCGATGCGCTCGATGGTGGTGTCGCCCAGCGCACGCACCCGGGCCAGCAGGTGCGCGGACTCGAGGCGCGCCCGCGTCGCCCACGCCGGATGATCCGCCCCCACGACAAGGGTGGAATTCTGCAATCGCACCGGGCGGAGATGCCCGGCCAGCTCCGTGCCGGCCAGCTCTTCCCACCGTGAGAACACCAATTCCATCGTGAGCGGCGAAGGGGACGCCCCTAGTCGGCCCAGCACGCGCGCGATGGAGTCGCCGACCCTCTGGGGCCCGGCATCGGGCCCGCGCCGGTACCGGCGCGCCGCGCTCATTGCTCTTGTACGACCCGGGCGATGTCGACGATCTCGGCCACTTCGATCCCCGCCGGCAGCGGCGCCGCGGTGGTGAGGACGGACTGCCCGGGGGGAAGCTCCGCGATCAGGGCCCGGCTGCGGGACGGATCGAGTTCGGAGAAGACGTCGTCAAGCAGCAAAATGGGGGTGTGAGGGGTCTTGGTCATCACCAGCTGGTGCACCCCCATCCGCAGGGCGAGGGCCAGGCAGCGTTGTTCGCCCTGTGAGGCGTGGGTGCGCGCCTCCCGCCCCTCGAGCATGAGCACGAGGTCGTCACGATGCGGCCCCACCGTGTTCACCCCCCGTCGGAGATCCTCGGACCGGTGTGCCTGCAGGGCGTCGAGCAGCTCCCCCTCCCAGCTGCGCACATAGCGCTGGTCGATGACGACTCTGTCCCCGGCGCCGGCGAGGCGCCCGTACGCCGGCCCGACGAACTCGTCGAGGGCGCGGACGAGGTTCTCCCGGGCCGTGACCAGGATCTTTCCCGCGTCGTTGAGCCGTTGATCCCACACATCGAGCGTGCTGGCCACATCCGCGCTGACCCGCCCGCCCGCCTGGCGCAACAGCGCGGCGCGCTGGCGCAGCACCCGCTCGACCTCGTCGGCCGCCCGCGCGCCCTCCGCGTCGACCAGGCCCAGGGCGTCGTCGAGGAGCTCGCGCCGGATCCGGGGGCCCCCACCGACCAGGGCCAGGTCCTCCGGCGAGAAAATGGAGGTCGGGGCGGCGGCACTGAGCTCCCGCCGGCCGCTGGCCGTCTTGCGGTTGACCTGGGTACGGCTGCGGCCGACGCCGAAGATCTCGGCCTCGACCAGTGTCGGGCTGGCTCCGTGCTCGAGCTCGGCCCGGACGATGGCCCTGGCCGCACCGCCGCGCACCAGTGCTTCGCGCGGGGCACCCCGGAACGAGCGTTGCGTCCCCAGGTAGACCAACGCTTCGAGCACGCTGGTCTTCCCGGTCCCGTTGGCGCCCGTGATCACCGTCGTCCCCTCCGGGGATGGGGTGAACACGGCGGCGCCAAAGATCCGGAAGTCGACGAGCTCGAGCCGGCGCAGGCTCACCGCTGGGGGTCCGTGTTCAGGAGACCCGGACAGGCATCAGCAAATAACGAAAGTGGTCGTCTTCGGCCCCGCGCACCGTTGCCGCCCGGGAGGCGTCGGCCGACTCGAGGATCACCTCATCACCCTGCACGGCCTCGGTGCCGTCGATCAGGTACGCGGGGTTGAAGGCGATGACCAGCTCCTCTCCGGAGAAATCACCGTCGACCGACTCGGACGCGTCGCCGACCTCCTGGCTGACCACGCTCAGGTCGACGCCACCGGGGCGCATGGACAGCCGCACGGGCGTGGTGTTGTCCCGCACCAGGAGTTGCACCCGGCGCAGCGCTGCCAGGAACGACTCCTTGCCCAGGTGGAGACGGTTCGGGTAGTGGTCGGGAATGAGCTGTTTGTAATCCGGGTAGCGGCCTTCGAGTAAACGGGTGCTGATCTGCACCTTCCCCTGCCAGAAGGTGATCTCGTTGCTACTGGCCGCCACACCCACGTGCCCGTCTTTGTCGCCCTCGGCGTGGCGGGAGGGCAGACGTTGTAGTTCGGCCAGGGCGCGGGCGGGGACGAGCAGATCCTCCTCGCCGGGGAGCGCGTCGATCCCGGGGAGATCGCGCATGGCCATCCGGTACGAATCAGTGGCCACCATGCGGATGGAGCCGTCGACACGGGAGAGCAGCACGCCGGTGAGGAGCGGCCGGGCGTCGTCGTGCGACGCGGCCCGGACGACCTGGCGCACGGCCTCGGTGAGCGCTGCTTCGGGGAGCTGGGTCATCACCTCGCTCGTACGTCCCACCGCCGGGAACTCCACCACCGGATAGGTGCGCAATTTGAAGTTCGAGCGGGCCGCCGAAATCGTGATGTAGTCCTCGTCGTCGGCGAACGTCACCGCCCCGGGCTCGAGGCGGCGGACGATGTCGGTCGAGAGCCGGGCGGGAACGACACAGGTCCCGTCTTGTACGCCGATCACCTCCTCGGTGATCTGGATGGTGAGGTCGAGGTCGGTCCCGGTCACCGAAAGCACATTTCCCGAGCACGAGAGCAACAGGCCGGAGAGCACAGGTGACGAGGAGGCGCGGGCGCCGACGGCACGTCCAGCCGTGGCCAACATCTCAATGAGTGCGTCGCGCTCGGATCTGAACTTCACCGGAGCTTGTCCTTTCGGCTGTGTCCCCAGTCACTGATGAGTGCGGAGAAGAGAAATGTTGTTAGTAAAGGTAGTAAGGGCTGTGGATTGTGGACGAGTACCACCCGACCCTGGTGGGCGCCCCTTTGCCCGTCCCCATGCCGGTGTGGGCGACGGACCCCGTTCCGCCGTGGCCAAAGGCTGTAGGCGAGTACCTGGGGACGAGCGGCCACGCTATCCCCAGTGTCAGCGGTGTTGTCCACAAACTTTGCCGTTTGGGTTCTGAATGACTCACGTGCCGGCACGAACCTGCTGTATGAGCTCGGTGACCTGCTCGTAGATCTGGCGCCGTTGCTGCATCTGCCCGGTGATCTTGTCCACGGCGTGGATCACGGTCGTGTGGTCGCGGTTGCCGAACACCCGGGCGATGGCCGGATAGCTGTAGTCCGTCAGGTTGCGCACCAGGTACATGGCCACCTGACGGGCCGTGACCAGGGGCCGGGTCCGGCTGGGGCCACAGATGGCCTCGATGCTGAAGCCATAACTGACGGCGGTGGCCTCCAAAATCATCTGGGGGGTGATGCGGCGGGGCTCTCCGGCGAGGACGATGTCGGACAGCACCCGCTCGGCGTCGGCCAGGGAGATGGTCTCCTTGTTCAGCTTGGCGAACGCGCTGATGCGGGTCAGCGCGCCTTCGAGCTCCCGGATGTTGTTCTTTACATGGGTGGCGATGAACTCGAGGACGTCGTGGGGCACCTCTTGGTGCTCGCTCTCCGATTTGGACCGGAGGATGGCCAGGCGGGTTTCGAGGTCGGGCGGGCTGATCTCCGTGATGAGGCCGGAGAGGAATCGGCTGCGCAGGCGGTCCTCGAGCGACTCGATCGACTTGGGCGGACGGTCAGACGTGAGCACCATCTGTTTCGATGCGCCCTTCAGGTCGTTGTACGTGTGGAAGAACTCCTCCTGCAGGCCTTCCTTGTTCTCCATGAACTGCACGTCGTCGATGAGGAGGATGTCGCACTCGCGGTAGCGCCGCTTGAACGCCAGGGTCGTCGACGTGCGCAGGGAGTCGACGAAGTCGTTCATGAAGGTCTCGGTGGTGACGTAGAGGATCTTGCGCCGGTTGAAATTCTCGGACACGTAGTTGCCGATGGCGTGCAGGAGATGGGTTTTGCCCAGACCGCTGTCCCCGTAAATGAACAGTGGATTGTATGATCTACCAGGAGTTTCAGCCACGGCTTGGGCAGCCGCATGGGCCAGTCGGTTCGACGAGGCGGCCACGAAGGTCTCAAAGACGAACTTCG
Organism: Acidimicrobiaceae bacterium; assembly: GCA_003133545.1. GTDB lineage: Bacteria > Actinomycetota > Acidimicrobiia > Acidimicrobiales > RAAP-2 > Bog-473. The sequence goes on along the minus strand of PKYA01000217.1, from coordinate 5,799 downwards.
GATCGAGCTGGACGGCCTGGGTCTCGCGGCCGCCCGCCCCGTTCTGGGTGGTGGCCACCGCCGGGCCGGGTGTCTCGACCGGTGCGGGCACACCCAGGAACTCCTCGAACTCCGGCTCGGCCGACTCCGGCTCTTCGGGTTCGTGTAGTTCGAGACGCCCCCGTACCGGTGCGCCCACCTCGTTGGCCAGGGTGTCCTCAATCATGGGCAGGTAGCGCGTCTCCACCCGCTCGTGGATTATGGGGTTGGGCACCGAGAGGATGAACACCCCGTCGGCGTAGTCGACCGGTTCGATCCCGGACAGCCAGAGCTGCCAGGTGGTCTCCGAAACCTGCTCGCGCAGCGATTTGGTGCACCGAGTCCACAGTTCTCCGGCCTGGCTCACCGCGTCGTCCGCTCGCCCTTCCTCCGTCCTCGGCGTCCTGGGCAATGCTGAACGGTCCTCGGTGCGGATAATTCGTCGAAGGTACACCGTGGCACATCACGCGACTAGTGGGGATTGGCCAATCGCGCCTAACATGGACGGCACTCCACTGCCAGTGGCGCAGACCACCTGGTAGCCCGACCCTTGCAACGCTCCGGCCGATGGTGCCGTACAGGCGTGGCGAAAGGCTGAATGACGTGAAGCGCACCTATCAACCCAACACCCGGAAGCGGGCCAAGACGCATGGGTTCCGCAAGCGCATGTCGACGCGCGCCGGCCGGGCCATCTTGAAGTCCCGGCGGCTCAAGGGGCGCCACCGGCTCACCGTCTGAGCTGCTCGTGCCCACCCGGACGGTAGGAAGAATCCAGACCCGCGCTGCCTTCGCCCAGCTGCAGCGATCCCGGGCGCGCGCCACCAGCGGGCCCGTCCGCGCCACCTTCGTACCCGCCAGCGCTACCGACACCGGCGTCTATCCCCAGGTCGGGTACGCAATTGGCACGCGCTGCGGCAACGCCGTGGTGCGCAACACCCTGCGCCGCCGAGCCCGTGAGTCCGCCCGGGCGATCTCGGGGACACTGACACCGGGCAGGTACCTTCTCCGCCTTGAGCCGGCCGCCGCACGCTGCGAGTATGCCGATCTGTCGGCGCACGTGCAACGTGCTCTTCAGGCGGCTGCCCACCCGGGACCTTCGTCGTGAGATCCGCCAGTTTCGAGGTCGGGCCAGGCCGGGCGGCGCGGGCGGCCGTACGTCTGGTGGAGCTCTACCAGGGCGCCGCCTCGGGCCGGGTTTCCCCCTGCCGGTTCTACCCGAGCTGCTCCAACTACGCCGTCGAGGCCTTCACCACGCACGGCTTCTGGCCCGGCCTGGCGCTCACGGCCCGCCGTCTGGTGCGGTGCCGGCCCTTCGGCCCGCACGGCGTCGACCTGGTACCGCTCCATGTCCACGCCGACCCGCGGTCACCGGGGACAGGTCGGGCCCGATGAGCACCCCGTTCGGCCTCCTGGCCGAGAACGCCCTCTTCTCGGACATCGGCAAGGTCTTCCACCCCCTCTTCGAGCTGTTCGGGCTGATCCTGGCCGGCATCTACGCCGTCATCCCGAACTACTTCGTCGCCATCGTCGGGTTGACCGTCATCATCATGCTGGCCCTGACACCGGTGACGGTGAAGAGCACCAAGTCGATGCTCGCCATGCAGCGCCTACAGCCGGAGATGAAGAAGCTCCAGACCAAGTACAAGGGCGCGGAGAACCGCGAGCAACTCAACGCGGAGATGATGAAGCTCTACAAGGAGAACGGCACCAGCCCGTTCGGGGCCTGCCTGCCCAGCCTCTTGCAGATGCCCTTCCTCATCGTGCTGTACTCGCTTATTCGCGGGCTCTCATTTGGGAAGCTCAACAAGGCTGGTGTGGTTATAAAGGCCACGCCGAGATACATCCCCACGGGTTCGAAAATATACCAAAGCCTGGTGGCCAGTAAAGGCCAAATGCACACCTGGTTCGGCATGGATCTTTCCCAGGACCCATTCAGCCATCACGGGACGAACCAATCCCTACTTATCATCCCCTACCTGGTGCTTATCGGGCTTGCCGTCTTCCTGCAGTACTACCAGATGAAGCAGATGAACAGCCGCAATCCGCAGGCGGCGGCGGCCAATCCACAGATGCAACAGATGCAGAAATTCTTCCCTATTATTTTCGGTGTCATTTACTTAAGAGTGCCCGCCGGAGCAGCCATTTACATGGTCGTTTCATCAGCGATGCGGATCGGGACGCAGGACATCATGTTCCGCACCGGCATGGTGACCCCGGTGGGTGCCGCGGCGCCGGTCGAGAAGGAGATCGGGGGTGGGGCGGCCGCCAAGGGGCCCGATGCGCTGGGGCCCGGCCCCGCCAAGCCCACAGCGAAGGGTGCCACCCCGGCGAAGAGCACCAATGGGACGAACGGCAAGGGCGCCGCCGCGGGCAAACCCGGGGCCAACAAGGCNNAAACCGGTGCCAACACCAGGAATACGACCAATGGGAGACGCCCCACGAACGGCCGGAGCCCGGCAGCCGGGAGGTCCGGTGTCAACGGGAAGAAGGCGGCAGAGCAAGACGCGGAGATCGAATTGGTGGCGGCGCCCAAACAGCACCCGCGTTCGCGATCCAAAAGGACAAGAAAGGCTCGATAGAGCGTGGAGTGGGTAGAAGTCGCTGGAAAGACCATTGCCGAAGCAACCGAAATCGCCCTCGATCAACTCGGGGTAGCCGAAGGGGACGCTGAAGTCGTCGTGGTCACGGANNAGCGCGAGCGCAGCCGCGACCGCAACCGAGGCGACAAGGGAAGCCAGGGTTCCGGCGGCAGGCGGCCGACGACCCCCCGCAACGACACGCGGGCGCCCGCAGACGGTGCTGACGAGGGAACCGGTACGGGCACCAGCCGCTCGGCGCGCCGGCGTCGCAACCGGAGCCAGGCGGGCGCCAGCGGAGCTTCTGGCAGTGCCCCGAATGAAGACGCTTCCGTGGGACGCCAGGGCCCGCGAGCAGCCACAGCGGTGAAGACCGCGCCGCGCCCCAAAGAAACGAAGGAGACAGAGGACATGGCCGAGGGAATGACGCTCGAAGAGCAGGGAGAGGTGGGCCGAGCTTTCGTGGTCGGCCTCCTGAGCGAATACGGCGTCTCGGCGACGGTGGAGACCCGGCTCCTGGACGAGGACACGGTCGAGATCGCGGCCACCGGCGAGGATCTGGGCCTGCTCGTCGGTCCGCGGGGCTCGACCCTGAGCGCGCTGCAGGACCTCACCCGTGCCGTGGTCCAACGTCAGTGCCCGTCCCGGACCGACCGCATTCTGGTCGACGTGGCCGGTTACCGGGAGAAGCGCTCGGCTGCCTTGAAGCGGTTCAGCACTCAGGTCGCGGAAGAAGTGATCGCCTCAGGGCAGGAGAAGGCCCTGGAGGCCATGAGCCCGGCGGATCGCAAGGCGGTGCACGACGCGGTGAATGAGATCGAAGGTGTGGTCACCCGCTCCGAGGGGGAAGACCCCAACCGCTACATCGTCATCGCCCCCGCCAGCTGACGGCGCCCGGCCGGTTCCCGGCACCGATTGCCCTCCGATGAACCCGGGGGCGCTCCACGAGGCACTGCAGGAGGCCCGCACGGCGGGTTTTCTGGGGCCCGGGCCCATCGAGGAGCATCTCGCCCATGCTGAGGGTTTTCTCACCCTGGCCCGCCAAGAGGCCGGTAGCGCTGCGGTGCGGCTCCTCGACCTCGGTTCGGGCGGCGGGCTGCCCGGCCTCGTCCTGGCCTCGGAGTGGCCAGCGGCGACCGTCGTCCTCCTCGAGGCCAACCAGCGCCGCGCCCGATTTCTCGAACAGGCGGTGCTGCGCTGTGGACTGGAGGATCGGGTCAGCGTGGCGGACCAGCGGGCCGAGCTCTACGGGCGCGAAGGGTCGCACCGAGCCACCTTTGACGGTGTGGTGGCGCGATCTTTCGGCCCGCCCGCGGTGGTGGCGGAATGCGCCGCTCCGCTCCTGCGGGTGGGTGGCTGGCTGATCGTCTCGGAGCCTCCGGCGGAAGCGACGGCGCCCACAGAGTGCGGGCCGGCCATGGCGACGGAGGAACCCGGAGAGGGCGCACTCCCGGGGATTGGCCCGGCGGGCGACTCTCCGGCCGGCACCCGGTGGCCGGCCGAACCTTTGGCCCGGTTCGGCCTGGAGCCGACGGCCTCGGTGCGGAACCGGTTCGGCTACCAGGTGCTGCGGCAACGGCGGTTGTGTCCCGAAGAATTCCCTCGTCGCAACGGGGTGCCGGCCAAACGCCCCCTCTTTTGAGCAGAGCAGATGCCGACGTAGCACGGAGCCGCCGCACCATGGTCGAATTGTTCCACGTGAAACTATCGGGGCGCCGGCTACCTCGCGCCGTCCCGAATAGGTGGCTGCTGGCCGAGACACTCGACGGGCGGCGGAATGGCCATCTGAGCGTGGACACCCGGGCGTGCGTGACAAGCGGGAGATGAACCGGGAGCCAAGGCGAGCTCCTGAACCTCCCCAGGGGGCCGTCGACTTCTATCTGCGGAGTGACCCGGAGTTCGGGGAGCAACGGCTCATGCACCAGGCGGGCGGGAGTTGCGTCGTTCCCCGGGGAATGCGCTACCGCCCGCCCGGCCCTGGATCGTTGTGGGGGGGCGGTAGTCGTTTCAGGTCTGGGCCTCCTGCTGCGGGAACGAGTTCACCACTCTCGAGTCAGGCGGCGTCGACAGGCTGAGCAGTCAGAGAGGGACGCCGCGGCGGCTCAGAAACAGGTCGACTAGGCAAATCCGGAGCGGGAGCTTGAGCGCCGAGCGAAGCAGGCGGAAGAGAACCGGTGCTGGCGGGTTCGAGGCAAATCGGCACCCCACCCGCTCGCTGGGGATCAGAGTCGGTGAACCTCTGGCTTCACATCCCCATAACGACATGCCTGGCGATCGCCGTGGAGACACCGTCACCTGTGAGATCTGGCGGAGCGCCCACGTCCGCAAGTCCACGACGGAAATCCAATACGATGCCGGTCACGGGACCTTCACGACGGTTTTTCCGGATGGTTTTGCCGACTCACGCGACCCCTGGCTCATGAACTCGGATCCGCCGGGGGGCTTGCGAGACGGCGAGTATACGGTTATCTGGCGCTCCGTACCCGAGGTCAGAGCGTTGGCACAGGTGTTTGGTTTAGGCACGGGCGCTACCCGTCCTTTCCGACTGGTCACCCGCGAGGACAGAATGCAACCCTGGCACACCCTGGGGATTTGGGCGCAAAGCCGGTTGTGAATCAACAGCAGATCATGGGACCGGGCTACGCAAATTGTGATTTTGTGGGCTGGGCCCAGCCCGGTACCGGCGCCGATCAAGGGAAAATCTCTGTGTCGGGCCCCCAAACCAACTGTTTCACGTGAAACATGGGCTGAGCCTTGACCTGGTGTAGTGGGCAGGCCAGGATAGGCAGCATGGCGTGGCGAATGGGAGAGTTTGCCTAATGCGGATTCGCCGTCGGGAGAAGGCGGAACCCCCTCCCCCAGCTCTACGCAGTTCCGCTTCACCCCCCGAGGTCGTGGCCGAACCAATCCCAGCTCAGGCTCCGACTCCCCTGGCTCCGTCGCCGAGCGAGCCGGCGCCCTTCGATCAGGCCCTCCTGAGTGCTCCCGCCCCCGCCGAACCGGCTCCACCCCCCGTTGCTGCGGCTCCTGCCGCGGCGCCCGCTCCTCCGGTCCAGGCCGCTCCCGCAGCCCAGGCCCCGGCCCCGGTGCCGCCGGCCCCGGAGTCCGCGTTTGCGCCGCCCCCGGCCGCCCCAGGGACGAGTGCGCCCGCCGCCGAGCCGGTGGTCGCGCCCGTCGCCGATCCGCCGGTATCGCGCCTCGGCAC
>PKYA01000237.1:780-10179 GCA_003133545.1 Acidimicrobiaceae bacterium | reverse complement strand
GCCAGGATCGGGCCGTCGAAGCCCCGGCGGATGCGCAGGCGCCCGCCGTTGGCCGGATCCGGCGCCGTCACCTTGCCCACCACGGCGGCGCGCACCTCCCAGCGGGCGCAGATCTCCGCCACGGCGGCCCAGGCGTCGGGGGTGACGATGGCCAGCATGCGCTCCTGGCTCTCGCTGGTCATCACCTCCCAGGGCTCCATCCCCTCCTCGCGGCACGGCACCGCGGTGACGTCGACGTCCATGCCCACTCCGCCGCGGCCGGCCGTCTCGCTGGTGGCGCAGGCCAGCCCGGCGCCCCCGAGATCCTGGATCCCCACCACGAGCTTCTTGTCGAGGAGCTCGAGGCAGGCCTCGATCAGGCGCTTCTCCTCGAAGGGATCCCCCACCTGCACGCTGGGGCGCTTGGCGTCGTCGGCCGGACCGCCCGCGCCGCCGTTGGTGTCCCCGGCGAATCCGGCCGAAGCCAGCACGCTCACCCCGCCGATGCCGTCGCGCCCGGTGCTGCTCCCGAGGAGGACGGCCAGGTTCCCCGGGCCCGAGGCGATGCCGAGCACCAGGCGCTCGACGGGGAGGGCGCCCATGCACAGGACGTTGACGAGCGGGTTCTGCGCGTAGCAGGGGTCGAAGGTCAGCTCGCCGCCCACGGTGGGCACGCCGACCGAGTTGCCGTAGCCCGAGATCCCGCTCACCACGCCCTCGAGCAGCCAGCGTTGCTTGGCGTCGTCGGGTGCCCCGAAGAACAGCGGGTCCATAATGGCCAGCGGCCGGGCACCCATGGTGAAGATGTCCCGCAGGATCCCGCCCACCCCGGTGGCCGCCCCCTGGTACGGCTCTATGGCCGAGGGGTGATTGTGGCTCTCGATGCGGATGGCGACGGCGATGCCGTCCCCGGCGTCGATCACGCCGGCGTTCTCGCCGGGCCCGACCAGCACGTTGGGCCCCTCCGTCGGCAGGCGCCGCAGATGGAGGCGCGACGACTTGTACGAGCAGTGCTCACTCCACATGACGGCGTAGAGGGCGAGCTCGAGATGGTTGGGCGGCCGGCCGAGGATCTTGCCCACGGCCTCGAACTCGTCGTCGCTGAGACCGAGCGCCCGATGTACCGGGACGTCCTCGGCGGCGGGAGTCATGGTGCCTCCCAACTTAGTGGTCGTGCTTCAGGCGGGCGGTCGATCGGCGGTGAGGAGCGCCAGGTCGTCCTCCTGCCACACGAGCGTGGCGATCAGACCGGCATCGCGCAACCACTGCAGTTGCTCGACCGCCGTGCTGGGCTTGTCCCAGCCGTCGGTGAGGGGGATCGCCCCCGGCCCGGCATCGGGCGGGATCACCACGTCGCCCAGGACGAAGCGCCCACCGGGACGGAGGGCCGACGCCACCCGGCCGAACAGCGTCGCCTTGCCGGGACCATCGAGGTGGTGCACCGCCAGGGCCGAGACGACGAGGTCGAAGGGCCCGGGCGGGAGCTCGTCGAGGAGGTCGGCCACGTGCAGGGTGACGTCGTAGCCGGCCAGGCGGGCCCGGGCCACGTCCAGCATTGCGGCCAGCTCGTCGACGCCGACGACCCGGGCGCCAGGGTGTTGCGCCAGGACGCGCGCCAGCGTCTCGCCGGTGCCGGTCCCCAGGTCGAGGATGGCGCCGGCGGTGACGGCGCGGGTGGCGGCCGCGATCGACTCCTGCAGTTGGTCGTAGCGCGGGATCTCCCGGTGCACCATGTCGTGGTAGGTGGCCGGGTCGAAATGGTCGTGGCTCATGCCCCCAGCATTTCCCCGCGGCGAGAAGATTTCCACGCGGCCCGGCGGGTTTCTTTCCGTCTTTCCGGCCTGTCCGGCCCGGCCCACGGAGCGCCAGTTATTTGGCGCCAGCTATTCGCCGACCCGGCGCCGGCGCGCCGGCGAGGTGGCGCTCAGTGCCTTTCGTCGCCGCTCGGGGCGTCGCACTCCTGGCGGGTAATGGCGACGACCTCGCCGTCCTTGAAGATCCATCCCACTTGGCGCCCGGCCTCGAGCGGCGGCAACGGTTTGGCACATTTGCGGCCGGTCGTCGCCGTCTTCTCCTCCTGAGTGCTCATCGCCCTTCCAGGATGGTCCGCCGGTGTGGCAAGCCCGGTGTCGCCCGGTTGCAATCCGGGTGCCCGGGCACTGCCGCCCCGGCAATATCCATTTCACGGCGGACCCATAAGGGAGGGGCCGTTATTCGAGATGTCATGTGCAGATTTGTCACAGAATGCATGCGCACACTTCCTCCCAAATGGCAGTGCACTATTGCCCCAAAGCAGTCACAATGGGGGGATGGTAAAAGCAAAGTCTCCGGCTGGTCGCAAGCCCATGAGTTCGGGCCACAAGGCGGCACTGGCTCGGGGCCGCGCCGAGAGTGCCTCGGTCCGCCACTACCTCGAAGCCCTCGAGACGACCAAGCCCAAACGGGGACGCAAGCGCACTCCCGCCTCCATCGACAAGCGGTTGGCGCTCATTGAGGCGCAGCTCGCGGCGGCCGACGCGCTCACCAAGCTGCACCTTTTACAGGAGCAGAAGGATCTCGTCGACGAGCGCTCCCGCGTGGCCAAGGTCAAGGACCTGAGCGCGCTGGAGAAGCAGTTCATCAAGGTGGCCCAGGCCTACGGCATGCGTAAGGGCATCTCGTATGCCACCTGGCGGGCGGCGGGTGTGAGCGCCAATGTGCTTCAGGCGGCAGGGATCTCCCGGGCCCGCGGCTGACTGCTGCTACGCAGGCGCCAGCTGCTCAGGCGCCAGCTGCTCAGGCGGCAGCGCGGCCCGACGCCGCACCTACGAGCGAGCGCAAGAGGACCAGTCCGTCTTCGGAACCCAACAGGGCCTGCGACGCGCGTTCGGGATGGGGCATGAGCCCGACCACGTTGCCGCCCTCGTTGGCGATGCCGGCGATGTCGTCGACCGAGCCGTTGGGGTTGTCCAGGTAGCGCAGCACAATGCGGTCGTCGTCGCGCAGCGCGCGCAGGGTCTCGGCGTCGCAGGTGTAGCTGCCCGAGAAATGGTTGATCGGGATCACCAGTTCGTCCCCTCGAACGGCCAAGCCCGTCAGCACCGAGGCGGTGGAAGTGACCTCCAACCGGGTGGGTTGGCACAGAAAACGCAGGCGGCTGTTCTTCTGCAGCGCCCCCGGCAGGAGCCCGGCCTCGGTGAGCACCTGGAACCCGTTGCAGATGCCGACCACGGGGCCGCCTTCGTGGGCAAAGCGCGTGACGGCATCCATGATCGGGGAGAACCGGGCCAGCGCACCGGGGCGCAGGTAGTCGCCATGGGCGAAGCCGCCCGGGAGGACCACGGCATCGACCGCACCGAGAGCGCGGTCACCGTGCCAAAGGAGCTCACCCGCACCCCCCACGCGGCCGATGGCCGCCACGACGTCGTGCTCGCAGTTGGTGCCGGGAAACACGACGACGCCGATCCTCGGTGCCATTCAGCCTCCGAGCGGTGCGAGCTCGAGCCGGCTCTCCTCAATGACCGGGTTGGCCAGCAACCGGTCTGCCAGCTCCGTCGCCTTGATCCGGGCGGCGCCTTCGTCGGGCGCGTCCACCTCGAAGCTGAAGGACCGCCCGGCGCGCACGTGCACCACACCGTCGAAGCCGAGCGCGGGCAGCGCGCGCTCAATGGTGGCGCCCTCGGGATCGGCGATGCCGGGCCGCAGCTGGACCTCCACCCGCGCCTGGAACCTCATGGTGTCGCACCGTACCAGTCGTCCAACGAGAGTCCGGTGACTCGCTCGTAGGCGGCCACGTAGCGCTCCGACAGCGCCGCTGTCACGCTCGGCGGCAGGGCCGGCGGGGGCGGGGTGCGGTCCCAGGGCTGCGTGGCCAACCAGTCGCGCAAGGGTTGCTTGTCGAAAGCGGGCGGTGTCGTGCCGGGGACGACCTGGTCGGCCGGCCACAGCCGCGAGGAGTCGGGCGTGCACACCTCGTCACACAGGCACAGCACGCCGTCGACGTAGCCCAGCTCGAACTTGGTGTCGGCCAGGATGAACCCGACGTCGGCGGCCCGGGCGGCCGCCCGCGCGTACAGCGCCAGGCAGATGGCACGGGCCGCCTCGGCCGCCTCGGCGCCCACCAGGTCGACCGCCCCTGCGAAGTCGATGTTGACGTCGTGGCCCGTTTCGGCCTTGGTCGACGGAGTGAAGATGGGCTCGGCCAGTCGATCGGCCAGCCGCAGGCCGGCCGGCATCGCCGTGCCGTGCACCGTCCCCGACCGCACGTACTCCTCGTGGGCCTGGCCGGCCAGATAGCCGCGCACGATGCACTCGAGGGGCAGCATCTCCGCCCGCCGCACCAGCACGGCCCGGCCGGCCCATTCGGCGGGGAGCGCCACACCCGGGAGCGCCGCGGCGATCTGCGCGGGGTCGGCGGCCAGGAGCGAGCCGGGGACCACGTCGGACATCTCGTCGCACCAAAAGACGGTCATGGCCGTGAGCACCCGCCCTTTTTGGGGAATCGGCTCGCCCATGATTACGTCGAAGGCGCTGACCCGGTCCGAGGCCACCATGAGCAGGCGGTCCTCTTCGGCGTCGTAGAGCTCGCGCACCTTGCCCGAGAGGATCCGGGGCAGCTCGACGGTCATTGCGGTGCGAGCTCGGCCAGCGCGGCGGCGAAGCGGTCGATGTGCGCCAACGTGCGCCCGAGATCGAACGCCTCGTCCAGCTGGGCCCCGGTGAGGCGCACCTCGGGGTCGTCGGCCAGCACCTGGCGGAAATGTCTCCGCTCCGACCACGCCGCCCGGGCGTCACGCTGGACGATGCGGTAGGCCTCGTCACGGGTGAGGCCCGACGACACGAGTGCCAGGAGCACCGACTGGCTGAAGACGAGGCCGAAGCTCCCGTTGGACAGGTTGTCCAGCGCCCGGTCGGCGTGCACCTCGAGCCGCGCTGCCAGGCCGGTGGCCTTGCGCAGCATGTAGCAGGTCAGCAGCGACGCGTCCGGGAACGCCACGCGTTCGACCGAGGAGTGCGAGATGTCCCGCTCGTGCCACAGTGCGACGTCTTCGATCCCGGCACCCAGGTAGCCCCGCAGCAGGCGGGCCAGTCCGCACAGGCGCTCGGAGAGGATCGGGTTGCGCTTGTGGGGCATGGCCGAGCTGCCCTTCTGGCCGGCGCCGAACGGCTCCTCGACCTCTCCGACCTCGCTGCGCGCCAGATGGCGGATCTCGGTGCACATGAGCTCGACCGTGGCGCCGATGGAGGCGCACGCCCACAGGTACTCGGCGTGGCGGTCACGGGCGATCACCTGCGTGGCCGGGACCGGGCGCAGGCCGAGGGCGGCGCAGACGTGGGCCTCGACTGCCGGGTCGATGTTCGAGTACGTCCCGACCGCGCCCGAGAGCTTGCCCACCGCGATCTGGTCGCGCGCCTGGGACAGGCGGCGGCGGTCGCGGTCAGCCTGGAGCGCCCATAGAGCGAATTTGGCGCCGAACGTGGTGGGCTCGGCGTGCATGCCGTGGGTGCGCCCGGTGACCGGGACCTGCATCAGCTCCAGAGCACGGTCGCGCAGCGCGTCGACGAAGCGGTCGAGGTCGACCAGCAGGAGGTCGGCGGCCCGGGTGAGGGTGGCACTGAGCGCGGTGTCCACCACATCGGACGACGTGAGCCCGTAGTGGATGTACGAGCCGGCCGGCGCGCCGATCCGCTCCTGGACCACGTCGACGAAGGCGGCCACGTCGTGGTCGGTGATCTGCTCACGCGCCAGCACGTCGTCGACGAAGGCGTCGTCCACCGTCGGTGCCTTGGCCCGGCAGGCCCGGGCGTCGTCCACCGGCACCACCCCGAGGTCCGCCTGCGCCTCGGTGGCCAGCAACTCGATCTCGAGCCAGAGCCCGAAGCGGGCGGCGTCGGTGAACAGGGCCGCCATGTCGGGCGGCGAATAGCGGGGGATCACCGGACGAGCTCCACGTCGTGGCGCGCGCCGGCCGCGTCCGCTGCGATGTCGCGGCGCACCAGGGCGCCCTCCCACGAGATCGGCGCCAGGGCGCCATAGGCGTTGGCGCGCGCCTCGGCCAGCGTGGGGGCCAGGGCGGTCACCCCGAGCACCCGGCCGCCCGCGGTATGGAAGGGGCCGGAGGGATCGGGCCGGCTGGTCCCGGCATGGAAGACGGTGACACCTTCGAGGGCGGCGCCCGATTGGCCCGACGAACTCAGCCCGGCGATGGCGCCGCCGGGGCGTGGCGCGTCGGGATAGCCCGGCGCGGCCATCACGACACACACGGCCGACTGAGGGCGGAAGGTGGGCGGGGGCAACCGGTCGAGCGTGCCGGTGGCCACGGCCATGCAGAGCTCGGCGGCGTCGCACGACAGGAGCGGGAGCACCACCTGGGCCTCGGGATCGCCNNAAGCGCACGTTGTACTCAATGACCTTGGGGCCGTCGGGCCCCAACATCAGGCCGGCGTAGAGCACGCCGCGGTAGTCGATGCCCCGGCGCTGCAACGCCGCCACGAGGGGTGCGACCGCCGTGGCCATGATGTCGTCGACCTGGGCCGCCCCCACCGCGGGCATCGGGGCGTACGCGCCCATGCCCCCGGTGTTCGGCCCGCGGTCCGCGTCGCCCAGCCGCTTGAAGTCCTGCGCGGGCAGCAGCGGCACCGCCGTCGTGCCGTCGAAGAGCACGAGCAGGGAGCACTCCTCCCCGGCGAGACCCTCTTCGATCACGATGCGGAGCCCGGCGGCGCCGAAGGCCGCGCCGGAGAGCTTGGCCCCCACGTCGGCCTCCGCCTCCTCGAGTGTGTGGGCCACCAGCACGCCCTTGCCGGCGGCCAGGCCGTCGGTCTTGATCACCCAGGGCCCGGGCAGGGTGCGCAAGAAGGCCCGCGCCGCGTCCCCCTCGGCCGCGCCGAAGGAGGCGAAGCGCGCCGTCGGCACGCCGGCCTCGGCCAGGACCTCCTTCATGAAGGACTTGGAGCCTTCGAGGCGCGCCCCGTCGGCGCCCGGCCCCATGACCGCACGCCCCTGGGCCCGCAAGGTGTCGGCCAGGCCGTCGACCAACGGCGCCTCGGGGCCGATGACCACGAGGTCGGCCTCGATCGCCTCCGCCGGCAGCGCGGACACCGCAATCGGGTGGGCCATGCCGGGGTTGCCCGGCGTCACCACCACCTCGGCGGTCCGGGCCAGGACGTGCGCCAGCGCGTGCTCGCGCCCGCCACTGCCGACGACGCAGACCTTCATGCCGGGTGGCCGCTCACGCGGTGGCGAACGACACGAACTGCTCGCGCCCGGGGCCCACCCCGACCAGGCGGACCGGGACACCGATCTGCTCGGAGAGGAACGACACGTAGTTGCGGGCGGCCTCGGGGACGTCCTCGGGCGCCGTGGCCGCGGTCAGGTCGGTGCACCACCCCGGCAGCTCCTCGTAGACCGGCGTGACGTTGTGGAAGGTCGACTGGTGATAGGGCAGGTGGGTGTAGCGGACCCCGTCGGCCTCGTAGGCGACGCAGACCTTGACCGTCTCGAATGTGTCGAGCACATCGAGCTTGGTCAGCGCCACCTCGGTCATGGAGTTGAGGCGCACGGCCTGGCGCAGCATGACGGCGTCGAACCACCCGCAGCGGCGCCGGCGCCCGGTGTTGGTCCCGAATTCGTGGCCGCGCTCGACCAGCAGGTTCCCGGTGTCGTTGTCCTGCTCGGTGGGGAANNAGGCCTTGGCGATCCCGATGACGCGGTCGATGTGGCGCGGGCCGAGGCCCGAGCCGGTGCACGCCCCCCCGGCCACCGGGTTGGACGAGGTGACGAAGGGGTAGGTGCCGTGGTCCAGGTCGAGGAAGGTGGCCTGGGCCCCTTCGAGCAGGACGGAGTGCCCGGCCTCGATGGCGTCGTGGACCAACCCCACCGTGTCGCCCACCATCGGCGCGATCAGGGGGGCGTACTCCTCGAGGTAGCGCCGGGCGATGTCGTCGGCCGAGAGCGGGAGCCGGTTGTACACCTTGGCCAGGATGGCGTTCTTCTCCTTGAGCACCACGTCGAGCTTCTGGCGGAAGATCTTGGGGTCGAAGAGGTCCTGGACCCGGATGCCCACCCGGCTGGCCTTGTCCGCGTAGGCCGGGCCGATGCCCCGCCGGGTGGTGCCGAGGGCGTTCTTGCCCAAGAAGCGCTCGGTCACCCGGTCCAGCTCCTGGTGGTAGGGCATGATCAGGTGGGCGTTGCCGCTGACCACCAGCCGGCTGGTGTCGACCCCCTTTGTGCTCAGCATCTCGAGCTCGGCCAGGAGGACGGCCGGGTCGACGACCACCCCGTTGCCGATCATCGGCGTGATGTGCTCGTAGAGGATCCCGCTCGGCACGAGTTGGAGGGCGAACGCCTCTCCGTTGACCACAATCCGGTGCCCGGCGTTGTGCCCACCCTGGTAACGCACCACCATGTGCATCTCGCGGGCCAGGAGGTCGGTGAGTTTCCCCTTCCCCTCGTCGCCCCACTGGGTCCCCACCACCACGGTTGCGGGCACGCGTCATCTCCGTTCGCTCGATCGCTGTCGGATTACGAAAAAGTGTACCGCCCGGGGCCGGGACGGTGAAAATAACCGCTGTTGCCCCTTTTCTTTTTTGGCCCTTGCCGCCCTCGCCCCCCGTCCTAGTGTGGGTGCGTGACCAACGCGATGAAGATCAGCCCGCACTCGCCTCGCGCCCCGCGCCGCGCCCGGAGGGGAGGGGCCCACCGGCGGGTACTCACCGTGGTGGCCAGCCTGGCGGCGGTGGCCGGGTTCACCCTCGTCGGCGGTGCGGTCGATGCCGGCGCCACCGCGACGCCTTCGGCGGCCACACCGCACGTCAGTGGGGCCCAGCTGACGGCGTCGACGACGTCCTACAACTTCGGGCCGATCACGGTGGGCGACATCTTCGCACCCTTGACCATCACCCTGACCAACACCGGCACCGCCAGCGACACGGTGAGCGGCTTCATCATGGGCGGCGCGGACGCCGATGACTTCGTCGTCGACCCGATCGGCTTCGAGAACCCGCCGCAGTGCACGACTGTGGCGGCGGGAGCGTCGTGCACCATCCTGGTGGGCTTCGCCCCCGGCGCGCTGGGCCTCCGGTCGGCCACCATCATCCCGTCGGACAGCTCCACCACGCCCCCGGTGATCACGGTGGAGGGCACCGGCACGGAGGGGTACTACGAGACCACCGCGCAGGGCGCCGTGTACGCCCATGGCGACGCCCAGCAGGTGGGCGACGCCTCGGGCACGCCGCTGGTGCAGCCGATCGTGGGCATGGCGACAACGGGCGACGACGCCGGGTACTGGCTGGTGGCCTCTGACGGCGGCGTCTTCACCTACGGCGACGCGACGTACTACGGCTCCACCGGCGGCATCCGTCTCAACAAGCCGATCGTGGGCATGGCGATCACGGCCGACGGGGGCGGCTACTGGCTCGTCGCCTCCGACGGCGGCATCT
>PKYA01000237.1:0-748 GCA_003133545.1 Acidimicrobiaceae bacterium | reverse complement strand
ATCTTCACCTTCGGCGACGCCCCGTTCTTGGGCTCAACCGGTGGCATTCACCTCAACCAGCCCATCGTGGGCATGGCACCGACCCCCGACGGGGACGGCTACTGGCTGATGGCGGCCGACGGCGGGGTCTTCAACTTCGGTGACGCGCCGTTCGATGGCAGCTCGGCTGGTGCGGCGGGCGCCAACTTCGTCAGCGTGGCCACCGACGCCCCGGCGACCGTGCAGGCCATCACCGACTCCCCGGCCCTCCGTCACGGTGGACCCGGGTCCCATGCGGTCCGACGGGGCTGACCAGCGCAGGGGCCGACCAGCTCAGATCAGAGAATCAGGCCAGGTCGATCTTGTCGTCGGCCACCCGCACGGTGACCGTCGAGCCCTCCGCGTAGCGACCCTCTAACAACGCGAGCGCCAGGGGGTCCTCGATCTGGCGCTGGAGGACCCGGCGCAGCGGCCGCGCCCCGAACGTCGGGTCGTAGCCGGCCTGCGCCAGCCAGTTCTCGGCCTCGGGCTCCACCACCAGCGTGAGGCGACGTTCGGCCAGGCGGCGGCGGAGCTTGTCCAGCTGTATGCCCACGATCACCGCCAGGTCCGCCTGGCTGAGCGGCCGGAAGCGCACGATCTCGTCGATGCGGTTGATGAACTCGGGCTTGAAGTACTGCGACGGCTCCCCGACGAGGTTGGACGTCATGATCAACACGGTGTTGGTGAAGTCGACCGTCCGGCCCTGGCCGTCGGTGAGCCGCCCGTC
>PKYA01000241.1:236-25519 GCA_003133545.1 Acidimicrobiaceae bacterium | reverse complement strand
AAGACGGCAGCCCGGTCGCAGTCGATGACGTCGGGCACTGCCGACGCCACCTTGGCGGCCATCTCCTCGGTGCCCACGATCTCGGCCAACGACGTGGAGAGCTCCAAGAGGACCCGGGCGGTGTTGGCCTGGTGCCGGGCATCCTCGATGGCGTCGGCGGCGTCGAGCGCAGCAGCGGCCAGCTGCGCGTAGGTCTGCAGCGTGCTCTGCGCCTGGGAGCTGAAGATCCCCCCTCGCTCATCAATTGCCAGCACGCCATAGTGGCGACGGGCTGAGGTCACCTCGACCGCGATGAGCCCTTCTCGACCAGCACCCCCTTCCAGGAGGTCGCTCGCCAACGACTCGGCTTCGGTATCAGCCAGCCCATCGGAGTAAACCCTTCGAGGGCTCCCGGGCCGGGGTTCGAGTGCCATCAGCGCGCCGCCGGCCACAATGGCATGCTTGGCGGACCTTACGATCCCCTTGAGGACGTCCTCATAGCGCTCGTTGGAGGCAAGGTCGGTGATCATCCGCTTCAGCTGTTCGAGGCGTGCCTCGAGCAGCTGCGAGTGCACCTCATGGTGATGCGCTCGCGATGCTTCCTCGTCGAGCTCCTCCCAGCGCAATCGGAACAAACAGGCATCGTCGCCTCGGCACTGGCATTCCTCTTCGATGACCTCTGCCGCAGGGAAACCGAAGTACATCGGGATCCCGGAGTACTGCCCGGCAAAGAAGGCACAAAACTCCGGATAGGGCGCGAAACCGTCAATGAACCACTCGCGGATCGTCCACTCGTTCGAACTGACCTCAGTCTTTTCATACCGCCGCATCGGCAGCATTGGGTTGGTGTCACCACCCCTCAGGACCGCGCCGGGAGAGCCGAAGGCCTGAATCGTCTCGGACATGTCGAAGTTCTCGATGCTGGCGGAAAACAAACAGCGCCCGTTCGCCAGGAATTCGAGTCCGAACAATCGTGCTGCCTCCTCGAGAAGGCGCTTGAACTGGTCGAAGGAGGTCCACGACCCGATCTCTTTGAGTTCTTCGAGGGGGCGAGTCTCGCCGGCTCNNCGCCGCAAGAGGCCCCTCAATGCCTCCGCCGCGAGCCTTTCTTCCAGGATTCCCATCAACAGCATGGTGAAGAGGCCGGAAACCTCACCCACTGTCGCATCTGACTCCGGCGTGACTCCGAGAGTATCGGCTTCGGAGACGGAAGATGCAGAGGTAGAGTCGGGCGGAGCGCTCTCGAAAGGGGTCGCAACCCGCAGTGCTGCGTTTCGTTCTTTATTTGACGGGGTCAGCACCTTTCGAGCGCTCCCCCCGGCATCCACGATTGACTGCCAAACAGACGCGCGGCAGGGTCCGGTTCCATCGCCACAATTCTGCCGAACAATGATCTCTTGGCCGCCGATGCAAACCCAACTGTCGCCCAATTCTCTGATTGGGCGCCAAACTGGCCCAGCTTCGGGCTCAAGACGAATGAAGGAGTCAGCGACCGGTGGCGGTCTCCCCCGGCGCTCCTCTGCGCTCAGTTATCCTCCAAAGCGAGGCCCCAAGGGCGAGCGGAGGGCCTTGGAGACGACGAGGCGCGACCGAGGGGATCGCGTCGCCGGGTTCGACGGTAGTCTTCACGGTTGCAGTGACAACGGCAACTCGACAAGACGTCGAACCATCAGGCTCTTGTGATAGTGGAGGCCCTCGGGGGGATGTCGATGGAAAACGACGAGGTGCGCGCCAGGAGCCGCTCGAACATGACCTTTGCCTCCATTCGGGCCAACGGCGTACCGAGGCACAGGTGAATCCCCCNNGGTTGGTCCGGTGGACGTCGATATCCCCGGGATCCTCGTACCCCTCTGGATCACGGTTGGCCGCCGGAAAGAGCAGGACGAACCGGGACCTGCATCGAGCTGCACCCCGCCGAGCGTGGTATCCGCGAGCACCCGGCGATAGTGACGGCGAAAGGGAGGGTCGATCCGGCACTCCTGCGCGCCGCATCGAGGACGAAGCCGCTGATCAGCTCTACCGAGGGTAGCCCTGCACCTTGAGAGCCGGCGCCGTGTCGTCCTGGAGGCCGAGAGCAGTCGTGTCAGCATCACAACGGGCAGCGGTTCGGCGACCGCGCGCATCCAGTCCCCCTGACCGGCGCTGAGATACGAGTCCAGCACCGAGTCGATGAGTCGTCGGAACTCTGTCTCCCTTGAGTTGAAAGCGGCGGCTGCTGTGATGTCGCAAGACGGGGGAGCGAGACGTCAACCGGTCGCTGCAATCTCATCGAGGTCGGAGCGGTCGCAAGCCCGCAGGTCTGTCCCCTTGGGCATGAAATGATGGGTAGAACCGCCCTTGATTGACTCTCAATCATCGCCTTCGGGGCGTTCTGGAGCAATGAGGATCGGGCGTCGGGTATGCGACGCCAGAGTGTGCGAGACGCTGCCTAGCAGAGTGCTACGTAGAACGCCTCGGCCCCGTTGGCCACACACAATCAAGCGTGCTGAGACGTCGTCCGCTGTCTCCAAGATTGCCTTGGGAATCCCCTCGAAGGACTCCCTTGTCATCGGTGAGGCCTCGTATCCGTGCTCCCTC
Organism: Acidimicrobiaceae bacterium; assembly: GCA_003133545.1. Classification (GTDB taxonomy): domain Bacteria; phylum Actinomycetota; class Acidimicrobiia; order Acidimicrobiales; family RAAP-2; genus Bog-473. Next base: position 22,963 of record PKYA01000241.1, on the reverse strand, counting down.
GCCCGGAGCGCTCCCTCTTCCGCCATTGACCTTGCAAACGACTCCTCCTCGGTATCCAATTCTGCGCCCCCCGTCGTATTGCCGGCCGCGAAAGCGCCGGCAAGAGCCAAGCGCGTTGCGACGGTTTCCCAAACGGTGAGTACTACAGCGTCCACCGGACGGTTGATCAAATCCACCGCGGCTCTCATGGCTTCTCGCGATCCGTCAGAACCATCGAAGCAGAACAGCACGGGACCACTCCGACTTCCACCGGTCATGACATTTGTCCCCTTTCTCTCCACAAGGCCTCGGACCCTTCCGAGGCCGACAATCCAAGCGGCTCATACCGTCGTTTCCGGGCCCCTTGGTCCGTCGTCAAAGGGCCCTCTGCGTTCGCCTACTCGCCGATTCCATAGAGAAACTCATCTAGCGTTCTCCAGCTCTCCTCAGTAATCCGCCCTCCGCCGGGACGCCAGGCCACGACTACGGCCACCCCGTCCGGATCGTGGCCTACTACTGCAACCCAGTCGCTGTGATCACGCCGGCTGACGAGGAGTCCTCGGGAGTCCAACTCGCTTGCGATCCGCTCAAGTTGATCGGCTGATTCGACCTCTAATAGGAAGGCCCGCAGACCGGTGTGGCGAGCTCCCCCTATACGACCGCCCCCAAACGCTCGGAACACGATGACCTGAGGGTGATCGCTCTGGGGAGCGGTCACCACGGCCAATTGCTCCTCTTGGGACAGCACTGTAAAACCAAACACCTCACGATAGAAGTCAATCGATCGATCGAGATCAGCCACGTTCATTAGGACACCTTGAAAGTTCATCCTGCACTCCAAGTCTTCAGTAGAGCGGAGGCGCTCGCGTCAATAATCAGCAGCCCACTGCTCACTGTGCTCATCGACCGCACTCCCTCACCGGGCCAAGCCTTGTGCTAACTCCTTGGCTAAAGCCTCGTCTCAGTCGCCCGTGGATCAGCCCGGAGCGGGAACGGCTGCTGGCTACTTCCGCTCGAACACGATGTCCCTCGCACTCAGTGGTCGTGACGGACCAGCATCACTGGACACGGTGCGTGGTGGGTCACGTAGTCGCTGACCGAGGCACCGAAGAGTCGGCTCAACCAACCCTTGCTGGATGAGCCGATTACCAGCACGTCTGCGTTCATCTCGCTGGCGACTCGGACAATGACTAATCCCGTCGTTTCATCGTCCGGAATCAGACGAACCTCCGCCTCTGTTCCGAGCACGGAGGCGGTGCGATCGAGTGCGGCTTGCCCTTCGGCGGTTACCTTCTTCCAATCCTTCTCCGCCTGCTTGTCGCTGATAACCGGGCCCTCTATGCCCCCAGCATCCTCCATGGGGTCCTCATATTCGGGGATAACCGCTACGAGTACTACGTGGGCCCCGGCACGCAGCAGGTCCATGGACCTGCGAGCCGCGTCGATCGCAGAATCGGATCCATCGGTTGCAACGACGATGTTCATGGGTTCCTCCATTGATGGACGTGTCTACTTCTTGTGCGCGACATCTTGCCTCGGACTTGAATTATCGCCGAGCACCGAGCCGAGGAACCGGACGACGGCGTCGCTCGTGACCGCCGGTTGTTGGAGCCGGCTTGGGGTCCCCTCGAATTCATGCCGCACTGTGACACGTATGCCACACTGTGACAATGCTCTTGCATGGTCAAGGCCGCTGCGGTGCTGTCAGCCAGGGACTGCCTGGAGGATGGGGGGACGATGAATACGCATCCAGGCCCACCCTGTCTGGATGCAACTTCGGGCGGTGAGGGCGGGCGGCGGTCGTCCGGACGGGTGTGGCTCGTAGCGACAACCCCAGACGAAAGACCGAAAGACCTCGAAGAGGAAGGAAGCAACGAGATGGACGAAACCAGCATCTACTCCTGCGACGATCACCTGGATCTCCACGCGGTTGCGCCGGAACTATGGCAGTCCCGGTTGTCCAAGAACCTGGCCGAGCGTGGGCCACGGGTCGTGACCCGCGAGGGCGACCCGATGTGGGTGTGCAATGACCGTGTCTTGGGCCGCAGCGGACGGCCAAAGGGGACCAACCAGCTGAAGGTCCTCAGTGCCGTCAGCCGCGCCGGTCTCGAGGACGACGGATTTCGAGTCAGTAATCCCAAACTGCGGCTGGAGGACATGGATCTCGATGGCGTGTGGGCCTCTGTCATCTACGGTCCGATCCCACTGACCCTCTCGATCCCCGAGCCAGACCTGCAGAGCGCCTGCTATGCGGCTTGGAACGACTGGGCTATTGAGGAGTTCAATGCATTTGCGCCCGATCGACTGTGTGCCCTCCCATTCCTACCCAGTCATTCGCCCGAGGCGGCCGTCGCCGAACTGGAACGGGTCGCCGGGATGGGCCACCGGGGTGCGATCATCGATGTGTTCGACTTCGACGCCGGCGATCCGGCCTGGGATCGCCTGTGGGAGGCAGCCGAGCAGACCGCGCTACCACTCAGTTTCCACATAAAGCAAGGCGCTTCCCCACGGCTCAGTTACCAGGTGGGCAAGTGGCAGTCGGCGGCGTTTGCCACCCTCCTTCCTCTGCAGCTCGACGAGGCGCTGGCCATCATGGTCTTCTCCGGCGCTCTCGAACGGCATCCCGGACTGACACTGGTGCTGGCTGAGGCGGGTGTCGGTTGGCTGCCGTACTTCTTGGATCGGATGGACATGGAGTGGGAGACCCTCCGAGACAAGATCGACTATGCACCGAGCGTGGCGCCGAGCGAGCTGTTCAAACGACAGGTCATCGCCACCTTTGAGGAGGAGGCGCTCGCCTACCAGTACATCCCGCACCTCGGCGCTGACTCGTGCATGTGGGCGGCGGACTTCCCCCATACCGACAGCACGTTCCCCGAGTCGCGACGTTCGATCGAAGAGACGCTGGGCATGCTCCCTGAAGTGGACCGTCGCAAGATCACGGCTCTCAACTGCGCCAAGCTGTACGGCTTCGAGCATGTCGCCTGACGAGACCGGCCTCGGTCAGGCCGGGGCGGTCCTCGGCTTCGATCACGTCGCACTGCCGATGAAGAACACCGACGCCATGATCTCGTTCTATCGCTCACTCGGCCTGGCTGTCGCCGAGCACCGGTATCTCGTGCAGGTCCATCTCGGCGATCAGATGATCAACTTTCACCGCCCCGAACTCTGGCAGGGGGATTTCTCGCTCCGGGCGCCCGAGGCACAACCCCCGTGCGGCGACCTGTGCTTGGTGTGGCAGGGGTCAGCGGAGGAACTGGCCCGGCTGCTCCAGAAGGCAGGAGCGGTCATTATCGAGGGTCCCGTGGAGCGAGAGGGAGGGCGGCGGGTCACCGCGTCGAGCGTCTACGTCCGCGACCCGGACGGCAATCTCATCGAATTCATGACCTACCCGGACAGTACGAAAGAGCACGCGGACGTCAGCTGAAGTGGCGAACCGAGGTAGTCGACGCGAGGCCGATCGCCAGCCCGTATCCGCGCGTTTGACGCTGTAAAAGCACAGTGTCAGAGTGTGGCATATACATGTCATAGTGCGGCATGAATTAAGGGGAGGTGTTGCGTGACGATCCAAAGTACGAGCGACGTCTACTACGACCCCTACGACGTGGACATCGACGCCGACCCGTACCCGGTCTTCCGCCGGCTGCGTGAAGAGGCGCCGCTCTACTACAACGGGTCCCACGACTTCTATGCCGTCAGCCGGTTCGCCGACGTCGAGCGCGGCTATCTCGACCCGAAGACCTTCATCTCCGGACGGGGCGGCATCATCGAGCTCATCAGGGCCAACATCGCGATGCCCTCCGGTGTGCTTATCTTCGAGGACCCGCCCGTACACACGATCCATCGGCGACTGATGTCACGGGTGTTCTCGCCGAACCGGGTGGCGGCGCTCGAACCGCAGATCCGAGAGTTCTGCGCCCGTAGTCTCGACCCGCTAGTCGGCGCCGAGGAGTTCGACTTCATTACCGATCTCGGGGCTCAGATGCCGATGCGGGTCATCGGCATGCTGCTAGGCATTCCCGAGCAGGACCAGGAGTCCGTGCGGGACAAGGTCGACGCCAACCTCCGGACCGAGGCCGGTCAGCCCATGAAGGTGTCCGAGAACTTCCTTCCCACCGACATGTTCGCCGAGTACATCGATTGGCGGGCCGACCACCCCTCGGACGACATCATGACCGAGCTCCTCCAGGCGGAGTTCGAAGATGAGGCCGGAATCGTCCGCCGACTGACCCGTGAGGAACTCCTGACCTACATCACTGTCATCGCCGGTGCCGGCAACGAAACGACGAGCCGGCTTATCGGATGGACCGGCAAGGTTCTCGCCGACCATCCGGACCAACGACAGGAACTGGTCGAGGATAGATCGCTCGTCCCCAGCGCAATCGAAGAGCTGCTGCGCTTCGAGACACCCGCACCTCACGCGGCGAGGTACGTCGCCCGGGATGTCGAAATCTACGGCGAGACGGTACCGGAGGGCAGCATCATGATGCTCCTCCCGGGATCGGCGAACCATGATGACCGTTGCTTTCCTGACGGAGATACCTTCGACATCCATCGGAGCCAAGGGAAGCCCCTGACCTTCGGCTACGGGATCCATCTCTGCCTGGGAGCGGCCCTGGCCCGACTCGAGGGCAGAGTCGCGCTCGAGGAGGTCCTCAACCGGTTCCCCACCTGGGAGGTCGACATGGATAGGGCCACGCTCGCTCCGACCTCGACAGTCCGGGGATGGGAGACGCTTCCGGTCTTCCTCCCGTGAGACAGCCGGTGGTCGAGAGCAATGCTCGGGCGGAAAAGAGGGTTTGGTGATGGGAGAGCTCGACAACAAGGTGGCAGTCATCACCGGGGCGGGTTCCGGAATGGCCAAAGCATCGGTCAAAGTCTTCACACGCGAGGGTGCCAAGGTGGTGGCCGCCGATATCAGCGGTGCCGAGCAGGACGTGGCCACTGAGGTTGGTGGGGTCGTCCTGCCAGTGCATTGCGACGTGACCAAGGAGGCTGACGTCAAGGCCTTGATGGAAGCTGCTATCGAGGAGTTCGGCCGAGTCGACGCAGTGCTCAATGTGGCTGGAGTCGCAGATGGTGCTCAGCTGGTTGACCTCGACATGGAGATGTACGACAGGCTGATGGATGTCAACCTGCGCGGCGTCTTCCTCGGGATGAAGCACGGGATCCGGGCCATGCTCCCCACCGGCGGCGGCTCTATCGTCAACTGGTCTTCCGTGGGTGGACTCAATGGGAACGCCTTCACGGCCGTCTACAACGCGTCCAAACACGCAGTAATCGGCGCGTCGAAGTCCGCCGCCATCGAGTACGGCCCCGGGGGGATCAGGGTCAACGTCATCTGCCCGGGCTACGTCCGCACCGAGATCATGTCGAAGGATGCAGAGGCCCACATGCCTGACATCGTGTTGAAGGCCGCCCTCCAGCGAGGCGGACTCCCCCATGAGGTCGCCGAGGTCGGGAGCTTCCTCGCGTCAGATCGGGCGTCCTTTGTCTCCGGCGCCGTGATCGCCGTCGACGGCGGCTGGTCGGCCAAGCTGGCCTAGCAGAATGGACACAGTGGGCACGACCAAAAAGATCACACCGGATCCTCCTGTGGCACCTGCTCGACCCTATGACAGTACGCTGCGCCGCGAGCGGGCTGCAGAGACACGAGAGCGTATCGTCGTCGCCGGCTCCGAGCTCCTCCACCGCACAACCATCCGGGACTGGAAGAAGCTGACTGTCCGGGCTGTCGCCGAACGGGCCGGCGTCAACGAGCGGACCGTGTACCGCTACTTCGGGAGCGAACGGGGCCTGCGCGATGCGGTGTTGCGCCACAACGAGCAGGAGGCCGGCATCAACCTGGCTGGCATGCAGCTCGAGGACATTGCCACGGTGGCGACCCAGATTTTCGATCATGTCTCTCAGTACCCGAGGGACCCGCGCCCTGTTCTCGTGCCAACCCTCGTCGACGCCAATCTCCGCCAGCGCGAGGCTCTGCTCGGTGCCATCGCTACCAGGCCAAAGCGTCGGCACGACGCGGACCGGACGGTAGCGGCGATGTTCGACGTGCTCTGGAGCGTGGGCACGTACGAGCGCCTGGTCGTCGACTGGGATATCGATCACGAGCGGGCGAAGAAGGGGATCACCTGGGTCATCGGATTGGTCGAGGAGGCCGTGCGGGATGGTCGGGGGCCGACATGACTCATCGCCGGGCACCGGCGTCCGTAGTCACCTGGCGAAGGGCCTACACCGACGCGCCGTCCTCACCCAGACCATTGCCAGGCCCGCGGCCTGGTGTGCCCTCGATTCCTCTACCCACTAGTGCTGTCGTCACCGTCGAGGGTGGTGCTGCCACCGAACATGCTTTGAGTGACCGAGACCGTCCCGCACCGGCGCCGTTGGGCTCCCTACTTCCTGGCAACCAGACCCATCCGATGGGGCGCCCGCCCTTCTCTACCCTGGAGCGACATTGAGCGACATTGAGTTTGATTCCATCAACTTTTTCCGCTCCAAGGACCTCATCGAGGATCCGTACCCCTACTTCGACCACCTACGTGAACACTGCCCCGTCACCAAGGAGCCGTTCCACGATGTCTATATGGTGACGGGCTACGACGAAGCCATCGAGATTTACCACGACACCGCGACCTTCTCGGCCTGCAACTCGGCGATCGGGCCCTTCGCCAAGTTCCCCGTGCCACTCGAGGGCGACGACGTCACCGAGATCATCGAGACCTACCGGGACGACCTTCCCTTCGGTGACCAGCTGCCCACATTCGATCCCCCCAAGCACACAGCTCAGCGCGGGCTTCTGATGCGGCTGATCACACCCAAACGGCTCAAGGAGAACGAGGCGTCCCTGTTGCGGCTGGCCGACAATCAGATCGACCGGTTCTACGCCAAAGGCGCGTGCGAGTTCGTGGGTGAGTACGCCCAGCCTTACACAATGCTGGTGATCGCCGACCTGCTCGGTGTGCCCGAGGTGGACCACGAGGAGTTCCTTGACAAGCTCATGCACAGCGAACACCTCGAGATGACCCACAGCCCGCTCGAGTACCTCTACGCCCAGTTCACCCGCTACATCGAAGATCGGCGGCGCGAACCCCAGGACGACGTCATGACTGGGCTGGCCATGGCCACCTTCCCCGACGGCACGCTGCCACCGGTGGAGGACGTGATGAAGATTGCCTCCAACCTGTTCGCAGCCGGTCAGGAGACCACGGCCCGCCTCCTGGGTACGGCCCTCCAGACCCTCGGTGAGCACCCTGAGCTCCAACAGCAGCTCCGCGACGACCGCAGCCTCGTCCCCGCGTTCGTCGAGGAGACCCTGCGCATGGAGCCTCCCATCAAGGGCACTTTCCGCCTGTCGCGGACACCAACGACGGTTGGCGAGACCGAGATCCGTGCCGGCAGCACGGTTATGATCCTGCCCGCCGCGGCCAACCGTGACCCCCGCGAGTTCCCTCATCCCGATGAGCTCCGCCTCGACCGCGGGAACGGACGCCAGCACATCGCCTTCGGCCACGGCATCCACACTTGCGCCGGCGCTCCGCTGGCCCGGGCCGAAACCAATGTATCCCTCCAGCGCATTCTGGACCGAATGGCGGACATCCGCATCTCCGAGCTGCACCACGGCCCGGCGGGAGCACGCAACTGGGAGTACACGCCCACGTGGATGCTGCGGGGGCACGACCGCTTGTACATCGAGTTCACGGCCTTCGTGTGAATCGCGCCGGTCATTAGTCCTCGGCAGTTGCCTCCTAACCGACGTGCAGGCTCAGCTCTACGGCATCAGGGACCGGGGACGGGTGGCATCAGGCTGGTATGCCGATCTCGTCATTTTCGATCCGGCACGGGTAGGGAGCCAGCAGGTGGCCATGCGGTTTGACCTGCCCGGCGGCGCCGGACGACTCTACGCTGGCACGAACGGTATCGATCACGTCTTGGTCAACGGCAGTCCGGTGGTGACAAACGGCAGGCTGACCGGTGCCCTCAACGGGCGGCTCCTGCGTAGTGGGCGGGACACTGCTACGGCTTCGCTCGATTGACCAAAGATCAGAACCCACACCCTTCACCGCACTACGCAAGGCGATCCGCTTGCGGCGATCAGCCGCTCTCAACTAAGTGCGATTGTGTACGGGCGCTGTGGGAGTGGCGCCGGCCGCACACGCCTCCGGGTCCCACGGTGTGAGCCTCGGATTCGATGGCGACGGAGCGGCGATCGCCGATGTTGCGAGGGTGGGTGACGTGGTTGACGTGGTTGACGTGGTTGACGAAGCGCTGGTTGACGAAGGCGGCGCATCCACCTGGAACTGGGTGCCGGTATCCACGGTCACCTGTGCACCATCGGTCACCTGATTCGGCGCGTAGGACATGATGACAGAGCCGGTCATCGAACGAGCCACCGCTTCGGCAGCGGCTTCGATGGCTGGGGAGCGAGACCCGTAGTCGACGGTGGTCTCGGCCACGTCACCCACCGGTGCGATCGTGCCCGTTCCAAGGGTGTGGAATCCGAGAGCAGCGAGCGCGGTAGCGGTGTCCGCCGCCTGGCTCGTGACCCCGCTACCGTTCTCCACCGACACGGTGACCGTCGAGGGGGCCGGCAGCGGCTTACCGGTCATCGAGTCGGTGGCAGCACCGATGCCAAGGACCCGGTCAATAGCGGCCTGGTCCTCGGACTGAGCGGGGAACTCGACATCACCATAAGGCCCTCCCCCTGCGTACATGTAGCTGCCATCTGGACCGTCCGGATCGACCACCTCCGCGACCGGCAGGGTGAGCTGGGGAACGGAGTTGATATCCACTGAGTGGAAATCGAGCACGAGGTGCGCCATGTCGTCGACCGACCAGGAATTGTCGAAGGTGAGGTCGCTCTTCAACGAGTTGATGAGACCGATGTCGGTGACGGGGTTGTCGAGGTTTTGCTTTGCCACAGCGGTGGCCAACACCCGGAGGAACTCGTGGTCGCGATCGATCCGGGCCAGGTCACTAAGTGGCTCTTGTGTCCAGTAGTAGGGGTCCGACGAGCCTGCAACAGTCTCGTAGCGAAGATGCCGTGCTCTCACCACTTCGAGGGCCTGGGTACCGTCAAGATGGACGCATGCAGCCGCTTGAATGTTGAGGCCCGAACTTCCAGTGCCGTTTGGTGGTGGCAGACCGCCCCAGTCAAAGAGGGAAACGGGGAACTTCATGTCGATGCCCCCGAGCGCCTGCACGACGTTGGCGAACTGATCGAAGTTGAGAGACACGGCGTGTTGGATGGGGATGCCGAAGTCCTCCTCGATGGACGCAACCACTTGGCTCATGCCCTGGACGAGCCCGGCATCGATCTTGTTGGCGCCAGCGGCGCGGGCGTTGGGGACGAACAAGTCACGGGGGATCGAGAGCAGTGCCAGCTTGTGCTGGGCTGGGTTGGCGTGAAGGATCATGATCACGTCACTGTTCACGCCATTTACGCCCTGGAAGCACAGTCCATAGGCAGGGTTCTGCTGGGCCAGTGCGCAGCGAGACGTCGAGCCCACCATCAAGATATTTTCGGCACCGGCATCGGCCCCGGTGGTGGGAGTGGGTTTGAGCCCCTTGACTGCCACCCGGGTGAGATCGTGGGTGAGGTCATAGAAGTACCACCCTGCGCCCCCAACCAGAACTACAACGATCGCCAGAGCGATGAGGGCGCCACGCCGAAGGCGTCGTCGACGCCCGCTCCGCACCGCCGCGTGGCGCGCAACAGAACGTCGGCTTCCAACATGACGCATCTCGGCACCCAGGGCGGCAAGTCCCGCCTCGTTTGCGACTGCGGCATCTCCCCCACGCCGTACCGTCCTCGGAACATCCCCTGCAGGTCTGCCTATGTCGGCTTCTGATCTGCCGGCCATCTGATCGCCGAGCGCGCGCAACCTATCCTCAGTGGATGAGGACCTGCGCCGATCTCGACGGGCAGTATTCGAAGCGCGCCACCGTTGGCGGCGTCCGGCCATGAGGGTGGAGGTTACCCGTTCGTTGGGATGCGATGGTGTCGCAGGGTTGTGCTCCGGGGAAGGCCTCAGGCGCGAATTTCCCGCATTGTTCCCGGTAAGTTCGTTCGGACCAGATACCTTGTCGCGGACCCGATTCGTCAGCCAGCGACAAAGCGCGGGTCGGCGTCACAAGGGCGGCTGGTCGGTTCGCCAAGGCCAACGGGATGCTCTCGGACAGGGGCAAGCGCAAATGCCGGGAATTGCGGTAGCAGCATCGTTTTTCGCCACCATCAAACGAGTGCTCATCGACGCTCGCGTGTGGTCAACGAGGATCGGGATTCGACGCGCTGTCTTCGAGCACATCGAGGGTCGGTGCAACACCCGCCGGCTGGCACTCAGCGCCCGGCTACCTCAGCCACGCCCAGTGCGAAGCTGTCGACCACAACTCCGGCCGTCAGGCGGCATAATCAACCCAAGCAACCTGTCCTAAAATCGGATCAAGTCCAGATCCAGACGCTCGAAACCGAGGCAATGGCTCGATCCGAAAACATGGAGACCGACAACCGGGGCGAGACACTCATGGCCTACGTTCGAGCATCGACTACCCACATTCTTCCGGAGATAGGGCGACTATGAGCGAGATTGACAACACCGAGAGTTGGCGAGAAGTCCTCGACGACCTTGAGCTCCTCCGAACCGCTTCGCGGGCCATGGGTGGAGAAGAGCGCCTGCGTAAACACCGCAACGCGGGGAACCTCGACGCCCGCGCCAGGATCGACCATTTGCTCGACCCCAGCACATTCATGGAGATCGGGACCCTGGTTGGCGGAGCGGACGCTCCAGCCGATGCCGTCATCATTGGCTCGGGCAAGATCGATGGTCGTCCGGTTATGGTCGCGGCCGAGGACTTCACCGTGCTTGCCGGGACCATCAGTTCTACTGCAAATGCAAAGCGATACCGAGTCGCCGAACTGGCAGTCACTGACCGGGTCCCGCTCGTGATGATGCTCGAAGGGGCTGGATTCCGAGCCGACGGCAAGGAGTACGGGAGATCACCCACTGATCTCCTGGCCCAGGCTCGATGCTCAGGGCGAGTACCGCTGGTCACTGCGGTTCTCGGCGCATCTGCTGGCCACGGCGCACTGGTGGCGCCAATGTCCGACTTCACGGTGATGAGTGCGCATGCGTCCATCTTCACGGCTGGCCCTCCCGTGGTCCGCGAATCCCTCGGCGAGGTGATCAGCAAGGAGGACCTTGGCGGCCCGAAGGTCGCCGTCGCGAGCGGGTTGGTTCATAACGTCGCCCCTGATGATGCGGCGACGCTCGACATGGTAAGGACTTACCTGCGCTACTTTCCGTCGTCCGCGTGGTCCTATCCGATGAATGCCCAGAGTGGCGACGACGACTTCCGTTTGGTGCCGGAAATGCTTGAAATTATTCCTCGAAACGGACGCCGGGTCTACGACATGCACGACGTCATAGAGCTTGTCTTCGACGAAGGTTCTTGCTTCGAAGTGCAGCCGGGATTCGGCCAGTCGCTCATCTGCACTCTGGCTCGGCTCGGGGGCCACCCGGTGGCCATTGTGGCCAATCAGCCACTGGCCCTCGCCGGCTCACTTGACTCCGATGGTGCCGACAAGGCCACTCATTTCATAACCGTCGCCGACTCGTTCCACCTCCCCATTGTCTTCCTTGCCGACAATCCAGGAGTCATGCCGGGAAGCCTCTCGGAGCAGAAGGGTATTCTTCGAAGTGGGGCGCGCATGTATGCCGCCCAAACGCAGGCTCGCGTGCCGAAGATGACCGTCACGATCCGCAAGGCTTATGGCTTCGGATCGATGGTTATGGGGATGATCCCATTCGACGGACAATCGGCCACGTTCATCTTCCCCGGCGCCACCATGGGGGCCATGGGCTCGGCAGCAATGAGCCGGGCCCGGGGTTCCGATGTCGAGGAAGCGACACGCTTGCGCCAGCTCGAAGTCGAGGCTTCCTATCGGATGGCGCAGAGCTTCGGCCAGGACGAGCTGATAAGCCCAGTCGAGACCCGCAACAGACTCCTTCATTCCCTTGAGCGCGCGCTGTATCGACGCCAAGCGATACCCGAACCGGCAGCTCGGATCGCCATCATGCCTTGAGGTCAGATAGACAACGGCATCGTCCAAAAGATGGAGGACCATGGAGTTTTACCTGTTTGTGCCCCAGATGCGACTGACGATGGCAGAGCTGGTTGAGAAGGCCCAGGCGGCCGAGGCTGCTGGGTTCGTTGGGTTCACCGGCATGGACCACCTGGCCCCGCCCCTTGCCATTGAGCAACCGATGTACGAGGCGACGGTGACCACGACCTGGATTGCTTCCCACACACAGCAGCTGAGAGTTGGCTCTCTGGTGCTCTGCGACTCCTTCCGGCATCCGGCCATGCTGGCCCGAGAAGCCGTGTCGATCGACCACGCCTCCGGCGGGCGATTCGACCTCGGCATCGGATGGGGCTCAGTGGCCGATGAATTGACTTCGTTCGGAGTCGGCCCAACCGAAGCGTCGATTCGAGTCGCCCGAATGAAGGAGACCCTCGAGATCGTGACGGCGCTATGGGCCGGAGAGACGGTCAACCACGAGGGTGAACACTTTTCCCTCAAGAATGCGAGCCAAGCACCCCGACCCCTACAACACATACCGATCGTCATTGGAGGGGCCGGACGCAAGACCATGAAACTGGTATCTTCGTACGCCGACTGGTGGAACGTGCATGTCGGCATCCTCGACAGGCTGGAGATGATGCGCCCTTTGGCCGGTAATGCCCGGGTTTCGCTCCAACTCCAGGTCGCCTTCGTTCACTCCGAGGACGACCGGGCCGAAGTCACCAAGACTGCGCACCGCCGGTTCGGGCGATCAGGGCCGGTGGTCGGCACGGCCCACGAGCTGGTCGACCACTTCGGACTCCTTGCGGAAAGCGGAGTCGAGCGGGTCTACGTCTGGTTCTGCGACTTCGCTCAACCCCAATCCATCGCAGCGTTCGGCCAGGAGGTCATCGCTCCTCTCTCCTAACTGATCTCCTGGAGCACACTTCCGTGCCCGAGGCCATTACGAAGTGGGTCGACGACGCTGTCGGAACTGCACAGCAAAGGCGGTCAGCAGTCCGATCGCCGCGCACGAAGCCACGACAATCCCAACAGTAAATGTCGCCGGCCAGTAATAGAGCTCTATCGTGTGATGACCGGGCGGCACTTTCATCTGAAGCATGACACCGACAAAGCTCTGAAGCGGAACCGATCGACCGTCGATGCTGGCGTGCCATCCGGGTACGTTGGTGAGACGCAGGCGAAGCACTTCTGGCACATCAGCATCGGTGTGCAGTTTCCATGACGCCGGATCGGACTGATCCACCGTCACGCGAATGCCGGGGGCATCTTCAGCCGGTAGCAGGCCGTTGGCCGTCAGAGGAGAAAGTGTGGCAACACTCGAGTCGGGAATTCTGTACAGATCCTCGTCCCCAATCGCCTTGGCGAAGACTCCTCCTAGTGGCCCGGGCGTCCCGGTTCGTTCGACAACGAATCCGACACCAAACAGTCGCGCCAGCCTGGCCGTGTTCACACCGGGGCAGTAGACGTTGTCATTGGGAATTCCGGCTGATTCACCACTGACGCTCCGCCACGAGGAGAAGTAGGAACTGGGGATCATTGGATCGTACACATCGAGTTCGTCGACTCCGTAGACAATCTGTGCATTCCCAGGTATGCCGAGCCCGGGGGGAATGACGCACAACGAGCCACCGAGCCCTACCAACGAAGATCCCACCACGGACTTCAGTGCGACCACGGCGGGCGTTGGGGCGAACGGCGTTGAGCTCGATGTCCACAAGGATGCTCCGGACAAGATCAGAAATACAGACTCACATACGAACAGGGAAGCACAAGCGAGTTGAACCACGCGGTGGCGGTAGGAGTGGTTGTCCGTGCTGCCCGTTCGTTCGTGACGACCGTGCCACGAGATCAGTGTTGCGACCACCACAAGGCCCAATACAACTTGGACCGATGGCCAAATGAAGCTCTCCGCCCTGATGTTGCGTTCGGTGGTCGGCAGATGGCCTCGGCCGAAGACCCAGATCCCTATGAGCAGTAGACCTGCGCCGGTGAAGCCTCCGGCCGTCCAACGTCGAACGGAGCGGTCCGCATGTGCACGCACGAGCGTATCCATTCCGACTCCGGCCAGTACGGCCACGCTGAAGGCGACAACAAGGATCGCTCGCTGCCACAGCACGGTTCCGACGACTGGCAATCGGTACAGGATCGACACGAGCGGCGGGATGAATGCGATTGCCAGCATGGCAACGACGACGAATCCGAAGGCAAGCACTTCCGGTCGTCGAGGGCGAACGGCCACGGCCATCACCGCGAGTACGAGAGCGATCACACCGACGTACGCGGCGGTCTCGGAGTACCCACCGGCATAGCCGAACCAATGGCTGCCAGCGATGGGGAGCCCGTCGAAACCTTGAAAGATGAAGTGAGACAGATTTTGGATGGGAAGGGCGGGATTGCCTTGTATGAGCTCCGCTGGATCTCCCCCTGGGACGGCCCTCTGAGATCCCGAAGCGACTTGAAGACCGGGCAAAAGAAGTGGAGCCCCGAGAGCGATTCCACTCAAAACGCCGCACGAAAGGTCGAGTACGGGACGGCGGATGGGCCCCGAGCCACCCAACCGAGGGAGCCGTTGGATGAGCAGAGCGACGAGGAAGAGGAGGAGCCCGAGGCCAACAAGGGTGAGGATTTCCGCCTGCCCGGCATAGACCATTGCGGCGATGACCAGGGACAACAGGGTGATTGCGCGGAGGCGATGTTGACCGCGGACCACAAGAAGAGTCGCTGCGAACAGCCACCCCGACCACGACAATACGGCAGCGTGAGGCCAGCCCAACCATCCGAGCATCGGGCCACTCAGTTCGAACACCGTGCTGGCGAGGACGCATGCCATCGTACCGAGACGCAAGACCCTGCAGAGGGCGTACACGCCCGTGCCTGCGATCACCAAGGTCACAACCACCTGGACCGTAAACGCGAGATGTAGTGGGAAGATGTACCCGATTAGAGTCGGCAAACTGAACGCTGCGGTCTGCCAATTGAAGGCGAGGGGCATTCCCAATGCCTCGTAGGGATTCCACAACGGCAGCTGACCATGGTGAACTTGTGTCCATGCCAACGTCGCCCAGGGGATGATCTGATCGGACTGATCTCCGGCCTGGAGGTTGTGGACGATTCCGGGTTGCCGCAACACACCATACTGATTGAGCAGATCGTAGGATCCAAAAGAGAGACCGTGCGCGAGGACGGGGCCGAGCACCGCCAGCGCGGCCACCACCACCCACATCACACACATCACGTGTACCCAACCGCTCGGCCGTTCGCCTTCGACGGGTGAGGGTGCCTGAGAGGCTACGTTTCCCTCCTGTGTTGGATCCGCATCAATCAAGCCCGGTCCCCTCCCCACGGCGATCGCGGTGACAGAAGTATAGCGAGGCCGATACAACGACATAGCTGCCGAATTCGCCTGCTGGTCCCACACTCAACGCTGACCGCCGTGGTCTCTGCTCCCGCGGGGCGGGTGCGCATCGTCTCTCGACTCGTGTTCGCTCGTGCCGCAAGGAAACCCCACGCTCTTGGCACTGACCGGGGACAGGTCACTCACATCCGCGTCACCGTCTTCTACACCCCGATAGAAGCCCCGCTCCTACTCGCGGTACTTGCGGGCGGTAGCCTCCAACCGTGCGCGCCCGACCTGAAGCTCCCAACGTTCGTCCGGCAACCCAGTTCGATGTCCCCGCAGTCGTCGACATGTTAGTTGGAGCTTTCGAGGACGATCCCGTTTCCCGTTTCATGTTCGCAGGTGCCCAGCGGCGCCGCCTTGGATTACATTCATTCTTCACTTCACAATTGCGTCGCCAGTACCTTCCTCACGGGCATGTGTACGTCACAGAGGATCTCAGTGGAGCAGCGTTGTGGGCTCCGCCGGACAGGGAGCGCCAGGCCGTAGCCGAACTCTTACAACTGCTTCCGACGGCGCCCTTTCTCACCAGCCCGCACACGATCGGTGCGCTCCGACTTATATTGAAGGTAGAGAACCTTCATCCAAAGGAGCGGCACTGGTATCTATTCACCCTCGGAACCGCACCTGAGCGCCAAGGTAAAGGCGTGGGATCCGCGTTGTTGCGATCAATGCTCGCTCGCGTTGACGAGGCGGGAGAACCCGCATACCTCGAGTCATCGAAGGAGCGAAACCTCTCGCTCTACTCCCGCTTCGGCTTCGAGGTGATCGATCAAGTGCCTTCGAAGCGGGGTAGTCCCCCGATCTGGCGGATGTGGCGGGAACCGAGGGTCCCCCAGATCTGACCGGATCTCGAGGCACCGTCGTGGGCCGTCAGGCGAGGTATAGGTTCAGCGTGCTTCGTTCCCTCTACAGGCGAAGGACGTCGTCGCCAGTCGCATTCTGCACGGCTTGTGATGGTAGATCCCGCGAGCGCGCGTGAGCTGTACTGGCCGGAGCCCCTGCAATTCGCTGCACTATTTGGTCTCCGTAGCGATCGCGCAGTCGGCGCGCCATGACGACGAGTGCGGCTGATCCCCACGCCATGAGAAGGAAACTTGGGCCAGCCATGAACCTCGCGTCCTGGGTGAAATTGGCCATATAGACAACGACCGTCAACACCGCGACCAGAAGCGCAAAGCGAGCTTCGGGCAATCGCCACTTCCACACAGCAGCTGCCGAGCCCAGAAGGCCGAGTAAGGGGGGGCCGAAGACTGTACTGAACCCCAGAATGACCAGTGGGTAGAAGAGGGCATTGGGAAGAACCCCGAAGGCGCCAGACGAGCCGTAGGAAAGCAAATGCAAAATAGTGTTGAGCGAGGACGCGAAGTAGCCGTCTTCCCCTCCCGGTGACCATGGGTGCTTCCAGATGTAGGTGAACGAGAACTCTGGGAAGCTCCCGAGCCAGTAGCCGTAACCCGTCCGCCACGGTGCCCCGAATGTCGACCAGCTGTAGAGGAACAGGCCAACGATCGGAAGGCTCGCAGCCGTCGCTGCTCGAAGTCGGTCCCGTCCGCCGAGCACAAGGAGGACGGCCAACACAACCACGAACCCGGCTTGTCGAACAAGGACGCCATATCCGGCGATGAACCCCAGCAGATAAAGGGCCCAACTACGCCGAGAGCGTAGGAGCGGAATACAGAGGACCGCTAAGAGTGCCGCCAGCACGTCCGACATGACGATCTGCGTTTGAATGAGTAGGAAGTCGGTCGTGGACGCAATCAGGACAGCCAGTAAGGCTGCATACCACCCCGCAAGAGTGAACGCCGCCCAACCAGTCGCCAGCACTAAACCGACAACGAGCAACCGGGAGCCGAACTCGATGTTGCCAGGAAAATGACCGAGAAGAGCGAAGGGGGCGAGGACAAGGGACGTGCCGGGTGGAAACCGGGGCGGGTTGACTGCTTCGTGTATGTGGTGCGAATACACGTTGTCGCGGACCGTCGTTGTGTAACCCTGCCCGTGGGCCAATCTATTGGCTGCGTCCAGGTACTCATGCGCGTCGGGGAAGGGCTGATGGGACAACGGGAGCGGAGAGTGAAAAAACAATAGGCAAGTTGTGAGAATCGCAAATAGCCCGAGTAATCCGAGCGTGCAGGAACGAATCGGGTGATTGAAGAAGGTCGTTTTCAGCCCGTGTAAATGCCGGCGCATTGTCGCCGCACCCCCCTTTACCCCTATTGGGGTGAGGACGAGGGTAATCCGAGGCCATGCGGCCACGCCAGCAGCCCGCACATCGCACCTGCCTCCACACCGCCAACATCGGCGCTGGTGATGTCCATCCGGACCAAACGAGCCCTGCGCGCGTTTCGACCAAAACCGTCCGCGCCGTCATATTGCATGGGCCAAGAAACGCGCCGCTGGAGCGGCGCCTCCGGCGAGGGATCCTTCAGTCCGTCTTCGTTCTTCTGGTGAGGCGTCTCCGCCCGACTGCGCCGATGGTGTACATCGCCGCGCCGGATACGACAACCCAGAACACGCCCAAACCGACTCCGGTGAATGCCAGCGAAGACGTCGACGACGGCGCCAATGCACCCGTCGTCGACGCGTTCGAGGTACTGATGGTGGAGGAGCCGTCACCGTTCGCAGCGGAGCCACAAGGCGCCGTTGTGGTCGTGGTGGTAGGTGCAGTCGTAGTCGTGGATGTCGTCGATGTCGTCGACGTCGGCGCTGTGGAAGTCGTGGTGGACGTTGACGCGGTCGTGGACGTCGTGGTGGTGGTAGTCGGCGCGGTCGTCGACGTTGGAGTAGTCGTCGACGTCGACGTCGACGGCACTGTGGTGGTGGTCGAACCGGTCGGCCCCGTCGTGCTCGTGGTGGATGTCGGCACGGACGACGTCGTCGTCGTACTGGCCGGAGTGGTGGAGGTGGACGAAGTGCATTGCGTCGTTGACGTCGTGGAAGGTGTCGAGCTGGTCGTCGTGGTAGTGGTCGGAGAGCTCGTCGAGGGGCTGGTGGAAGTCGAGGTGCTGGACGTGCTGGTGGCCGCGGCGCTCACTGGGGTGTCCGACTGTGCCGTAGTCACAAAACTGCCAAATGCAGGCATTTCCGGGTCAACCACTTCGTCGAAATTCCCTGTTCGCGATGGTACCAGGTCGCTCGTCGCATCCGTCGATAGAAAAGCGAAATCCTGCCCCACGACCGTCGTCCCGGCATAGAACGTGAATACGACCTTCACGAAGCTGTCTGCAGTGGTGTTGTCGGTGATGACATTGCCGACCACATTGAGGTCGCCGAAATCGTCGGTGCCCTCACCCGTCACGGTGATCGTGAAATTGCGATTTGGGGCGACCGATGTTGGCGTCGGATCAATGCTGAGGATATTCGTGTGGTCATATCTCACCGGGGGGGGTGAAGTCGTCCTCAAAAGGGGATTTCTCGCCAGGAGCGAGGTCATCGAGGGACGTGAATGTGAAATCAGTGCCGAGAAGAGTGCCGCTCGAATTGTAGAAGCCAAGATTGAGCTGAACGAGTGATTCATTGGTGGACGTGTTGTTCACCACCTCGCCGACGAAATCCAGCCCGAGGACATCGGGTCCCCATTGTGATGTCGAGACGACCTGCACCGATCCTGACGCGGAGGCTGGGGCCACGTGGATCATCCCGATGGTCGTGAAGAGCACCAGGGTGGTCGTGCTCGCCATCAACAAACGAGATGCAGCACGCATTGTTTCCACCTTGGTTGCATGGCCTGAGGTGACCAGTGGTCGAAACGTAATGCAGCTGTCGTTTATGAACGAAAACCGAAGACTGGCGTTCGCGGATTTGTCACGCGATTTTAGTATTGACCGGTTGAGATGCGACCCGGGCGCCTTTCGGGACGACGACCTCGAGACGGCCGGTTGTGCCGGCTACCTCCGGGCCAGAGGTTCTTCAGGCGACGCGACCTGATCCGGTCGGTCGACCGCGCCGTGCTCCGGCGCGGCAACGGCAGGAGTCGTTCCGGCTCCCGCTCGCTGCGGGGTACGGGCCCCGAGGCGGGACCGTCGGCGCCGAGCCGACGAGGACGGCCGACCCGGGATGCCGACGTGCGCCGGCAGCGCATGATCGCGGGGAACCCAGCCAGCGCGCCTTGCCTCGCTGGCGCGCGACGCGCCAGAGGCCGGGGCCGGAACTTCGCCTTCTTGGACCAGCGGGCTGCGGCTGAGCATCACGACGCTGGCCACGATCAGGGCGACGGCCACGAGTTCCCCGGCGAACACCACGGGGTGATGGTCAAGTCGCTCGCCGAAGAGGATGACGCCGAGCGCGCTGGCCACCAGCGGGTCCACCAGGGTGAGCCCTGGCTGTGAGGCCGCCAGCGAACCGGCCTGGAAGGCATTGGACGCCAAGTAGAGAGCCATGGCGCCGGAGAGGATGAGCACGTAGGGCGACCAGTTCGAGAGCACGCCCCAGACACCCTGGGACAGATGCGAGCTGAGCTCCTTGATCACGGCGGCCACGAATCCGAATCCAACGGCGGCGGCAATCCCCAGCAGAGCCGCCTTGCGGCCCGCGCTCGGACGGCGGCCGCGCACCGGCAGGTGCGCAAACGCGGCCAAAGTGCCCGCGAAAGCGAAGGTCGAAAGGCCGGCGGAGATCCAGAAGGCCGGCGAGGCGTGGGCATGCCCGCCTTCAGGTCGGGCCAGAGCCAAGAAGACACCCAGGCCGATCACCATTCCAAGGGCCGAGAGCCAGTCGCGCAGGTGCACGCGTTGGGGTTCGTGCAGAGCGATCACCCCGAAGACGATGACCAGCTCTGTCGCAATCAGCGGTTGGACGGCGCTCAAGCTTCCGAGACGCAGTGCCTCGACTTGGAAGAGAAACCCGAGAATCATGCTGGCGATCCCGACGAACCACATGGGTCGGCGCAGCAGATGGCCGACGAGGTGCCAACTGAAGCTGAAATTGTCCGGCGCCGAAGCCGCCGCGTGTCGCTGCGCAAGGGAGGCGGTTGCGGTGAACCCGCTGGCCGCCAGAGCCAAGGCAAGCACCTCGAGCGTCATGCCGCTCGAGCCCCATGGGGCCGCTCTTGCCGCGCAGCCCCTCGCACCAGCAGGAGCCCGCGCACCAGGGCGCAATCGTCGTGCATATGCGGTCCAACGACAGCGGGCTGTCAATTGTTCCCCAAGGTCCAGTCACGATGGCGCGGCCTAAGCTAGAGACTTCGTGTGGACTGACGTCACCGGAGGAGCCGAAATGCCCGTTACCCCACCTGTCCGGCTTGCCGTCGCACGGAAATTCCTCCTCGCCGTCGCCGAGCACGACGTGGAACAGGCCGTCGCGCTCTTGTCCCCGGACTGCGAGTACCGCGTTCCCGGACACCACGTTCTGGCGGGCACCTTCACGGGCGCAACCGAGGTGACCGAGCATCTGGTGCATCTGTTCTCAGACGCCACGAGCACCTTCAATCTGATCAAGTGGGAAGACTGGCTCGTCGGCGACGAGTTCGTGGCCGCTGTCGCCGAGATCCGCATGCAGCGACAGCATCGGATATTCACGGAGAAGATCCTGTTCCTGATGAGTTTCGACCGGGAGACCCGTATCGCGGCTGTCCGGGTCTTCTTCGACAATCCCGATCAGATGGAGAGGATGCTCAGGTAGGGGCCCAGAGGTAAGGACCCCGCAGTCGGGGGCAGCCGCCTGAAGGGCCGTTGTGATGCATGATGCGTGCATGCAAGCGCCAAAACGGGTCGTCATCTGGGGTACGGGCTTCGTCGGGAAAATGGTCATCCCCGAGGTGGTGGCGCACCCGTCGTTCGAGTTGGTCGGCGTCGGCGTGCGCAATCCGGAGAAGGTCGGTCGGGATGTGGGGGAAATCTGCGGCATAGGGCCGGTTGGCATCACCGCCACGGACGACCTCGACGCACTGATCGCCCTGCGGCCGGACGCCCTGGTCCACTACGGACCGACGGCAGCCCACGCCGGCGACAATCTGAGGGACATCGGCGCCTTTCTCAGAGCCGGCATCGACGTGTGCTCCACGGCGATGACGCCCTGGGTATGGCCGAGCATGTCCCTGATCCCTCCAACATGGCGCGATCCGATCTCCGAGGCCTGTGCGGCCGGTGGCGCGTCGTGCTTCACAACCGGCATCGACCCGGGCTTCGCCAACGACCTGTTCCCGATGACCCTCATGGGTCTGTGCGCAGAGGTCCGCCAGGTGAGGGCGCTCGAGATCCTCGACTACACCAACTACGAAGGTGACTACGAAGAGGAGATGGGCATCGGGCGCCCGCCCGAGTTCATCCCACTCCTCGAGCACTCCGAGATCCTGACGATGTCATGGGGAGCCACCGTCCCGATGATGGCGCATGCGGTGGGTGTCGAACTCGATGAGATCACCACCACCTGGGAGAAGTGGGTGACCGCAAAGCCGATCGCCACTGCGAAGGGGATGGTCAACCCGGGCGAGGTCGCCGCCATTCGCTTCACCATCAACGGGATCTACCGCGGGGAACCCCGGATCTGTCTCGAACACGTCAACCGTGTGGGCGCCGGCGCGGCGCCCGATTGGCCCCACGGTACGCAGGACGACGTCTACCGGGTCGTGATCGACGGGTCCCCGTCGATCACGCAAGAGACCAGTTTCCGCTTCAGCGATGGCAGCGGACGCGATGCCGCCGCGGCGGGATGTCTCGCCACCGGGCTGCGCGCCCTCAACGCGGTCCCTGCCGTCAACGACCTCCCGGCTGGCTGGGTCACTGCGCTCGACCTCCCGTTGGTGCCGGGATACGGGACCATCCGCTAGCCGCGCCGGCGGTGGCGCTGCCACGCTCGGGGTCACGCCGTCGGGGATCCGTTACCATCCCACCCGATGGAATCGAGATGCATCCCATCTGCGGCCGAGCACGGACGCTATGCCTGCTGACCAGCACGACGAAGCGGGCTCGGTCGACGCCGCGACCGCTCTCCATGATGCCTTCACGGAGCTGGTGGACGAGCTGGGGAGATTGGAATCGCACATCCTACGCGGACCGAACACGCCGCTCGACACCCAGGGTGTGGTGGAGGGGTACAAGTGGATCTTCTCCATAGTCCAGGTGGCCATGGACACGCAGGTGTGGGCCGACACCGCGCATCCCCGGTTCGTCGACATCGTCGGGCCCTACAAGAAGTGGGGCGGCGACAACGCCGACGCGTACTACCAATTCGCACCCATAAATCCGCAACGGACCTACCACGTGCGCGGGCGAGTCGGTGATGCCGTCTATCTCGCGCTGACTGTCTACGGAGGACCGAGCGACGGCC
>PKYA01000241.1:0-217 GCA_003133545.1 Acidimicrobiaceae bacterium | reverse complement strand
TCGCCGACCCGCGCCAGGGCCGACGGGCCGAGTGGTGGATCGAGGCCGACGACCCCCCTGCGTCACGCCCGGAGGACGGGCACGATCTGGCTCGCCGCCTGCGCGCGGCACTGACGTTCGTGCGGGACCAGGCGCAGATGGTGCCATTGGCCCTGGGCGAACCGAACGTCATAGACGAGCCCTACCCGGTGCCCCGCACCACCTTCGGTTGGGCCGC
>PKYA01000009.1 GCA_003133545.1 Acidimicrobiaceae bacterium | reverse complement strand
TCGGGCGATACGAAGCTCATCGTGAACAAGGGCGTCTCGGGCTCCCCGACCTGGACGCTCACGCTGTCCGACCAGACCCAGGGGTGGACCTTCACCAAGACGCTCTCGTACGACGGCCCGGGCGCCTCGGCAGAGTGGATCCTCGAGGCCCCAACGGTTGGGCAAGGGGTTGCGACCCTCGCCGACTACGGCTCGACCTCGTTCCGCGCTGGCACGATCGACGCCGACGCCAACCCAGACCTCACCGGCAACCAGGCGTGTAGTGGGTCTGCGTGCACGACAACGGCCGGCGAGATGATGAACAACGACAACGGCGTCGTCATTTCGATCCCCTCGGCCCCCGACGGCTCCAACGACGGATTCGCGGTCGCCTTCGGCTCGGTACCTCCCGCGACTCCACCTCCCGCGACTCCGTAGGCGGATGCCCGTGGCGTGGCCGTCGCGGGTCGAGTTGGCAACGCTGGGTGTCGGCCGGTGTGCACGCACCTTCGCTCACTCCTCTTCCGGCCTGTCCTCCCGGCCCGCCAGTTCATCAGCCGCCGCCGGTTGGTGACCGGCCGACGCGGCTGATGGAGTATCGAGCGACTTCGCCGGCGATATGAGCTGTCGTTACGCCGCGACGAATTCGGCTATGGCCTCCGCCAGCGCAGGGTTGGCGACGACACCTTCGTGATCTCCCTCGAGAACGAGGGACCGTCCGTCGGGCAGGGCCTCGGCGAGCTCCTTGGGGGAGGCGTCTTTGTCTCCGCAAACGACCAGCGTCGGAGCCTTGAGCGATTCGAGGTCGATGTCGGACGAGAGGTGCTGGCGGTTCGAGCGGAGCAGCGCGGCAATGGCCTTGAGGTCATTACCGCGTGACTCGAAGACCTTCCGGGCCCCACGGGCCACGGGGTCCTCGATGGAGTTGGGGTCATCTGCCTCCAGACCAGCCAGCCACCTCTGCTGCATCGAGGCGCCACTACCCTCCTGTGGCGCTCCCCACTTTTTCGGATCCCCACCGATACCGCCGAGCACCAGCCGACGGAGTCGGCTGTCCGAAGCAGCGAATCGGAGCCCAGTCCCCGCCCCCATCGAGTACCCGACCAGGTCCGTTTCCACCAGACCGAGGTGGTCCAGCAGGGCAGCCACGTCCTTTTCCGGGGCCCCGTCTTCGTAGGCCGCCGGATCATGGGGCTTGGCCGAGAGCCCGTGGCCGCGGGCGTCAAGGCCGATGACCCGGTGGCCGGCGCGCACGAGGACTGCCCAGATGCCGGGATCCTTCCAATTCCCCTTGGTGCTCGAGCTCAGGCCGTGGAGCAGCACGACCGGTGAACCCGCTCCTTCTTCCTCGTAGTACAGGATCGTCCCGTCGAAACTCGAGAGTTCGGCCATCAGCTGCTCCTTTCCCGCCGACCACCCCGAGGGCAGCCGTTGCTGGCGGCCATGCCATGTTGCCAGGACGGGGCGCCCCCGTCTGCCCGACCCGTTCAGTATCGCGGTAGGCCTCCGGCCTCGCCACCGAGATGCGCCTCCCCGGGTCAGGTGGATCAGTTCACCGGGATCCGGTCAATGGGGCCAGGCCCAATGACGCGGAAGCTGTCCACAGTTGCGGGGGCGGGCACGGCGCCGTGCCTAATCGGTGACTAGAAACGTCGGCAAGACCCGTCGAGAGTTGGGGAGCGTTGGGAACGGCGTCTCGAATAGGAGCAGTTCAGAGCAAGAATGCGCAAACCGTGGCGAGCCAGTAGAAGTTCTTCAGGAGACTCATAATCCCTCGGTCGCAGGTTCGATCCCTGCCTGCCCCACACAGCCCTGTAGGAGTTCGGGTGATCCTTTAGGAATTAGTTCCGGGTGATCCTTGCGGTAGTTTCGGTAGTTGCTTGACACAGTTCCGGTTGATGCTTGACACCTTGGCCCCACCGACCTGCGCTCTTAGGAGCTAAGGAGGTGGCCGAGTGCTCGTGGAGCTCAGCAAGATGGAACAGCGATATGACGCAGTCCTGGGCGTGCTCAGGGACGGTTACAGCGTCGGCGAGGTGGCCGAGGCATATGGCGTGAGCCGGCAGAGTGTGCATGCCTGGTTGGCCCGCTATGAACGAGGCGGCCTTCCGGCACTGGCCGACCGGTCTCACCGGCCCAGATCCTCCCCACTGCAGATGCCGGCCACGGTCGAGGCGAGGCTCCTCGAGCTCCGTCGACAACACCCCTCGTGGGGACAGGTCACCCTCCGCCACCGTCTGGAGAAGGAGGGGGTGACGCCGCTGCCCTCCCTGTCGGCCATCTACCGGGCCCTCATCCGTCACAACCTCATCGAGCCCAAGGAGCGGAGAAAGAAGCTCCCGACCTACAAGCGCTGGGAACGGGGCCGACCCATGGAGCTCTGGCAGATGGACATCGTCGGCGGCGTGCTGCTGGAGGACGGCACCGAGGGCAAGGTCCTGACCGGGGTGGACGACCACTCGCGGTACTGCGTCTGCGCCGGCATCATGGTGAGGGCCACGGCCCGGCCGGTGTGTGGCTTTCTGGCTCAGGCCTCGAGCGCCACGGGGTCCCCGAAGAGATCCTCACCGACAATGGCAAGGTCTTCACCAACCGGTTCGGCCTCAAGCCCACCGAGGTGCTCTTCGACAAGATCTGTCGGGAGAACGGCATCACCCACCGCCTGACCGCCCCGGCATCGCCGACCACAACGGGCAAAGTGGAGAGGTTCCACCGGACCTTCCGCCAGGAGTTCCTCGGTGGCCAGATCTTCCCCTCCCTTGCCCTCGCCCAGAAGACTCTCGATGCCTGGATCCACGAGTACAACACGGAACGACCCCACCAGAGCCTGGGCATGGCCACACCCTCCGAACGATTCACCAAACGCCCAGAGGGGTCGGTGCCCAACCTGGCCCCCGACCCTTCGCGTCCTCACCGACGACCGCGCGGGTGACGATTGGGTAGCCCGCACCGTCTCATCCGTCGGCACCATCTCCGTGTCCAACCAGGTGGTGAGCGTCGGGCGGCACCGGAGTGGTGAGATCGTCGACGTCCACGTCCGTGAGCAGCTACTCGACGTCTGGATTGGCAACGAACTGGTGAAGACTGTGCTCAGAAGCTCAATCGGGGAGGTGAGGAAGAAAAAGGCCGAAAGGCACTAAAACTGACAAACGCGGTGTAAAGCCTCAACCGAAATCGATTGACCAAGCATCAACCGAATCTGCACA
>PKYA01000004.1 GCA_003133545.1 Acidimicrobiaceae bacterium | reverse complement strand
ATGAGCGTCGTCGGGCTGCTGGCTAACCCTCCGGTTCCAAATCGGCGTTCGGGGCGCTCCTTTGGTTGATGTGGCTGTGCCGAGTAGGTTCAACAATGTGACGGGGAGAGTTGGAGCAGCACGGCACTTCAAGGTGCTGTTCTGTTTGGCCCTGGCAACGTGTTCGATAGCTCTCGGCGCTTGCTCAGGTGGAACGCCTTCATCTCTGNNATTAAGCGGATGGACCTCCGCCGAAGTCCGAGCAGCGAAGAATGCTTGCGAGCAGGGTGGCGGCACGTCGAATCAATGTGACTGCGCGGTCGTGTATCTAGAGACACACTTCGCTGGCGGAGCTGGCTCAGAAAATCAACAGACCGAGTTAGACAGCGCGGCCCGCTCGTGCGCTAAATCATCACCCGTGACGACCACAACCCTCCCGACGTCTACCACCACTTCCAGCCCCTACTCCTGTCAGTTCACCCTGGGTACCCCAAGCGGAACGGACTACGTGGCTCCCGGCGACACTGTGAACGCCTACCTTGAGTCGACTGATCGAGATGCGACCGTGACCGGGTCCGTCAACTTTACGGGCAACGGGTCGCTCCCGAACAATGATGTGCCACTAACGACGTATGGGCCATCTTCGACGGACGACGGGGGCCGTGCCACCTATTCGTTCGTCATCGACCCGAGGGATCTTGTTGGTGCACAGATGCTCATTAATGCATCGGTCGGAGGAGCAAACTGCACGGCATCAGCAACGGTCTCCTGACCTGCTGTATAACCGGCGTTATGAGGCAGGCACCTCGGACGACGAGATGGCCGGGGCTGACAAGTCACTAGCAACGTAGGCTCAGCGGATGGAGACTGATCCCGCCGACTTCCGGCCGGACCCCATGGAAGAGATCTACGCCCTGCGGATGGTGCGCGCCGGGTTTCTAGATGTGGCGATCGAGATCGAGGCCGACCTCCGGCTGATGTTAATCGACTACTTCCTCACCGAGGCTCGCAAGGTCGACCTGTTCTGGGACTTCTACGAGAGCAGGGGAACGCTCGGCCCCGTCGTCTACAGGTTCAAGAAAGTGCTCGTTGCTGAGCGGGAGGCACTCGCGGCGGAACGCGACTTTTCGGCCCAACAGGTAGACGCCCTGCTGCACGCTCTAGATGAGCTGGTCCAGCATCGAAACCGCTTTGCACACGATCCTATGAGCCAACACTTCCAGGTGGACGTTGAAGCGGGAAGCGTGGTTCGGAACGAGTGGCGGATCGGGCAGAGGCGAGAGGACGGCCCCTACTTCACAATAGAGTCGGCGAACGACGCGTACGAGAAGGCCCGCGCTTGCGAAGATCTCGTCATACGAGTCCGTCTGCCGCTAGAGAGAGCCGCCAGACGTCCGCCGCCCACTGGTTGAGACACACCAGTGACCTGCCGCGCAGGCGACATTGATTGCCCTCCTGGGTGCCAAATGAGCGCCCCGCGTGGGACGAACTTCCCCAGCGCATAACCGGCGTTCGGGGGCGGTTTCAGGTCTACCATTCGCATATGCCCGACAATCAAGCGGTCCTCTCTACGTATGAGGACGTCGTTAACGCGATCTGGACTTTGATGGAGACGTTTTCCCCGGAATCGCAAGGAGTGAGACTTCCGCCAGAAGCGTTGTCATCGAACCTTGACAGGCTGGAAACTCATGAGCGCCGATTCACGAATTACGCCCTTGTTGCGCTTGCTGCTGCGAGCATCCGAGTGGCCGCTATGGCACTGGACCGCGACGAATTTGACTTCTTGGCCGAGGTCGCCCGGAGCGTGGGTGTCGATATCTAACAAAAGTCAGCTCGCCGCTTCCTTGTCCGCCGCCTATCCCCGTAGTGCCGTTTGTGGGCGGTGCGTTAGTAGGCAGGCCCGGTGACGGCCGACCACAGGTCGTGGTACGAGCGCATGGTGCGGGTGACCCGTACGCCTTCACTGATACTCACAGGGAGGGATTGGTGCTTTCCAAGAAGAGCGGGCTTCCTGAGGGCCGGGGGGTGGCTCTCGTGGCAAGAGGGCTTCCTTCCGGCTGGGTGCGACTTGTACATCACCCCCGCGGAGCTAGTACTCGGCCTTCGGTCCGCTACTACCACCACTTAGTTGGCAGTGGTTCAGGTGGGCCTAGGAGCGACCGCCGCGCCGCGTTGTCCGCCTGGTTGGGCGTCGCTTCCGGCTTTGGCTCGACCCGGTCCCTCCACTCGCGCCACTGGAGCGAGAACGGGACGAGTCGCGCCGCCGTCCCGAACTAGGCATCATCTTCTTCTGCAATGAACGCCACAGACGGTGATCCCTGCAGGGGCAAGTCCAGGGGTGGCCCGTACATTCCATCGGAGCTGGTCCTTTCTAGGCGTGGGACCAGTGAGACCCTTCTCTTGGTACTGGTCCATTTGTTATGTGGACCAGCGACGAGTCCACAGGCCGGGGGGCCTGCTCACCCATCCGAAGACCCTCGTATGGGGCCACCCGCCGCGCCCTCGCGCTCCGAGCTGGAAGGATCGCGATACTACCTGGGCGTAGCCTTGAAACGTGACGATCTTCCTGGCCTGCCTGAGCGCGGCTGCGCTGATCGTGTCCGTCGTAGCTGTCGGTTACTCTCGCAATGCAAGTGCAGCAGCGGGCCGATCAGCCATTGCGGCCGAACGATCAGCAGACGCGGCCCAGTCGAGCGATCGGCTGAGCCGTGTGCCCCAGCTGGAGATCGCCCTGGTTCACCCGGCGCCACCACCGAGCGACAAGGCCATTTATAGGGTGCGCAATGACGGTCCCCAGGACCTCTCAGCGGTGACTATCTTTCGNNCGCGCCCACCGGACCGGATCACCTACCCGCTGGCGATAACGGGCCTGAGCTGGGCTGATGACGAGATTACCTTTCCGCTGAAGATCGGGGACTACAAGGAGATCACGTTCTGCTGCGGTGCCGCCGATCAGCTGCCTGAATTCAGGGTGCGCATCGAGTGCGAGAGCGGCCTGGACGGGTGGCCTCTGACCAAAGTTCTGCCGCCACCAAGGGGAGAGCCTGGACCACCGCTTGGTCCTGATCCAGCGAGGGTTCGACGGGCCATTGAGACCGCACGAGGGAACTTCCAGGAGGCGGTGGCGCACGGTGGTCGGGACGCATCCTTCTGGCTTGATTCGGAGCGGCAGGGGACCGGGCTAGAGCTTCGAGACAACGCGGCGCGGGTAGGCGACGCAACGCTCCGCGCTGCCTTGAAGGCGATCGCGGAAACATGGAACGAAGCTTGGGCACTGGCTCCGCCAGGTAAGGCAGCCGAGGTGACCAATCTGAACGACATCCGATCGGAGGACCCGCAGCGCATGGCCCGTCTTCAGCAAGTGGAAGACGCCTCCCGGATCGGGCTGGATCAGTGCGGCGCAGCTCTGGATATCTTCAACCGCCTGGAGGCTGGTTCCCGGTAGGCCCAACCTGGCGGGAGCACCTCAGTCACCGAAGCAGAGGAGTTCCCAAGGATGTAGGACGTCTGAATCAGGTGCGCCTCCAGGGCCACCTATTTGCATTCACGTTTTCAGCTATCGCAGAAGCGATGCCGGGTTCGCGTTCGTCCGATCTGGCCAGCACCTTCTCCGTGAAGGTCTCGAAGAACTCACCTTCGGTGACGAATTCGGAACAAGCCTTGTCGGCCGCTTCAAAGATGTACTGAGCAAGTGGGGTAAGTGCCACAAGTCAACGTTAGCTGTTCCGGTTCAGACATCCCTGGGGCGGGCAGAGGCAGAGCTTGAATGAACGGCCCTCTACCTGTGCTGCCCTCTTGCGCCCATCAGCTCCCGATAGGGCACCCCGGCAGATCAGCCTATTGATTCCCATGAAGATCAGAATTGAGGGCGATTTCCTTGCCAAATCGTTCGAGTGCTTCAACGCCGCCAGTGATGCTGTTTCGCCGATAGAGGACGCCTGACTGGCCGCTCAGTTCGAGCGCCTTCCTCCGAGTCCCGTCAGGAAGGGTCACGATCGTGCCCGCAGTGAGGTAGAGACCAGCTTCCACAACGCAGTCGTCGCCGAGGGAGATTCCGAGTCCCGAATTCGCTCCGAGCAGGCAGCGTTCACCCACCGAGATGCGTTCGGAGCCGCCTCCTGAGAGGGTTCCCATGGTCGATGCCCCGCCACCGATGTCACTATTGGCCCCGACCACGACGCCTTGGCTGATCCGGCCCTCGACCATGACCGGACCGAGGGTCCCCGCATTGAAGTTCACAAAACCCTCGTGCATGACCGTGGTGCCCTCGGCGAGGTAGGCACCAAGACGCACGCGGCTTGCATCGGCGACTCGCACACCCGATGGGACGACGTAGTCCAGCATCCTCGGAAACTTGTCCAGCGAATGGACTTCTATGTGGTGCCCCTCGTGCCGCGCCCTCCGTTGCACGTCGGCGATCTCGGCAGGATCAATGGGGCCGAGCGAAGTCCAGCAGACATTCGGGAGCACCGCGAAGATGCCATCGAGATTGATCGAGTTCGGCTGGACAAATCGGTGCGAAAGCAAGTGGAGCCGGAGGTAGGCGTCAGCTACGTCCGAAGGTGGTTCGTCCAGGTCCCTGATCGTCACTCGGCAGGGCTTCCGGTGAGCGCCGCCTCCATGGTCGTAAGTGACCAGGCTCGACCCGTTCGGCTGGCCAGCTTCCTCTCGCAGAGAGCCATGGCCGATGACCTCAAAAAAGACGTCTAGGGGAGCGCCCTTCTCGTTGAGACTTGCAATGCCTTCGCCCGACGCTTGCTGGCCCATCTGCTTGAAGCTACTCCGAAGGCACGACTCAAGTCAGAAGCTTTACAGTGTCCGCCCTCCCTGCAATGTATTGGGCTACTTCCTGCCGACTACAGGTAGGGTTCGTTGACCATGACGAACGATGAACTTCTCACAAGCTGGGAACGAACACGAGGCCATCTGGTTCGAGCCTGGGTAGAACTTCCACCGGGCGAAATCAACGGGACGTATCAAGAGTTCCTCGACCACAACGAGCTTGAACTCGCTATGGAAACGCTCGCAGATGCCGGAGCGGAGCGAGCAGCTCCAGCGACTTTTTGGAGTGCGCTCGCAGACGCCGCCGACGAAATGCGTCTCAGTGATCAGGCCGGGTCCTATCGGCGTCGATTTGACGACTACGACTAGCGGCTGGCGGGCGGGTCACCCAGTCATCCAAAGACAAACCCGGCTCCGCAGTGGGACACTACCGATCCCGTAATTTGCACACCTGGGAGTTGGGTCGACGTGGGTCCAAACTTGATATTGGTCCCTCCAACTTCCACATTGATCTCGGCAGTGACAAGTGGGAAATTCAGGGTTGATCCGAATGCGAGTGCTCTGGGGAAAGTAGCGGCAAGCTCATTTGAGTCTGACCACTCCCGAAATCGTATTCCAACGTCGTCACCATTGTCGTAACGGACTCGGAGTCGGGCGCCATTTGGCGGACTTTCAACCTCGATGGGATCGCCGCGGATGAACCAATCATTGTTTTCGAGGCGAGTGCGGGGGTGCCCGGAGGCTGTAAGCACACGCAGATTCAACAGCAGCCGCTTATCTTCGTCTCGCTCAAACCAGATCATCGGCTCACCCCTGAATACCACCATGTGTGGCGTCTCATAAAAGAAGTTACCGCCTACGACGGCGAGAATGTCTTCCCGCATCCATTGAAATCGACCCTGGACTTCAGGCCGATCCTGCGGCGCAACTTTCATCTCTCGCATTTGGGAGACTGTCCAAGCTTCCGCTTGAGCATGATGTATTGCGCAGAGGGCGATCATCCGAGCGGGGTCGTGGTGATGGTCCTCGGCCCAGGGAGGATAAAAGTGGTGGTATTCGAGATACGGATTCCCGCATCCACTGACCGGACACCCCCAACCAACTTCGCGCCGAAGCTGGCGTCGTACAGCAGCGGGTGGAGTTCGGGATGGCTCGTCAAGTAGTGAGGCCATTTTCCGATTATTTCACGGCTATGGCGCAGGGCGGGCACAATGGACGGATGCGGGACTGGGGTGTTTGGGACGAGGAAGAGGTTATGAATGGCGAGCTGCCACGGCTCCCCGCAACGAATCCTCCTGCCGGTCTGTGGGTGCCCCTCGCCCGGTGGTGGAATCCCGCCCCGACGACAATGCGTTCACTTTTGAGGGCATGTGCGCTGCTGGAACCGATCAGACATATGTCGCCCCCGGCGTCGCAGGAAGAGATGTGTCTACGATTCTCATCACGGGCGATCGGTGGTCGGTAGAGTGCCCTGTTGAGCCGCGTACTGGTGCGTTCCTGGCCGGAGCGGACATGAACGAGCGGATCGAGATCACCTCGCTCGATGAGGACCGAATGGCGGTCTACTCCATGTCTGGAACGACACTCTGGGACGCCGCAAGCGAGTTGAGCCACTAGAGCTTCTCCCGAAGCGCCGCATGCGACTCCCTGCCGGAAACGGCACATTTAGGGCGGGGGTGCCAGGGAACGTTCAACCGCTGTTAGCCATTCCAGCAGGAGTCGTTCCTCACGGATGCCCTGCTCTGTCTGAGAAACAAACGTGGCGAAACCAAGTACAAGGAAAGCCGCAACGACCAGACACACGAGAGAGCCAAACACTCCTATCAACGCCAGGATCAATGCACTAACGAGGGATAGGCAGGCAGCCACTAGGGTGACCAGCGCCGCGACCTCGCCCGGCGCGGCAGACACGCAATAAGTACACCTCGATGTCTGGTTGTAGCCGTCCAGCGTGCCTACGAGAGTGGGCCTCATCCAGTCGCCCTGTGTGTTCCCAGAGACCATCCCGGCCCTNNACGGCGGCATCCATACAAGTGCGGACCTCACTGACCGACCGGCTGAACTCCACACTCCGACGCAAGGGCCGGACGTGATGCCTAATCCAGCGAATCCGTTCCCCGATTGAGGGTTTGTTCGTCACCGGAACATGATGGCCGAATGTCGTCGCGGAAGCGACCGTCCTGAAAAGCCGGTCAGCGAGCGGGACTCCTTGACTTCCGCGACTATCCCCATGTGTTCGTTTTGAGACGGTGCGGTAGGAGGGTAGGCCCCGTGACGGCGCCCCTAGGGGCAGCCTCGTCCGGATGTAGTCCGTAAGCCGTCACTGATCTCGGTGGGGTGGGATTTGTGGTGCATCCCAAGAACTCCGTGTGTCCTGAGGGCTGGTGGGGGTCTCTCCTGCCAGAGCGGCGGCATCCTTCCGGCCGGTGCGACTGTCCATCGCCTAAGGGCCTCTCTCGGCTAACTCAACACGGCGACGATGTCAGCACCATCAAGTCGCCCTCCACCCTCCAACGCCTCCACAAGCTCGGCGACTCGCAGGATCTTGTCCCGGAGAGGGAGTACCACCCGGCAGGTACGCAGCACGGCCCACGCAAATGCGGCCTCTCGCTCTCCTTCCACATCCTCATCCACAAACGCATCGGGGTCGGTTAGCGGAAGGTCAAGGTTGAATTCGAGCAGATCCCATGTGGCAGCGAAATCACCATCGCCCGCGATATCGCCTTCGCGCAGCAAATCGATGTAGTTGAGCACGTCGACACCGGGTCCGAAATCTTCGTCAATCTCGTCATCCTTGGGAGCGAAGAGCCGTTCTGCCACATGGCCAGCGAGAAAATGGACAACGTCTTCAATTTCCATTCCCCCTAAGCCTGGATTGACACGAGTAAACGCCCACAGGTCCGCGTGTTGAACGTCACCGGGCACCGTGTCCAACATCTCGATAAAGATGACCTCCCATCCGATCTCGTATGCAACAACGGCATGCGCCGCTTCGTGGACGGCGATGCGCCTCTTGATCTGACCCATTAGCTCCTCCGGATCGGTGAGCATGACAATGGGAAGCGCCCCCTCTTCTGTAGTTGGGGTTGGTACGTATGGAGCGGTGTGTTCTTTACTCATTGGGAATTCCTTTCTTGGATAGTGTCAATGAGGATTCGGCACGCGGAGGACGCCACCCTCACTGTCTTGGTGGTGCTGGTAGTGCGAGGGGTCGGGCCTTTCGTCCCTCGGAGTCCGCAGATCTCGCACCAACGGTGCAGAGTTCGTTTTGCCCTTCTACTGGTCTTGCGGCTTGGGTCGGCTGTCCATGCGGTCCAGGAGTGCTCGTGGTCGTTGCTGCGCGCCGCCGCAGGTCTAACATCGGTCGAACGTCGTTTCTGGACGTACGGGCACTTGCGGCAGTTCCGTATCTCGGTCGAGTCGAAAACGCCCGAACGTGACCACGGGGTCCACTCGTGACGACACGCAAGTGGCCGCGGTGGTTGGCGTGTTTTTCTGATCGTCGGTGTTGATTTGCTCGGGGTGGGGTTCATGTTGTTGTTCTCCTTTCGACTCGTGTTCGCGTTCTCCTGCTGGGTACAGAGCCAAGGCCAGAGGCACCTCCTCTAACCCCTGCTCGTTTTGGTGAAGGTTTGAGCGGATCTCTCCCAGGCAACCAGTCACCACGTCCCGAAGGCCGTGTGCGGCAACTGATTGTCTGGAAGAGATCGCAACGTCGCTCGTTTCGGAGCCAGGTCGTCGCAATGTCTCTCGGTCTCGGGTATTACTCGCTCACCGCAGGGCCGGAAGAATGACGACAGGTGATTGGGTGTTTCACCGCGCCGGGCCTGCCTTCAACTTCATCGCAGCTCCCTGCCGTCTCGGTGGCAGTCGACGCGTGGCCGTACTGCCTCTGTGTGTTTCGCACGCGCCCATCGAGAGGCTCCTCCGCGCCGATCACCGTCTGCGCGTTCGGGATGGCGCTATATCGGGCGCACTCCGTTGGGTACTTCACTCAGATGGTCGTTGGGGTCGCGATGACGCGAACATGACCCAACATCGACGGCGTAATCCGTCGATTGAGGTGTGATCAGGTGTCGTCACGAGGTGCTCTTGCACACGACGGTGCTGGTCGTCACCTCCATGAAGTTGGTGGCGGTCATCACCGCGTCGGTGGGGGCGAGCTAAGCTTTCGAATCGACCACCTCCCCCTTGAGTCCGCGCTTGGAGCCATTGGGTTGGGTCAGAGAAGGCCCCTGATTACCGCCAGGGGCCTTCCGTACTATTTGGTTGGGATCGGGGAACGGTGAGTCGGCGAGCGGCGTCGCACGTGCTAGCCGGTCCGCCTCTCCGAGGCGACGAAGAAGCCGAACCCAATTCACAGCGGGGAGGCCAGTTGGGCGCCGTTCGCCCGTCTCCCAACGGCTGAGGGCACTCGGCGATACAGGGCACAATGACGCGATATCCCTGGCGCTCAACCCAAGGCGTATACGAAGATCCCTGGCGCTGCCGTCGCGCCCCATCCGCACGGCCTCGATCAGGTCGAAGAGTTCACTTTGTGAAATATGCGGCACTATCTGACACACTAAGGCACTAGTGATGAACAGGGAAGTACCCGGAAGTTGTCATTCTAACGGCACTGCTTGACTTATCGGTGCCACAAACCTACGGTCAGGACTGTGGACTACGAAATAGAGACGTTCTTGGACGAGGGCCTGAATCTTTTCGTTCCCGTCGTGAGGGGAGAGGGACGGCCTCAGAAGGTGATGATCGCCCCCGAACCCGATGTGGGTGTCGGGGCCACAGCCGAGGCGTTGGAGAGCGAGTTCAAAGCGATTAAGGGAACGGACCTCTTGGTTCCTGCGCGGGAGGTATTCCTCGCTTTTGGCGGAGACCTCACTTTCGACGTGACCATGATCATCGGGTTCGACGGCACCTCAAGCCCACTGCTCGAAGTCCGCCATGCACTCAGGCCCGACGTGGGTCGTCCTG
The DNA here is from genome assembly GCA_003133545.1 of Acidimicrobiaceae bacterium. Taxonomy (GTDB): domain Bacteria; phylum Actinomycetota; class Acidimicrobiia; order Acidimicrobiales; family RAAP-2; genus Bog-473. Next base: position 525 of record PKYA01000004.1, on the reverse strand, counting down.
TGACTGCAACGTCGATCAGGGCCACAAGGATTGACGAACTGGTCAAAAAGGCCATAAGCGAGAACCGAACTGCATACCGCAAGACGTCGGCCACCACCATGATGATGGTCAGTTCCGAGGAGCGGGAGTCGATCTATCTCGCGGCGATGCGTGGTGCGCTAGGGGAGACCCGGAGGCGCATTAGCAATGACCAACTGCAAACAGTCGCGAATGTCTATCGAATGGCAATAAACGATCGAAAGAACCCCACTGAGGCAGTCGAGAAAGCAATGGGGTTGCCAAACCGCAACATGGCAAAGAAGTGGGTGCAGAAATCTAGAGCTGCAGGCTTCTTACCACCGGCCCTCGGGGAGCGAAGGGGAGGGGCAGCATGAATCGGTCAGCACGCTCCCGGACTCGGCTAGCCAGAGGCTTTGGGGCCGGAGCAGGCGAACGTATCTTGTCATGCCGCCCACCTGGGGTTTTGTTCTTATAGGCATCATGTAGCGGATTTGTATCCCACATGGGCCAGGTCCTGCCATACCG